>CAYVGR010000254.1:0-3862 GCA_964450065.1 uncultured Prevotella sp. | reverse complement strand
GAGAACACACCCAACTATCAGGGCAACGCGGTAGTCAACTACACTTCCCATGATGTCCCCTACACCCGTGTCATTGAGCACAAGCATTTCGAGATGTTCGGTCAGCAGGTCTACGACAATCCCAAGACCGTTGTCTGTGAGGAGTACTCTACCGAGTACAAAGATGGCATGGAACCATACTACCCTGTCAACGATGCAGCCAATAATGCACTCGCCGACAAGTATCGCTCTGAAGCTGCTGCACTTTCCTTCCCTACGGGGGAAGGTCAGGATGGGGCCGTCATCTTCGGTGGTCGCCTTGCCGAATACAAGTATTACGATATGGCTCCCATCATTGAGAAAGTCATGAAAATGTTTTAAGCTCGAGATCATATAACAATTATGGATAAGATATTAACTATCATCATTCCCACCTACAACATGGAGAAGTATCTACGTCATTGCTTGGACTCACTGATTGTACCAAACATGGACAAGGTGGAAGTACTTGTAATAAACGATGGCAGCAAGGATTCTTCCTCTGCCATAGGACACGAGTACCAGGATAAGTATCCACAGACATTCCGGGTCATTGACAAGGAGAATGGTAACTATGGTTCTTGTGTCAACCGAGGTTTAAAAGAAGCAACAGGCAAGTATGTAAAAGTACTTGATGCGGATGATTCGTTTAATACTATTTATTTTGAAAAGTATATTAATATACTAACAAAAATAGATGTGGACCTTATTCTATCAGATGCAATTCTTGTTAATGAAAAAGGTAAACAGACTGATTATTGGAAAGTCAAGGCTCCACAATACACATTATTTAATTTTCAGAAATCTCCAGCATATGTTCAAATGCATTGTGTTGCATATAAAACTATTAATCTAAAAGATATTGGTTATGTCCAAACTGAGGGAATATCATACACAGATCAAGAATGGACTTTTTGGCCAATGTCTACAGTCAGATCTGCATATTATATTGCAATTCCTTTATATAAATACTTAATGGGGAGAGAAGGCCAGACAATGGATCCAAAGATATTTGCGAATGCCGTTCCGCAAGAGATGAAAGTGCTCGACAGAATGATAAGTTTATGGGAAGTACATCATGAAGAATGGATACTCTCTAGAACTTATATGAATAATAAGGTAAAAGGATGGTATGTGAATCTCTTTAATAAGGCAATAAGATATGGATTAACAGAAAATAAGGAGGCTTTTATTATATATGATAAGTCTATAAGAAAAAAGTATCCAGCATTTTATAAATTTAGCAACAAATTCCTTATGGGTACAAAGATAAGATTTCCATATGTTTGGTATTTCAGGAATTTTCATACTATCAGACCATTCGAATTCCTATTTAAGTTAAAGGAATGGCACAATCGTGATTAATAACAATCGGTATTAATTTTTGAGGAAAGTTAATAATATTATGGCAGACGAAAACTATAAGACACGAGTATTGGGCATCAATCTTTCCGATGATGTATATAAATTCCTTGAAGATGAAGGAATGGATGTGTTTCATGGAGGTTATGGTCCAAAGGTCGATGCTTGTGGTAAATTCGAGACGAAATCTTATCTGACTATTAGTAATAGAATTAATCTTCCAGAAAACCTTCACGAATATGATGTTATTATTGAAGATATGCATCATTCGCAAGTTGAAGAATATTTGTCACAAAATAACAAGTCTATAGCTTTGTTAAATAATGATAGTAATGATAGTATAGTTAGTTTGGTTATTCATCGCCCTCAAAATCAATATGATCCGGTTCCACTTGGTTGTAATTATGTAAGCGAAGGTCTAAGAAAGAAAAGAAGTCCAATCATAAAAATAAATTTCCAAGAAGAGATCTATCAGGCAAGTTATAAGGGGATGTTTAATGACAGATATTTAAAAGATATAGCAACGTTAACAAATTACCAATATCTTGAAGATTTCTGTAAAGAAAACATAAATGGTGACAAGATTAAGCTTACTGAATACCAGCTCTCTTATGATTTATTTGAGGGCTTGACAGATGAAATGTCTTATGTACAAACATATTTTCATCCTCGTATGCCTGATAATAATCTGTCTAAGGATTTTATTCCACTATTAACTAACGATCAAGGTGACATTATTTCATATATATACTTCAATAACTCGAACGGCAACGTATCTATAATGTTGCCACAACTTAAAGATAAGCTGAAACTTCTAAAACGGCTATTTTACAATTTCCTCTATAAATATGAATCTGAGTTCTTCCCTATGCAGACTGCCAATGCTTGGCTTACTAAAGATGAATATGAACTACCAGATGTTATAAAATTAGAGCAGGAAAAGAAAGCTATTAAACAAAAGGCAGAAGATGATATTGAAGCAAAAGATAATGAAATAAAGGAATGCCATGATAAGCTTGCTTTTCTTTACGGCATGTTGACAGATACTGGCGATGACTTAGTCGAGGATGTTGTCAATTACTTGCAGTGGTTAGGTTTTGACAATGTGGAAAAAGCCGATGATGAAGTAGATGAAGGTGGTCTACTTCAAGAGGACATCCGAGTTGAACTAAATGCTAATGATCTGCTCATAATTGAAGTAAAAGGCGTGCATGGAACTTCAACTGATAATGAATGTGCACAGATTGAAAAGAACATACTTCGTCGCTTTCATGAACACAAATATCATACTGTATATGGATTATACATTGTCAATAATGAAATGGGCAAGGAACCATTGAAACGTACACTTCCTCCTTTTAACAGCACTCAGATACAAGATGCCAAGAACTCTTGCAGAGGCCTTGCATATACATATCAATTATTCAACCTCTATTTCGAGATAAATAATGGGATCACCACTAAAGAAAATGCACGAAAATGCCTTCTTGATTTTGGATTAGTAGATTTCCGTAATAACTTCAAATCTATAGACGTTCCGTATAGTTATTTCAAGCAAAATACCATTATTTGTCTCGAAATTCAAGAGACAGAAATAAAAGTTGGTGACTTCTTTTACTTTGAGGATGGGCGCAAGAGATTACAAAAGGTGCAAATAAAATCTATAGAACAAGAGGGAAAGCCTTTAACATCAGTAGATAATGGAAAAACAGGCTTTGGTTTAGATAAAGCAGTCCCTAATAGTGTAGAGATGCTCATTAAGACAGAATAATTCTCTTTGATTGACTTCCATGTAAAATCCAAACAAAAAAAATAGGATATGAACCAACCGAAAGTAAGTATAATTGTTCCAATATACAATGTAGAAAAGTATCTTGACCGCTGTGTGCAGTCTTTGATGCATCAGACATTGAAAGATATCGAAATAATTCTTGTGGATGATGGCTCACCCGACAATTGTCCCACAATGTGTGATGAATATGCCAAACAGGATGCGCGTATAAAAGTCATTCACAAGCAGAATGCTGGTCTTGGAATGGCACGCAACTCTGGTATTGAGATTGCTACCGGTGAATATATAGCTTTCATAGATAGCGATGACTATGCTGGAGAAACAATGTATGAAAAACTACATAGTAAGGCAAAACAAGACAATCTTGAAGTTTGTTATTGCAACGTACAAAACTTTGACGACAATGGAAATTGTGGTGAAATAGTTAATCGATATGATAATGATAAATTCTACAGTAAAGAAGAAATAGAATTATTATCTTGTCACATGCTTGCGGCACCAATAAGTTCATCGTTGTTAGTAGAGATACCGAATGTTGCATGGAATGGAATTTATCTTATGGACAGGATAAACAACTCTCGAATGAGGTTTCAATCTGAACGTATATTCGTTTCTGAAGATGTATTGTTTCATTCCGAATATCTTCATCTGTTCAAAAGAATAGGATGGCTAAATGAAAAGTTAGTTTAC
>CAYVGR010000253.1:0-3887 GCA_964450065.1 uncultured Prevotella sp. | reverse complement strand
CCGAGACCCTGTTCTACACCTTCCTGCGCTATTATTCCGTGGCCGAGAACGCCGGAGGAACATCCTCCACGCTCGACATGGTAGAAGAGTACGACGGTATACGGTGGTCAGAAATTCTGCCCTACAACATCTTCTCATGTATCATCCAGAACCCCGGAGATGGCAACCTCTATCCCAACAAGACACTTGCCTTGCGCTATGTGGTCAATCCGTATCACGCAGGCACCGTGCCACAAGTATCCCCGGCAACCTATATGGAACAGCAGGGACTGCCATATACTGTCCTTTCCGACAAAGACGTAACGGGATTGCCCAATGCCAATAGCTCGCCCATCTGGACAGAAACCGACTATTACAACTGGTGGCAGGATGCCGGCTATCCCAAGGCTCAGGTGATGTATTCCCTCTACGGCTACATCCGCTCCAACGAAAGCGGCAACATCTACATCGTCAGGGACGGTGTGGCAGAAGTTGTCAACCCGCTGGGCTACAACGTGAGCCAACTTCCCGCCGTGCGTTACCTGCTTCCCTATCCCGAGGAGGCCATTGCCCGATCGGCAGGGAAATACTCCCAAAACTACGGTTATTAAACTAACCTTCCATAAAACATGAAAAAATGAAGAAATTCTTATTATATACACTCAGCTTATTAGCGGCTTGCTCCATCACCTCGTGCAGCGATGATGACACGACAGATGCAAGCTCCAACCGTATGTTCATGACGACGTTCCGTTGTGACAACAATACGGGCAAGGGCGATTCCGACCCTTATAACTGCACGATTCAGGACCTTAACGACGCTCATCTCTACTGGTACACCGTGGACGGGGCTGCCGGCTACCGCATCAAGTGGGCGCTTATGCCTTATGTTTCGGGCGGGAAAGAAGCGTGGGAGGAAGCCGAGGCCAACGGCAACCTCGCCGGCGACACCATCGTTGGACCCGACCAGGTGGATCTCCTCATCAAGGACCTCGACTACCAAACGGACTATCGTTTTGCCATCCAGACCCTTCATTCGCTGGACAAGGACGACCCTGCAAACTCCAAATGGTACGGCTATGGTGACGGACGGCAGTGGGCCGACTATCTCGGTTTGCAGACCAGCTCTCGCTACATCGTTCCGTCTGTTATTCAGGCAAGTAACATCACCAAGACCGCTGTTAGGATCAACCTCAACCGATCGGCAAATGGCTACAGTGTCGACGAGATGACCTCGTTTAATGAGCACTTCACCAATGATGGTCAGAACTTCAAGGTCGACTACCTCACGCTCGAGGCCAGCAATTCTTCGCCCGATGCCAAGGTTCCCGCCGAGTTTGCCCGCTACCAGCTGACAGACCAGGACTGGAACCGCGGATACGTGGACATTGAGGGACTCTCCGAGAACTCCGTCTACGTGATCAACGTATGGGATAAAGACATCAAGGTTAAGGTAGATGCGTGCTACAACACCCTGATGAAGCGCACCAAGGGAGATGCCGGTCCAGCCATTCTCATCAAGCATGTGGCCACTATGACCGACACGATGGGCATAGGCGAGAATGCCACCTATTACGACATCTCCGCCTACAAATCCATGAAGCTCGACAACATTCTCAACGACTATTGCGCAAGCAACACGCTCGCTGAGAACCAAGTATTCTACCTCGAAGGTGGCAAGACCTACCACTGCACCACCAACATATCTATCTACAAGGGCTTCACCCTGCGCACCAACCCCAAGGACTTGGCCGACGGCAAGGGTAAGGCCACGTTGTTGCTCAACGGTATAACGCAAACCGGAACAAAGGTGAACACTTGCAACTTCATGCTCGGACGCCAACCTCAGAGTGGTGAAAATTCATCTATCGCGCTCGACATCGACTCCGTACGTTTCATGGACCTCAATATTGACGTGCCATTGGCCAAGAACTACGGGCACTCACAAGATGGTTCAAACTATAGTGCAAGCGGCAACTACTTCATGAACATGTATTCCAACGGAATGGGTATCAATGTCAACCTGCTGGAATGGAACAACTGTACGTTCAATGGCCTGATTCGAGGCTTCTTCCGTATCCAGGGCTCCAACGACTTCTATATCCATAACCTGAAGATGACCGACTGCGTGTTCTACAACGACGGCTACTACTCCAACAACGGTTCCGGCTACCAGATTATCTTTGCCGACCATAATGGCAAGCCCAAGAGCAACATTCTGGAGAATGTGGACATCAACAACAATGTGTTCTACAACTCTCCTATGGGATCGCTCGTTACCGACAAAAACCGTAACCTCATGTGGGATGAGTCCGTGCGCTGGAACATCAGCATCACCAACAACACGTTCATCAACTTCCAGACACGTAGCTCAGCCAACCCGATTGTAAACTTCCGTTACATGCCGGGCGGCTCGACACTCACCATCAAGAACAACTACATCACCGTGACGGCGAGCGAGAACGATCCATTGCGCGGCTTGCTGAGCAAGGGTTCCGACATTCGTAACATTCAGGGTGGAGACGGCTCCGGCATCGTGACGTTCGACGTGGGCAATAACTGGACCACCAACAACAACCTCACTGCCGGGCAACCCTTTACCTCGAATGCATTCTCTGCGAAGTCAAATTCCATAGGTAAGTTCCTTGCATCGTGCATCTACCCGATGGGCGCAGACGAGCTTACCGTGCATGTTGACGATCTGTCGGCAACAGAACTGATGGTTTCGCCTAACCCGAAACACATCATTGGGGAAATAGCCAACCATCTCGACCACTACACCGAGGATATCAACGACATCAACATCCAGAGCTCAGCCAAGGCTCAACAGAGCAACATCATCAAACTGGGTATCGGTGCACGCAAATGGCGTGAAAACAGGTTGAAAGAATAACAAGACTCTCACGGCCATAGGCCGACGCTAATACTATGAGGGTGTGTCAAAAGGTAACCCTTTGGCACACCTTTTTATTTATGCCGCATATCTACAAAATTCATGTATATTGTAATGAGGTTCTGTTTTTCTTACAGACTTTTGTAGATTCTGCCTGTTTATCCATATTTGCACTACAATAGAGTTAAAAATGCGACAATAAGCCTTCATTATGGCATTGGGCAGCTCTCCCTTGACATTTTTGAGCAGTTTCTGGAGATTGAAGGCAATGGCAAAGATGCCGAAGTCCATATTGACTTTGGCAAAACCTGCATGACGGAAGCGTTTATAGTTTTTGTTTGTCTTCATCTGTCCAAAGACCGCTTCCGGTTCTATAGGCCTTCGGCTTCTGTGTTTAAGTCCTTCTTCTGATGTGAGCAACCTGAAGGCTTCCTCTTTATATTTCCGGAGTTTATGATTCACCCGGATTGTCCGGTTGCCTTTGGCCTTGAAGCACAGTCCCCTGAGCGGGCAGCCCTCACACCGACGGGCCCTGTATGTGTCTGTCCATGATATATAGCCGTTGGCACTTATGGATTTCTGATGTCCTACATGCTCCATGTGTTGTCCCATCGGGCATACAAAGTAATCCTCCTGTTCATTATAGTACATGTTCTCCACTCTGAAAGGGTCTTCCTTAAAAGACCGGCGCTGCTCTTTGTGGAACCAATTATACTTGACATAGGCTGTTATACCGTTGCTTTCCATGTAATCGTAGTTTTGCTCACTTCCATATCCCGAGTCAGCACAGACGGTCTTTGGCATTTTGCCCCAACGAGCCCGGTCAAGGGTGAGGAAGGATGGAAGAGTAGTGGCGTCTGCAGGATTCCAATACAGGGCGTAGTTTGTGATGAACTGATTCTCAGTGCCTATCTGCAGGTTGTATCCCGGCTTGGTCTGTCCGTTGTTCATGGCATCCTCCTTCATGCGCATGAATGTGGCATCCGGATCAGTCTTGGCATAACTGTTTCTGAAA
>CAYVGR010000252.1:0-3901 GCA_964450065.1 uncultured Prevotella sp. | reverse complement strand
TATTTCTTGAGATAATATCCAGTTGTGGTGGCATTGAGCAGCGGCTGCCCGTTTTTTCCGCCAACAAACGTCTCGACGGCAATCTTTTCCGGCCATTTCATGCCGTTGTGCACGATTGTCATCTTCATGCGCGGGTCTCTGCCGGAATAGGGATCTGCCGCGTGAGCCGGGTTGTTCCAGTCAAAGCGGCTCCCGTCTTTCATCTCGTAAGCACTTACAAGATTTTCGGTAGGACAGGTGTTACCCGAACCGTTTTTCACACCCATAGGATAGTTTGCCGCTTCGAAGCGCGTGCCTTTTCCCTCTGGCCGGCACAAAATCATCTCCGGACTTTGGTTATTGGTGGCTCCAAACAAATTCTTATAATTCGCATCAAGGGCATAGCCGAAGTTTGAAGCCTTGCTGATCAGCTCATTGGAGGCCTCGGCAGCAGCTTTCCACCTGGTTTCATCGTTATCCTTGTTGAAGAGCGGGCTTGCCCAATAGAGCGTGGCTCTCGATTTCAGAGCCAGTGCCACACCCTTGCTTACCCGTTGCATGTTGGCTTTGGCGCCGGGCAAGGAGGTAACCTTGTCGGGCAACAAGGCGGCCACCTCTGTACATTCGTTGATGATAAACTTGAAGATGTCTTCGACGCTGCTCGGGCTGACTTGGTTGGCCTCTGCCTTGGTCAGGGTTTTGGTGATCAACGGCACACTGCCATAGCGCTTCACCAATTCAAAATAGTAGAAAGCGCGCAGGAACCGCACCTCTTACTGATAGTTGAGATAACTCTTGTAGGTGTCTTGGAATCCGTCGGAGTTTTTCCAATCATCAAAAGTGAGACCCACACAATTCTCCAAATAGAAGTTGGCATCGTGTATGGCCTTGTAGTATTCGGAAAACACATCGTCCACCGTGTAGTTGGGCGACCAAGTACCGTTCACAAAACGCTGTATTGCTGCTGTCTGGTACACATGAACCGCATCGTCGGTGGCCGCATCATGCATGGCTCCGGAAATACCGGACAACCCATTAGGCAGATAGCTGTACACCTGTGTGCAGAGCTGAGAAACCCTGGAGGGCTCATAAAGAGTGTCGTCCTTGTCATAGTAGGTGGACTCCCCGGTGTCCAAAAAGTCGCAACCTGCAAGGAGACTGCCGAAGCCCAAAGCTATCATCAATATTTTTATATACTTCATTGTTCTTCTTTTTAAGGATTAAAACGTTAAGTCGAAACCAATGGCACATCTTGTCATAGAGGGATGTCCCATTCCCATATTCTCCGGGTCCATGATTTTGATGCCATCAAAGCACAGCAGGTCGTAACCCCTGACATACACCTTGGCGCCGCTAACGTATTTAAGCGGTTTCAGTTGTTGGGTATTGAACTTATAATAGAGCTCGAGCGTGCGCAGCTTGAGATAGGCTCCGCTCTTCACCCATAGAGAGTTGTTGGCGTAATTGTTGACAGAACCTTTAGAAGTGAGCCTCGGGTAGATTGCATTTTTGTTTTCCGGTGTCCACCGATTGTTGTAATATTCCGTGGATACCGTTCTGTTGGAATACAGCGGATGATAAACACTCGGCGTGTTGGTCAGCACGCTCACATTTCCGGTTCCCTGGAACAGGGCAAACGCACCGAAGCCCTTGTATTCCACGTTCAAGTCCATGGAATAGTAGATTTCCGGGAATTTACTATATCCCAAAGCCTTCTGGTCGTAGGCATCGATCACACCGTCATTATTAAGATCCTTGTATTTAAGGTCTCCGGGGCGAACCTCTGATAGGGTTTGCTTCACTTTTCTGTTGTCAATGTCTGCCTGATCTTGGTATATTCCCTCTACGACATATCCCCGCAACTGTCCCATTCTGCCATTTGTCCGCCTGAGATATTCATAGGGTCTGTACTCTTCGTTTTGCTCTATGATTTTATTTCGGACAAAGCTAAATGTTCCGCCAACAGAATATTTCAAGTCGTTAGAGAAATCAGTCCAGTGTATATCGGTTTCAAAGCCTCGGTTGTCTACAATCCCCGCGTTTTCCTTGGGCACAGGCAAACCGAATATAGACGAAACCGTTCCGCCTGCTCCCACAAGGATATCGGTGCGATGGTCATAGAAATAATCCATAGCCATGGACAATTTACCAAAGGCTCTGAGGTCGAACCCGATGTTGAATTTGTGCGATTTCTCGTAGGTCAGGTCTGCAATGCCAATCTGGCTCACCTTCAGGCCAGAACTACCCTGAGGCTCCTTGCCGAAGAAGAAGTTCTCGCCCTTGCCATACATGTCGACAAACAGGTCGTTGTCAAAGTCTGCCCTTCCCGAGATACCATAACTTGCCCTCAGCTTGAGCAGGTCAATCAGGTTGCATTTGGCAAAGCTCTCTTCTGAAATGAGCCAGCCGGCTCCCAAGGCAGGAAACACGCCCCATCTGTGCCCGGGCTTGAGAATGCTCGATGCCGTGCCCGAGAGAACCACGTCAGCTATATAGCGTTGCTTGTAACTGTAGTGCGCCTGCGCAGCCATGTCTACGAATGCATACGAATTGTTTTGCCCCTTGGCCGTGAGTTTGTCCATGCTGTAGTTGAGCATGCTGCTCAGGGCGTGGTCTCCCCAACGGTTCTTGTAGTTGGCAGAAGCGTTGAAGTAGAAGTGGTTTTGGGAGGCTCCCACCGAGTGGCTTGCACTCAGTGCGGTTTCGTTGCGCAGATTCTTGAATGTCAGTTTCTCATTTCCCCAGTCATACGTGGTTTGCTCATAGCCAAACTTACGCGCGTTGGAGTCCCAGTATGAGGCACTGTTGTCCAGTCCCACGCTTACGCTGGCAGACAGGCCTTGGAGTATCGCGTCCAAACGACGCGTGAGCGTCATGTCGGCATAGAAGTTACGCCTTTGCGACCGCGCGTATCCAGTGCCCGAAATCATGGCCACGGGGTTGTTTTCAAAGTCGGTGGTTCCCGCCCAACTGTTGCGCTCGTTTTTGATTGGGAATGCTCCGGCAGGCACAGTGTACAATGCCTCGAAGATGTCGCGGACAGGAGCATTGGGTCTGTTATGCTCGGAGAATGTGCCAAAGAGGTTGAGCTTCACCTGCGTATTCTTCGTCAACTCGATATCGAGGTTGGTTCGGATATTGAGCTTTGAATATTTAAACTGTGTGGAATAGCCGTCGTTGTCAGACGTGGGCTTCAATATACCGTTGTCGTTCAGATAGTTCAGCTGCGTGAAATATTTCACATAGCGGCCTCCGCCCGTTACCGAGAACATGGCATTGTTGCCGTTGCTGTAGTCTCTCAACGCCTCGTCCCACCAGTTGACATTGGGATAAACGCTTGGGATAGAGCCGTCTTTGAATGCGGCCAGCTCCCTGTCGCTGTATCTCGGGGAGAAGCCGTCGTTCTGCAAGCCCTCGTTCAGAGCCTGTGCATAGGTGTATCCATCCACCAACTCGGGGGTTCTGAAAGGCTTGGCCATGTTGTACTCATAAGAGAAATTAATCTTGGTCTTGCTCATAACTCCTCTTTTTGTCGTAACGAGTATCACCCCGTTGGCACCCCGCATGCCATAGAGCGCGGTCGAGGTAGCATCCTTGAGCACGGTAATCTGCTCTATCTCGTCTACGGAAATCTGTCCCAAGTCGCGCTCGAAGCCGTCGACAAGCACCAAGGGCTTCTTGGCATTGAGCGTGTTTTGACCTCTTACGTTCAGTGCCCCGTAAGTGTCCCATGCAGTGCCCTGATTCTGACTAACCTGGAGTCCGGGAATCAAACCGTACAACACGTCGGTGGGGTTAATGCCCTTGCGGTGCGATAACTCTTTATGGGTGGTGAAAGCCGTAGCCGTGGTTGATTCTTTGAAATCTACCGAGACGTTCTTCCCATATTCAATGGTGTTGTCATTGGTGTTGTCGTTCTGCG
>CAYVGR010000251.1:0-3916 GCA_964450065.1 uncultured Prevotella sp. | reverse complement strand
TGTACATTTTCTGACGATTGAATACTTTGCGTGCAAAAAACTCCGATGGGCGCTCGATGGGTGCCACAACTTCGAGTGGTCGTTTATGGAAGGCTGCCGTAACTGCTTCTAATCTTAAATTGGCCATTGTCCTACACAGATTTTAATTGATGTTGCAAAATTAAATGAATCTGCTCTAATAAACGAAACAATTTATGATAAAATGGTATGGAATGGTGAAATCTTGTGTTGAATTGGTTATGAGAAGAGCAATATACGGACTTGTTGTCAAAACGGTGTGAAATGCAAAGAAGCCCGGCGATGCGGGCTTCTGTATTGATGGGAAACGGTCTATTTGTTGGCTCGTATAACCTTGTGAATATCGGCTTCGGTTCTGTTAAAAGGGCCGCTGTGCTCTAATTTCAGGGTGCACATGGCTGCCGCAAACTTGCCCGACTCCATATAATCCATGCCTTGCATGCGGCAGTAGAGGTAACCTGTGGAGTAGGTATCCCCGCATCCGGTGGCATCTACTACTTCCTTGGGCTTGTAGGCGGGTATTTCGAAGAACTTGTTCTCTGCATAGATGAGTGAACCGAAGCTGCCAAGTGTGATGACTACTTCCTTGACTCCGTATTCGGCGAGCTTTATGGCCACTGTGCGCGGATTCTTGGAGTTGGTGATTACTTCCATCTCGTGCTCGTTGAGTTTCAGGATATTGGTGCAGGACAGCACCTCCTTCTTGTCTTTCCATTCGATGGGGCGAACTTGTTCGCCCACCACTTCGCGCAAGTAGCCTTGGGCATCGATAGATACCATGCCTTTGGTGGAGAGATATTTCACCACACTGGGAGTAAAGTCGTCGTTCAGTAGGCTGCCCAGATGAAACACCTTGGCTTCGAGAGGTTTCATCTCGTCTATGGTGAAGGGGTCGGCCTTGGCCAAAACTCGCTGGGTGCGTTGGTTGGTATCAGCGCCGTATTTGTTCTCGAAATAAACAGTATGGCAACTGGGATAACACAAAACGTCTATGCCCAGATTGCGCAGCTTGTCCACTTCGGGCAACTGTCCCTGTCCTACTTTGGTTACCAATTTGTAGCTTATCTTGTCGGGTAGCAGCCTGATGCCTTGCGACATGTAGAATGATGTGCCGCCAGCCATATAGACAGTACTCTTGGGTGTTATGATTTTGTCTCGGGTGATATGCCCGATACAACAAATATCTGTCATTGAATGAAAAACTTAGGCTGCAAAGATAATCATTTCTTTGAATATTGAACATGGAACGGCGAACAATCTTTTCCTATGCTTGTCCATGTTCTTGGATTATGCGTTTGGGCGTTTCGGTATGACATGAGACACCACGAAGTTGAAAATTCTGGGTGTTTTATGGCATGGGCAGCAATCCCTCCCAGCGCACATCCCAGTCTTTCGGAAATCCAGGGTTTGTGCCCAAAGTGCATCCGTCCCACCCGGCAGCCATCATGGCCACGGCGGTGAGCAGCCCGCCATTGCCCGGCATATAGACACGCAGCCGTCCGTCTTGATAGTTGTGCCCGTTGACAAGGTAGGTGTTTTTCTGCTGTTTCATGAGCAAAGCATCTACGGCACGCGACGGCTCACCAAGCCGGGCACAGGTCATGGCCGTCATTGGGAAGTCCCACCCCCAGCTTGTGGGCCAGTTCCAGTTGTTCCATATCCAGTCGAGCGTGTTCTTCATCACATCGTTGTTGATTAGCCGACTCTCGGGAAGCATACCCATGGCGCCGAGCAAAGCAGGGTGGTCGCTTGTGAAACGGCGGTCGGTATAGGTCTGGATGGCTGTCTCAGCGGCAAGGTATAACTTGTCGTTGTTATAGGCCAATGGTGAAATCTTACTGATGATGTCGTCCCAATCTTTTCGTCGGGGTTGCCCATTGCGCTCCCGCCATTGCTGTGCAATCTTGAGTGTGGTGAGCCAATAGCTTAGCTCAAAGGGAGAGTTGGTCGTGGAGTCGGCCTTCAATGTTTCTTGCGCAGGGATATAGCCTCTCAGAATGTAGCGGTCGTTGGTGCTGTCGTATTCGGTGAAGTCCGACATAAATTCGGCAGTCTGTTCTACGAGATTACCGTATTTTTCGAGTATGGTTACTTGCTTCGGGTTTGGCGAATTCAGGCTTCTGAGCCATGCGTTGGGATTGTTCGTTGGGTCTTTGACGGCGTAGGCTCTGTATATCAGTTCTGCAAGATAGATCAGATGAGGTTGCTGCCATATCAGATAGCTGCCCACATTGGATGGTGCCTCGCCGGCTGATGGGTCTGTCATTTTCATCCATCTCATTCCCTTAAAGCCTTGTCGTTTGGCAATTTTCTCTGCACCGTTAGCAGCTCGAAGATACCATGTGAGCGGTCGGTCGAGCAGTTCGGCACGTCCCCAAAGTGCATAGTGTGTTAGATGCCACCATGTCATCTCTAAGTGGAACTTTCCATACCAACTGTTATACGTCAGTCCGGTTTCCTGTGGAGGCTGTGGCCCGCATTCCTGAGCGCCCATCAGATATTGACTTAGAACGATGCGACGTTCGAGTTCCCGTGCACGCGGGTCTTTCACATGGCCGAAATCTATGATGCCTCCGGTGTTCCAGTAGTTGCCCCAACGGCCTGCCGATGCCATATACCAGTCGGAAAAGGGTTGCAGGTGCATGGCCTGTTTGTCTCCTAATGTAGTAAACTCGCATTGCAACTGGATGTCACCTTTCTTGCAGTTTAGTCTCAACGCGTTGCGGCCATCTTTCGATAAGTGGGCGTTTCCTTTCCACATGATTTGCAAGTAATAGGTCGTGCCGTCTACAACACGCTTCACGATACATCCGTTTTTAACAGACGTATAGTTTGTTTCGTGCAGATCGTCCTTTGTCCAGTCGCACGCATCATCGGCGTGTCCACCCGTGGGATAAGCAAAGCGGAATGTAAGGGCAAAGTCCTTGTCCGACAGTACCCGTGTGGAGATGAGGTCTCGATCAGGCGAGCAAACCGTCTGCACGTTGTACTTTTGGTCTTCATAGGTGAAGCTACTGGTTATTTTGCCAGTCCAAAGGTCCAGGGTTTGGTCAATGTTCTTCACTTTGTCCGGGTCGGAAAGTGCCAGACCGATATTGCCAAGATGCAGTCGGTGTGGATTGTTTCTTAAATAGTTAGAGGCATCTTGCTGTCTTCCTTTCTGCTTAAACTGAGCCGCATAAATTTCCTTATGACCACGGCCGAAGTCTTTTTCAACCCACGCATCCTGCTCCGTATAGTTGTTATCGTTGGGGAAACTGTGCCAACCCTTGTCGCTGAATGTGCCCAAACATACGCCCTTTCGGTATTTTTCGGGGAATGTTTGCAGTCCCGTTGCATCCACAGTAAATGCAAAAGCACCATTGCCAACAGTGAGCGAACTGAGCGAATCGATTTTGGTGATATGCGGATTGTGCCGTGTTACAACTGTCTTTCGGTCTATTTTTTGTGCCGAAAGAGGTATTGCAAATATCACCATAACGGCTGCAATCCATAATTTTCCATTCATAGCGTTTAAGTTTTTAAGTATATGGTGTAGGTTTGTTTCTGCAAAAATACTAAAAAAGAAAGGAATATCGTATAATCGTTGGCAAAATTAAGTGGCGTGGTTGCACATTCTAAGTGCAGGGGGAGATATGAGCATGAGAAACAAGTCGGCCTCACTCCCGATGGAATGAGGCCGATACGGAAAAATTATTGTCTATGCACGCATGGCTCTCATGGCATTGAGCACGGCCAATACCATGACTCCCACGTCGCCAAATACGGCTACTCCCATAGCCCATGAACCAAGCAGTCCGGTGGCAACGAGTACGAGAATAGCCACCTTGACGCTGATGGCAAACCATGTATTCTGCTTGGCGATGCCTATGGTGCGGCGTGCTATGCGAATGGCTTG
>CAYVGR010000250.1:0-3929 GCA_964450065.1 uncultured Prevotella sp. | reverse complement strand
TTCAAGATAACGGAGACGCTTCTTTCTGCCCCGAGGGTGCTCATCATGGACAATCCGTTCATAGGGCTCGATGCTCCCACGCGCAACCAGCTGTGCGACCTATTTGAAACACTGTCGCACAGCAACGACTTGCAAATCATACTCGTTCTTTCCAAGACCGACGACATTCCGGAGTTTATCACCCATGTGGTAGAGGTGGAAGACCTTATCGTGCGTCCCAAGCAGACCCGTGCACAATACATGGCCCGGCATCAACCAGCCGAAGCCCACGTGCCGGACAAGAAAACAGTGCAGGCCATTATCAACCTGCCCTACAAGGAGGATGAATACCACACGCGCGAGGTGGTGAAAATGAACAAGGTGAGCATTAAATATGGTGAACGCACCATTCTGAAAGACCTCTCGTGGACAGTGCTCAACGGTGAGCGTTGGGCTCTTGAGGGGCAGAATGGCTCGGGCAAATCGACCCTGCTGAGCCTTGTCTGCGCCGACAATCCACAAAGCTACGCCTGCGACATCACCTTGTTTGATCATCAGCGAGGGTCGGGGGAAAGCATCTGGGATATCAAAAAGCACATCGGATACGTTTCGCCGGAGATGCACCGGGCATATAAGCGGGATCTGCCGGCCATACAAATCGTGGCCAGCGGGCTCAAGGACAGCGTCGGGCTGTATGTCAAACCCAAAGAGGAAGAATATGACATCTGCCGCTTTTGGATGGAGGTTTTCGGCGTTAAAAAACTGGAAAATCAAACTTTCATGAAACTTTCCAGCGGAGAACAACGTCTTCTGTTATTAGCAAGGGCTTTTGTGAAAGACCCGGAACTGCTTATCCTCGATGAGCCTTTACATGGACTGGACAACCGAAACCGACAAATGGTGAAGGAAATTATCGACGTGTTCTGCCGCCGGAAGAACAAGACGCTCATCATGGTAACCCATTATGAGAATGAGTTTCCAGCGTGCATCGATCATCGACTCAAGCTGGTGAGACAATAAATATCACCCACCGGCAACAACAAAATACAATAATAATAGATAAATCAAAGATTATGAAAAAAACATTGTTTGCTTTTGCCATATTGTGTGCCTTTACGGTAAACGTTCATGCACAACAGATTTTCAATGAAGTAAAGAACATGCAAAAGAACTTTTACAACATCAAGTATGACAAAAACAAAAGCATGGACGAGCGTCGCGTGGCCTCTTTCAAATGGGATGCCATAGAATACATGCTTGTCAAGTCCAACGACGATGCCACCTTCACCGAACATGAGTTGGGCGAACAGACTCTCGCCATGACCGAATATGTTAATCTTTACTTCAAGCGTTTGGGCGAAGCGAAAAACAAGTCGAAGAAAGACATTGTGATTACTCGCTTCAAGAACGCAAGCATCAACAACAGCCTCTTCAACGACATGGACAAAGATCTGGTGTTGGGATGGGTTAACAGCACCAAGTTCGCTACCCCGTTCTCTCTCGATACCAACTGGAAAAAAGCCTTGGAAGAGGTTAGAGGCAAAAGCTGGGACTAAACACGAGGTGGTCTTAAAACCACACTGACTGTCAAATTTTGTTCCCTAAAAAAGGGGTCTGTGCCTTGACCCTTCCAGCTTGCGCACAACTTCTTTTTACTACATTTTCTTGTTCGGCATGCGAAAAAACAGCATGCCGAACACCCCGAAAATTTATTCTTCCTGCCATGAAGGTCTAATGGCAACGCGATAAAGACCTAAACGGAACGCGACTAAGCTCTCATCAGCTCGCGTTTAAGCTTTCATCGCACTGCCATTCGATATGCCTTCGCAAGCCGCTGTGTCCCCGAATCGGACACACAAAACCGTCATTTTCAATAAACTACTGATTATCAGCTACTTAAAAATATTGCCCAAAATTCGCGTATTTCCAGCCAACAGTCTTCGATTTTTTAAATACGCAAATTTTGAGAAGCCATTTGTTAAGAAAAATACAAGTAATAAATATTTCAGGATTTGCAGGAGAAAAGATGAACATGCTTTTGCAAATCCATACTGTATCGTTGCCCGAGCATTGCCGATATGATTAAGCTGGGGGTTGTCAATCTGCCTTGACCGATTTCCATTTTGCTTTCAAGAACATGGCATGAGCAGACAAAACCTCTCTCTCCGTGCGGTTATTCATATTCCTGATAGGGAAACCCCACCCGAAGTTTAGGTGTTTACCCTTGCTTTATTCCCCCTCATCGTCTATCTTTGTCATATAAAAGAAGAGATGATAATCTGAATGTAGAACTCTATAAACTCAACGACTATGAAAAAGATGATGATGATTTTAGCCATGATGTTCGCGATAGCAACATCTGCCAGTGCCATGTCGTACCGGCAAGCTCAGATACAGGCTCTTTTCTTGGCCGACAAAATGGCATACGAACTCTATCTTACCGATGAGCAACACGAAGCAGCCTACGAGATAAACCTCGACTATCTGATGTCTGTCAAACACCGTCGTCACCTATATGGGTCGTATTGGACGCGTCGAAACGCGCTCTTCCGCACTGTCCTTGCTCCTTGGCAATATAGGGCATACAGCCGTGCAAACTATTTCTATCGGCCGGTTTACTGGGCCAACAACAGATGGCAATGGCGTATCTACACCCGGTATGGCAACAACAGATACTACAGACGCTACCCGTCGGCATATCATAAATATCGTGGCGGACGCCCGGTGCGCTATTATCAGAACCGCACGTGGCGGTATCCTTCCCGCCCATCCAAGGTTGGCAGGGACGACATATATATGAGAGGGAACGGCAATTCACGGCATTTTGGCCATGGAAACAAGGCTCAGCAAAAGATGATGAAGGATGCGAGAAAGTTCGACAGAAAGAGGAACAAGGCCTACGGAAAAGGTAAGAGGAACGGCAGGCCTTACGACCAAGGCAACCACTATGGCTGGCGCAGGTAACCATTCCTGCCCCACCCTTATGAACAACAACTTAGCTGGTACCAACTAACTATAACGACACCGGCAAAAAACAATTCAGGTTACGACCGGGGCTTTCATCGACTTCATCCAGTTGCCACGCCATATACGCACTAAGAAGATGATGCCACGGAACGTCAGCTCACAGGCCATGGCCACCCAAACACCCTTGAGACCATACTGCTGAGCGAGAACATAGGCCAACGACAGGCGCACACACCACATTGAAATAAGATTCATGACAGCGGGCTTGAGGGTGTCGCCGGCTCCCACACATACAGAATAGCTCACGATAGAAGCGGCAAAGAACGGCTCGGCAAAGGCCTCGATGCGCAACACTGCGGCACCAAGCTCGCGAATCTCGGCCACGGGAGAGAGGAATCCGATCATCTCCGGTGCAAAAATATACATCAACACACCCATAAATGCCATAACCAGCATGCCGATACCAATGGTCATGTGAGCGAAACTCCGACACAGGTCGTTGCGCCCGGCACCATGGGTCTGCCCCACCAGCGTTGTAGCCGCTTCGCCGATACCGTAACCTGGCATATAGCAGAGACTCTCCGCAGTGATGGCAAACGAATTGGCGGCTATGGCGAAGTTGCCCAGCGGAGCAACAATTAGCGTGCTCACAACCTGCGCTCCACTCATCAGCATAGACTGAATGGCAATGGGAAGGCTTATTTTCAAGGCATTGCGCACATAGTCCCACACCCACACGAAACGGGTATGGTCAAGGCGCAAAGCCAGAATCTTGTTTCGGAACAAGGCCATATAGGACATCGGGAGCACCGTCACGACGTATGCAGACATCGTACCCAGAGCGGCTCCCATCACCCCCAGTTCGAGCATATAGATATAAAAATAATTGAAAGCAACATCGAGTATGCACAGCAGAATACTCAATATACTCGGGATGCGCATGTCGCCCGAGCTTTTCTGCATGGCACTCATCAGATGATAAA
>CAYVGR010000249.1:0-4002 GCA_964450065.1 uncultured Prevotella sp. | reverse complement strand
ACGACGGACGGGTGGAGGAGAAAATCTATAATGAGTATATGGAGCTTGGGCTCCGTTATCCTCCGACGTTCACGCAGGTGTCTACGACAGAGGAAGCAGAGAGGATTCTTGCCACGATGAAAATCGATTTGGTGATTTGTATGCCGGGCAATGCCGACAACGATGCTTTCACTGTGGCTCGCGCTATCAAGGGGAATTTTCCGGAAATCCATTGTGTGGTACTCACCCCGTTCTCTCATGGCATCACCCGTCGTATGCAGGACGAAGACCTCAGCATCTTCGATTATGTATTTTGTTGGTTGGGCAACACCAACCTCATCCTCTCTATCATCAAGCTTATCGAGGATAAAATGAACTTGGAACAGGATATTCGCGAAGCTGGTGTACAGATGATATTACTTGTCGAAGATTCTATCCGTTTCTACAGTTCTATCCTTCCCAATCTCTACAGCTACATTTTGCAGCAGAGCCAGAACTTTGCCACAGAGGCCCTCAATCGCCACGCGGCGACCTTGCGAATGCGCGGGCGCCCCAAAGTGGTATTGGCGCGCACCTACGAGGAGGCCATGAAGATGTATGAAAAGTACAAGGATAATTGTCTGGGTGTCATCAGCGACGTGCGATTTCCCATGAGTTCTACCCGTCAATCGGAAATCGTGGGTGCGGGAGCGTCATCGGTAGAGAAAGATCCCGAGGCCGGATTCAAGTTGCTGGAGGCCATTCGCAGGGAGGACGAATACCTGCCACTTATCATGGAAAGCGTGGAAGCAGAAAATCGTGTGCGCGCCGAGGCGGAAGGTTTTAAGTTTGTAGACAAAAATTCCAAGATGCTCAGTGTGTCGCTGCGCCACCTCATGGAAGAGCATATGGGTTTTGGCGACTTTATTTTCCGCGATCCAAAGACCCATAAGAAAATTCTGAGGGTACGCAGTTTGAAGGAGTTGCAAGACAATATCTTTACCATTCCGCGCGACTCGATGCTTTATCACGTGTCGCGAAACCATATGAGTCGCTGGCTCTGCGCACGCGCCATATTCCCCGTGAGCAACTTCCTGAAGCACGTCACGTGGCATAAGCTCCAGGATGTAGATGCTCACCGGCAGATTATTTTCGATGCCATCGTACAATATCGGCACATGAAAAACATCGGTGTGGTAGCCGTGTTCGATCGCGATAAGTACGACCGTTATGCCCACTTTGCCCGCATTGGCGACGGCTCCTTGGGGGGCAAGGGTAGGGGACTGGCTTTTCTTGATCATGTGGTGAAGACCCATCCGCAGTTCAATAGATTTGAAGGTGTCACGGTGCAGATACCTAAAACGGTAGTGCTGTGTACTGATGTGTTCGACCGGTTTATGGAACAGAACAACCTCTACGACATAGCTTTAAGCGATGCCGGCGACGAAGAGATACTTGCGGCTTTCCTAAAGGCAAAGCTGCCAGATAGCTATATAGAAGATTTCAAGGTTTTTTTCGAAGCCACCCGCAGTCCCGTAGCAATCCGTTCGAGCTCTCTCTTGGAAGATAGCCATTATCAACCTTTTGCCGGGGTCTATTCCACCTATATGATTCCCTATCTTGAAGACAAACAACAGATGTTGCAAATGTTGATAGCCGCTATCAAAGGCGTGTATGCTTCTGTATACTATAAAGGCTCCAAGGCATACATGGCCGCAACCTCCAATGTGATAGACCAGGAGAAAATGGCCGTTGTGTTGCAGGAGGTTGTGGGCAAAACCTACGGCGACCATTATTATCCCAATATATCGGGCGTGCTCCGTTCCATCAACTATTATCCCATTGGCGACGAGAAAGCAGAAGACGGCATAGCTTCTTTGGCGCTGGGACTGGGTAAATATATTGTGGACGGCGGACAGACTTTGCGCGTGTCGCCCAAGCATCCGCATCAGGTGTTGCAGATGTCAGAACTGGATTTTGCCCTGAAAGACACCCAGACCCGCTTTTATGCACTTGATATGCAGCATGTGGGCACAGATTTTCAGGTGGACGATGGCTTCAATATCCATAAGCTGAAGGTGAAGGAAGCCGACAAGGATGGCTCGCTCAACTATATTGCTTCGACCTTCGATCCCTACGACCAAGTTATCCGAGACGGGCTTTATGAAGGTGGACGAAAGATTATTTCGTTTGCCGGTGTGTTGCAACACGATGTGTTTCCCCTGCCCGAAATATTGCAAATGTCAATGAAATATGGTGCGGAGGCCATGCGTCGGCCTGTGGAAATAGAGTTTGCCTGCAATCTTAATGCCGACAAGACGGCCGATTTCTATTTGCTTCAGGTGCGCCCCATTGTCGACTCCAAACAGATGTTGGACGAGGATGTTGCGGGCATACCCGATGCCGAATGTCTGCTCCGCAGTCACAACTCGTTGGGGCATGGCATCTCGGAGGATGTAACCGACGTGGTGTATGTGAAATACGACGATCAATTTTCGGCCATGAACAACAGTCGCGTGGCCGAAGATATCGAACGCATCAATGACAAATTCTTGTCCTCGGGCACCAACTATGTCATCATCGGCCCCGGTCGATGGGGCTCGAGCGACCCTTGGCTGGGCGTGCCCGTGAAGTGGCCCCACATCTCTGCAGCCCGTGTCATTGTGCAAATAGCGTTGAAAAACTATCGCGTAGACCCAAGTCAGGGCACCCATTTCTTCCAAAACCTCACATCGTTTGGTGTGGGATACTTCACGATAGACACCAATCGGCCCGGCGAAGGCGGTCTTCTGCGTAAAGACGTGTTGGATGCCATGCCGGCCGTTGAGGAGACCGACTATGTGCGGCACGTTCGATTTGACCATCCGTTGAAAATTATGATGGACGGCAAGATGCAGGAAGGAGTCGTTATGTTGGGCGAGAAAGCGAAAAACGAAACAAAGAACTGAAAATCATTTTACAGCTGACAAACTTCATGCAGAATTATTATAAGGATAAGGCAACCGGTTTAGCGGTTCGCATCAAATCTCTCAAAGGGCGTGCTCGCGGCTTTGTGATGGGCGAGATAGTCTCGTTTCTGTTTGCCGTTGCCTGTGTGGTGTTCGTAACCGTGACCGACAGCACCAATCTCCGGATATTGGAATTTGGCTTGTCCGTGTTGTTTCTGGCAGTCTATGTTGTCGTCAGACAACGCGACGCAAAGAACGACGAGCACATTCAGCAGCTCGAGGACTTGAAGCAAGTCTACGACAACGAGTTGCGTGCTATGGGCGGAAACTTTTCGTGTTTCGACGATGGACAACGCTATGCAGACCCACACCATGCCTATACCTACGACCTCGACATCTTCGGACGTGACGGATTGTATCAGCGCATGAACCGAATGGTGACCACCGGAGGGTGCGATGCTTTGGCCGAAAGGCTAAGCAGCCTGGATGGTCGCCATGATTTGCCCGAACACCAAGACGACATGGAGCAATATGATGAGGCTTACCGGCGGTGGATCCGTATTCTGGCCAAGGGCGAAAAGTTCCGTTCTGAGTTTATTTCCTATGGGGTAAGACAGAAGATAGACACAGAGGTGATTCGCGAGGCGCTGCATACGGCTGGCGCTGCAAAGGTGAATCATCTTTTTGCTCATCCTGTCATGCTTGGCTTGGCCATAGTCGATTTGGCGGCTTTCTTTGCCTCTGTTGTGCTGGCTGCGATGGGCAAGGTGAATGGAATGCTGCCCATTTGGTGGGGTGTTCTCCAGTTTTTTGGTGTCTATCTGCTTTGCGCGGGTACGCTGAAAGAGGTGCATAAGGTGGTCAACAAACTTCATGGGCAGGTGAGACAGTTTGCTAAGGTGGTGAGGCTGGTAAAAAATCTTTTGGCCGAAGACTCTGCTGGCGGGGCGGCTGCATATTCCAATGATCATCCTGAGATATTTTCAACATCAAACAATGTGTTCTGCCGGCTTACCGACTTGCTCGACGGACTGGACAAGCGTGGCAACATCTTAGGCTTGTTTGTGGTCAATACGTTTGCGCTTTACGACTTTTT
>CAYVGR010000248.1:0-4003 GCA_964450065.1 uncultured Prevotella sp. | reverse complement strand
AAGCGTCTTACTCCTTTCTGCGACAGAAAATAATCTGCAGTATTCTTCATTTTACCTTTACATCAAAACCAATAAGCATTCCTCCCTACAAACGGGAAGAACAAAACAGCTGCAAAGGTATAAAGAAACTCTGAAAAATTCTATCATATCATATTATATTATCCTTTGTCATGCATCATCAGCCGGATTTCATTCCATGTGATGTCTGCCCTGCATATAGCCTTGACCTCACTGAGCGACGCACCCTCTGGCAGTTGGCTGATAGCATGGCGAATGGCCTTGACCTTGGAGATGTCGATAACCTTGTCTGCCGACAATCTCCCCGTGCTCACAAATCGTGCCAAGTGTCCATAGATCGTACCAACGGTCAGTCCTCTCTCCCGAGCTATGTCCTCCGGTTTAAGACCATTCATGAACATCTGGTAACTGGTATCATAGGTCGACACCCTCTGCGCTTTACGCTCTTTCCGTACTTGCTTTTCAGAACCAACAGTCTCCGTTTCCGAAAACGGGGACTGCCCCGCCTTCCTCCTTCGGCGTGGGCGCGCTCCCCCTCGGCCGGGATTCACCACCTCCATCGCGTCTATCATGGCCTCGTGTTTGGACATCATATAGGTTGGAACATCGAAAACCTCCTCTTCCATTCTACGGAGCAACTTGTTTTTAGCCAGATAATTTTGCAGCAAATCCTTATACCGTTCTTCCATCAACTCCATGCCCTTAGCATTCCGGCTCTCAGCTGTCTTGGTGAGTTTGAGCACCTTCTTAAAGTTTCTCTCTATGGCATCTAAGAAGTAGCCCGCACTGCGTTTCACACGTTCAAGAAACTCGTCTTCGTGCAAGCCCTCCGTCGATGTTGCACGAATCACCCCCTGCCATTTATAGGCCACATCCATTACTTCTTTTTTCAGATTGATCACCGTCTGTCCATGCAAATTGGTCAGCGACTGCATGCCTCTGAAATATTCCAGCAACGTGCGATGCACCATCTGCTCAGCCGTCATCAGAGCTGAGAAATCAAACAAGTCAAGCAACTGCTGTCTGAAATACTCCTCCTTCAGGTTGGGCAAATCCCTTATACTCCGTTCTGCCGCCTCTTGCTGATGCGAGATATAGTCAGTCACGCGATGATCGTTGATAATGCTACTCTCACCTATCGGCGAAGCCAGCACAAGTCCCTCAAGGCTTTTGCATCGGCTCAGCGCCACATACACCTGCCCCGAGGCAAAGGAGAGCCCGGCATCGATAATCGCATGTTCGAACGTCAGCCCCTGACTCTTGTGTATGGTGATGGCCCATGCCAGCCGCAGGGGGTATTGCCTGAATACCCCTTGCACCTGCGACTCGATGACTTTTGTTTGCTCATTAATAACATATTTGGTATTTTCCCATTCCTGTGGTTCCACCTTGATAGGTTCCTTATCACCTGCGCACAACACCTCGACAGCATCCTTGTCAAGGTTCACCACATGTCCAATTCTTCCATTGTAATAGCGGTGCGCCCCCGATGTGTCGTTTTTGATAAACATCACCTGCGCCCCCTGCTTCAATTCCAGTTCTACATCGGCAGGATAACTGTATTCCGGGAACTTGTCCTTGATTTTTGCCTTGTAGACATACCGTGTCCCCGTGAGTTTCCGAAGTTCGGTTTCGTTATAGTTGTCGGCCAAACGATTATGGGTGGTGAGTCGGATATAGCTATCCTCCGCCTTGGGGATAAACGCAGGTTTATATCGCCTGTTAAGACTGGCCATATCTTCTGGCATCAGCTTACCGTCCCGGATGTGGTTCAAAATGTTGATAAATGCCCGATCCTGCTGGCGGTAAACCTGTGTCAGCTGTATTGTCACGTAGTCGATTTGCTGCAAGGCCTTGCTTCCAAAAAAATAGGGAGTGTCGTAATAGGCACGGAGAATCTCCTCGTCCTGCGGCGTCACCACAGGCGTGAGCTGTTGCAAGTCGCCAATCATCAGGAGCTGCACACCGCCAAAGGGGCGGCTGTGGTCACGGTATCTTCGAAGCACAAAGTCGACTGCATCGAGCAGGTCGCTCCTCACCATCGAGATTTCATCGATGACCACCATATCGAGTGTTCGGATAATTCTGCGCTTCTCTTTGCCGAAATCAAAGCGGTCTTTAATCGACGTTCCGGGAACGTATGGCGACAGCGGCAGTTGGAAAAAGGAGTGAATGGTCACACCTCCGGCATTGATAGCTGCCACACCCGTCGGCGCAACAACAATCATGCGTTTCGACGAATGTTCCTTCACGGTCTTCAAGAAAGTTGTCTTGCCTGTCCCGGCCTTGCCTGTGAGGAATATGCTCGTTCCTGTATGCTCCACAAACTCCCATGCTTCCTTGAGTTCCTTGTTCTCTTCCATATATCCGATAGAAATATTGATCAACCACAAAGGTAAGGTTTTTTATCGAGATGTCGCCTGTTTACAGTGGCATTCTGAACATAGGCGAACCGGCAGCGAGGATGCGTTTGCTTTTGTCAAGTTTCAGTTACAAAATACAAGAGAGATGCTTTGAAGCCATACAGAAAAAGGTTAGCCTCAATTTGCCATAAGAGTTCCAATACCAGCGTCCAGAAAAAAGTTTGAGTTTACGGCATGCTCTCTTTAGAAAAGTTACTTTTCGAAGTGCTGATAGTCTTTCACTGTGCGCCATGCCCCACCCCAACGGAAACCATGCTTGATAAACAGGTTGTAGAGCAGGTCATTGCGCTCTATCTTATACGGAAACGAAGCCGAACGATCACAATATTTCAAGGCGTTAGAGGGTTGCACCGTCACCTTGCCATCCCGACTTCTACGATAGTATGGATTATACAGGGCATTGATATCAACCGCCATGCCACGGGCATGGGCAGAGAGTTTGTTCGTTCCCTTCACCACGCGATAACAGAAGCATGTGGAATTGTTGGCTCGCATCGATCGCTCGTCCACAGCGTCGAAATCATCTATCAGCCGCATGCTCTGAATAGGATACCGGTGCCGGTACAACTCCTTGAATATCGACAACAAATCATCGGCTATCAACCTGTTGCACACCATCTCTCCCATTCTGATGTGTCCATCGCCATCATAATGCAACACCTGTATATAGCGCAAACTGCTGCGGGGGACTGTGCATCCTGCCGGATATGACTTGCCCTGCATGCGTGCAAACACCGCATCGGGAATGGGTTGCCGGACGAACCATTGCTCCAATCCCGTGCGCTTCACCTCCTCGGCACTCACCACACCGCCGGCCTTCCATTCCTTAGACACCTCCTGCGCTGGCTGTGCGTGGCTCGGCAATCCTATCATGACAGCAGCAAACACAGCAACGCCTACAATATATCTTATCTTACTCATCGCATTCTATAACTGCAACACAAAGGTATCAATTTTATATTATTTACCCCACCCTCTTGGCAGAAATTATCGGCCAACTGCCTTTTCCTGTGAAAAAACTCATCGTGCATTACCATTACATGTTAAATATAATTACCGTTTTTCTATGATTATTTTCGGAGTATCCAGAGAAAAACACGCCATGTTTTGAGCATCATAATCAGCCAAAACAATCTAAGAAAATTCAACATCTTGCGTTGGAAGTCTTATCGCGTTGCGTTTTGGCTTGAATCATCGTTCGAATGAGCCTTGATCGTCATGCGTTGAGGGCTTAACCGCGATGCCATTCGATATCTAATTACAGATGATAAAATTGAGGGCGCAATCGCATTTTTCCTAAATATCTGACTGTCAAAAGGTTGCATACCGTCGCAAAATTCACGAATTTCGGACAGAGGATAATTTATTTTCAAATACGCCAAGCATTTAGAGGTGTTTGTCAAGAAGTTTTGGTTAAATAAAACTTACGCTATGGCTCATCGGTACTTCAGACGAGGGCAGGATTGGCATAAACTTCACGACGTATGAAAAACTGTTCAATCTGTAGTAAGTAGTCGTCCCTTGAAAACATTTAACTTATTGATTATCAGTAAAATAATTAC
>CAYVGR010000247.1:0-4034 GCA_964450065.1 uncultured Prevotella sp. | reverse complement strand
TGGACAATGATCAGAGGCGCAAAGCAATGGTCATTAGCGAGAACCAAGCTAAGGAATTAGTGGATGGTGACATAGCCACCTTGGTGGGAAAAAATGTCAAGGTGGACAATTCCGTGTTCCAAATCGTCGGTATTTACAAAAGTGATTTAAGCCAGATGAATACCCAATTTTACTGCCCTTTCAGCACCGTTCGCACCATATACAACCGTGGCGACAAGGTGGAAAATATCATATTTTCTTTCGACGGACTGAATAGCGTGCAGGAAAACGAGGATTTTGAGAAGCTCTACACAACCGATTTGAACGCCAACCACCATGCCGCTCCCGATGACGACAATGCGGTTTGGATTTGGAATAGGTTTACCCAAAATCTCCAAATGAAAACGGGCATGTCCATTATCCGCACCGCTCTGTGGATCATCGGCATTTTTACGTTGCTCTCAGGTATTGTCGGCGTGAGCAATATCATGCTCATCACTGTCAAGGAACGCACCCGCGAGTTTGGCGTGCGCAAGGCCATCGGAGCCACGCCATGGTCCATTCTTCGGCTCATCATTATCGAGAGCGTGATCATCACCACCTTTTTCGGATACATAGGCATGCTTCTCGGCATCGGGGCCAACGCCTATTTGGATGCCACCGCAGGGTCAAAGACGGTGGATTCGGGATTGTTTGAGATGACCATATTTCTAAATCCTACGGTGGGATTAGGTGTTTGTTTGGAGGCCACATTGGTGATGATTGTGGCCGGAACTATTGCCGGGCTGGTGCCGGCAGGGCGTGCGGCGCACATCAAGCCTATCGATGCGTTGAGAGCTGAATGAGACAAGGCATGACAATAATGATATCAACAGAGTACGAACAATGAAGTTTGACATTGACACATATCGTGAAATATTGGATACGCTCACCCGAAACAAGACGCGTTCGTTCCTCACGGGATTCGGCGTTTTCTGGGGAGTATTCATGTTGGTGGTGCTCATTGGTGGTGGCGATGGACTGGAAGAATTGCTGGCCAAAAACTTTCAGGGGTTTGCTACAAATTCTGCTTTCACTTTCGCTCAGCCCACCACCAAGCCTTATGAGGGCTTCCGCAAGGGTCGTCAATGGAACATGACATATAGGGATGTTGAGAGATTGCGCGCCCATGTGCCTGAGTTGGACGTCGTTACCCCATTGGTGACAGAGTGGGGTAAAACCTTCGTGGCCGGCGATAAAAAGTTTGTGGGCAATGTCAAAGGCATCTATCCCGAATACACCAAAGTAGAGGAGCCGACCATTTTATATGGCCGTTACCTCAATGATATGGACATAGCGGGAGACCGTAAAGTGTGCGTGATAGGCAAGAAGGTTTACAAGACACTCTTTCCCAACGGTGGAAACCCGTGCGGACAGCTGGTGCGCGTAGACTCATTGTATTTCAATGTGGTAGGCGTGGATTACAGTCCGGGAAACATGAACATCAATGGCAACGTGCAGGAAAGTGTCACTATTCCGCTCACCATCATGCAGCGGGTCTATAATTTGGGCGATGTGGTACACATCATTTGTGTCACGGGCAAGCCCGGTGTGACTATGGGCAATCTGACGCAACCCCTGCGAGAAGTCATCGGAAGGGCACATCGTGTGGATCCGACCGATGAGAAGGCCATCTCGGTGTTCAATACCGAGGTGATGTATGGCATGGTGGACAGTTTGTTTGAGGGTGTCAACTTCCTGATTTGGCTGGTCGGTATAGGCACGTTGCTGGCTGGGGGCATCGGTGTTTCAAACATTATGATGGTCACGGTACGTGAGCGCACCACCGAGATTGGCATTAGGCGAGCCATCGGAGCCACGCCCAAGATGATACTGTCGCAAATCGTTTCGGAGAGCATCGTGCTCACCACGGTGGCCGGTATGAGCGGCATACTGTTCGCGGTGTTCGTCTTGCAGATGCTCGAAGTGGCCAACACCAACGACGGCATCATGGCGGCCCATTTCCAGATAGGTTTTTGGGCGGCACTCGGAGCGTTGGCTTTCCTTTGTATGCTGGGCGTTGTGGCCGGCCTTGCGCCTGCCATCAGGGCCATGAGCATCAAGCCGGTGGATGCCATGAGAGATGAGTAATTCATAATTCATAATTCAAAATTCATAATTATTGAGCCTCTGTATTTTACACGTTACATTCCATACACGTCATTCGTAACTATGAACATTCCACGCTTCACATTCCATACACGTCATTCGTAACTATGAACATTCCACGCTTTACATACGTAACTCGTAATTATAAAACCTATAATTCATAATTGGTGATGAAAAAATATTTCAAATTTATCATTGCGGCGCTGGTGCTGCTTGTTTTTATCGGAACATTCATATTCCTCTGGCAAAAGAGCAGGCCGCAACTGGTGGCCTACGAGGAGTTTCTGCCCACCATGAAAGATGTGCACAAAACCGCTGTGGTGACGGGTAAAATAGAGCCTCGCAACGAGGTGAACGTCAAACCGCAAATATCGGGTATCATCACCAATATATACAAAGAGGCGGGCGACATGGTGACCGCCGGTGAGGTAATAGCCAAGGTAAAGGTCATCCCCGACATGAACATGCTCAGCTCGGCGCAAGCGAGAGTGCGCTCGGCGAAGATTGTGCTGAATCAAGCCAAGGTGGACTACGACCGGCAAAAAACGCTCTACGACAAGGGTTTGATAGCCGGCAACGACTATGACCAAGTGCGCAAGGCATACCTTCAAGCCAAGGAAGAGGTGCGGGCCGCTAACGATAACCTGCAGGTGGTGCGCGACGGCGTGTCGGCGCAGAATGCTAATACCAGCAGCACGCTCATACGATCCACCATCAGTGGGCTAATCCTCGACGTGCCTGTTAAGGTGGGAAACACCGTCATTCTGTCCAACACGTTCAACGATGGTACCACCATCGCCTCGGTGGCCAATATGGGCGACCTGATATTCAGGGGAAACGTGGACGAGACCGAAGTGGGACAGATTGTTGTGGGTATGCCCATGAAAATTACCATTGGCGCCATGGAGGGCGAGAAACTCACCGCCTCTCTGGAGTATATCTCGCCTAAGGCTGTGGAAAACAATGGTGCCAACCAGTTCGAGATCAAGGCGGCGGTGCATGGAACGAGTGGCACGAAGATTCGCTCGGGCTACAGCGCCAACGCGGAGATTGTGCTGAAAGAGGTAAAACAGGCTTTCACTGTGCCGGAGAGCGCCATTGAGTTTGAGGGTACCGACACCTATGTGTATGTTGTTGGCGGCACGGACGACAACAAAACATACACCCGCCGCAAAGTTGTGACGGGGTTGAGCGATGGCCTTAACATACAAATTAAGAGCGGGTTGAAGAAGAACGAGAAGGTGCGTGGACCCAAGAAAGTGAAGCAGGAGGAAACGAAAGAGGAGTAGAATATTGTAGGCTCATGTAGCCGATCACTTTGATAACAAACGATTATAGGCTCCCATACGTTCTTGTAGAAAACGACAAGAACGTATGGGAGCCTATCGTATTATCGGTGAGTACGCAGATACTTCTTGCCTCCTGCGATGTAGAGGCCTTGCGGAAGATTGCCTGATGCAGACACACGCTGGCCTTGGAGGTTGTATATGGGGACGACAACGGGAGAGTCGGGAGAGGACTTGGAAGAACGGTTGTTGTTGGGCATCCCATCGATGAAGATGTTAGAGATGCCTGTTGGGTCTTTGCCGATAAACCGCTGCAACTCAAACATGGCGGCGAGTGGCTTACCAGTGTCCTGCGTATAGAGAGAAGCATTCCACCAGGAGCTGCGGGCAGGATTGGCATCGGCCCAGAACTCATTGTCCTCCGGCATCCACCAGAAGAGTCCGGTAACCTTCGGATGTTTGTCGAGCTCGTTGATCAAATCGCTGGTAAACTTCTTCTGTCCGGCTTCGGTGAGCGGCCAGGTCTTTTGCACGGTGGAGGAATACTTACCATTCAGCGACCATTGCGCCCCATACCCGGTCTCCACAATCATGATGTCTTTATCGCCATGCTTGCTTTCC
>CAYVGR010000246.1:0-4036 GCA_964450065.1 uncultured Prevotella sp. | reverse complement strand
CGCACTACGTTCGGGACGTAGGGGTCGGGCGTTCGAGTCGCCTCATCCCGACATGCAAGAAGAGGTTGCCGTGGCAACCTCTTCTTGTTTTTATCTCATATTCATGATACTTTGATTAACAACTTAACATATTACTGTTTTCCGACAACGCATGGCTTTTTCTGCCCAATAACATTTTTGGTCATGAGGGCAGCTGCATATACCGAAATACGAAGTAGGCTCAAACACATTGCCTCATTCTCTGTTTTTCCTATCTAACGTATCCCAAACCCCTTGAACACACACCGGTTGCCATGTCGCTGTAAGCCTCATGAAACACAAAGGGAGGAATATGTCGTTGCAATTTTAAAACTCCACATAATGGCTGAGGCGTTCTATATCGTTAGCGGTAAAGTCTTTGAGCAATCTCAGATCGTTTAGATTAGTCAACGATCCGCGCAATCGGCGGTAATCCAAAATGGCCTTAGCTTGATAATAATTAATGTAAGGATGTCTTTTAAGCTCATTCAGCTTCAACCTATTGACATTGATTTTGCGAATTTTGTCGCTGATATTGAAGTAAGAGACGGCCTTTTCCGGAAAGTCTTCAATCTCGCGAAGCTGGTCCACACTATAGAATCCTCCTAAGCGTTGGCGATAGTTCACGATTCTGCTGGCATAATAACTACCGATTCCGGGCACACGTTTCAATGTGGAAGTGTCGGCAAGGTTCAGGTCTATGTGCTCGGTGGGTTTAAGCTTTACGGGATAACGGAGGGTTGTGTCGCGTGGCTCTCGCTTTTCCTCAGCAAACAGTTCAGCCGCCGGGGCATAGTCTCGGCTGATGCGAATATAGGGTTCGAGTTCACGATATTGCTTCTGTGTAAGTCCATAGAGGCGGGCAAAATCTCTCGACCGGCGATAAACACCACCTGCTGCACGGTATTTATAAATGTTGCGAACCTGCCAATACTGCAATCCCAAGCGCAGAAGCTCAGTGCTGTCGGCCGTATTGGGGTCGAAAACAAAGCGCTCAACCTTGCGGGATTCGCCCTGAACATACTGTCGGTTAGAATGAGATTGTTCCGATGGAATGGGTAATTTTTGCACAGAAACGCTATCTTCGGCATCCACTTGCGTTATCATATCTTCGTTCCCGACAAAGAAAATAAGAGAACAAGCTATCACGGCAAGCAACAAAAAGAACAGCAAGACTGCTCGGTCGGAACGGTTGAAATAAAAGAAATCCTTAAGTTTCATTGTTTAAAAGATTCACATCTGATGCAAGAATACCACCGCATTATTCGGTGAAAATACGGCGTTCTGTCAAGCCTTATATCACATTGAGCTGATGGAGGAATATGGCCAAGATAGCCATGGGACACACAAAGCGCACCAAAAACAAAAAGATACCGAAGAAATGGCTGTTCAACGTACCCCAGTTGGTAAATTCATCCTTCACTATTTTGCGGGGAACAAACCAACCCAAGAATATGCAGGTGAGGAAGCCGCCTACAGGAAGGAATATCTGTCCGGTAACAAAGTCGAACAGATCGAAAATCGGTTTCCCAGCCACGTGAAGGTAATTGACATCGCCGAGCGACAGCGAGCAGAATGCTCCAATGATGATTGTGGTTGCCGTTACGATGACCGCACCCTTCTTACGAGATATGTGCAGCTCTTCGTAAAAGAAAGAAGTGCTCACTTCATGAAGCGACATCAGAGATGTTAGGGCTGCCAACGACAGCAATGCATAGAACATCAGCGACACTCCCCAGCCCAAAACAGGCGTACTACCAAAGGCTTGGTTAAACACATTGGGCAGCGTTATGAATATGAGCGAGGGACCACTGTCAGGATTGATACCCACCGAGAACGCAGCCGGAAATATCATTAGTCCTGCAAGAATAGCCACCAGCGTATCTACTACCGATACTTGGATGGCAGAAGTGAGCAGGTTTGTCTGCCGACTATAGTACGATGCGTATGTGCATATGCAGCCCATCGCAATGCTCAGCGAATAGAACGATTGTCCGAGTGCACCAAGAAATACTCCCCGATCCACCTTTCCGAAGTCGGGTTTTAACAAAAAGTCTATGCCTGCCGAAGCACCGGGAAGTATACACGAAGCTACGACAATGACTATCAATAATATAAACAAGGTGGGCATCAACAGCTTCGAGGCTCTCTCTATGCCACCCCGAATACCATGAATAATCACATAGTGGGCAATCAGTAAAATAATCGCCAGCCAAAATATAGGACGTATCGGATCGGTCGAAAAGGTGGCAAAATAGTTCTGAACGAATTGAGAGTCGCCATGAAGTTCGCCCATGACCGAAGCATAGATATATTGCAGGCACCACCCCGACACCACCGCATAATATCCGGTGATGAGAAAACCAGTAAGCACACCAAGCAAACCGACAAGCTTCCATACCTTTCCGCCACTCACACGAGCGTATGCACGATAGGTATTGGAAGCCCCATGACGACCGATAATGAATTCGGAAATCATACACGGGATGCCCAACAACAACACGCAAACTAAATAAATAATGATAAATGCCGCCCCGCCGTTCTCTCCGGCCATATAAGGAAAGCGCCACACATTGCCCAAGCCAACAGCTCCGCCGGCCGTGGCAAGAATCATTCCAAGCTTACTTCCAAAGCTCCCTCTTGTTTCAGACATATCATTTAATTACTTATCTGATTGCAAAAGTATAAAATTTTATCTACTTTTGTACACAATCCGAAAGTAAATACAAAACAAAAATGCATATCCTTAAGAAATACCCAGTATCCATTCTCTGTATCGTTGTGATATGGATATTATGTCTTATACCTATCCCCGAAACTCCCCTGAGCAATATCACAATGATAGACAAATGGACACACCTTGTGATGTTTGGCGGATGGACTGCCATCTTATGGTTAGAATACGGCTTGCATCATCATAGCATCAACAAGAAGCGAACGCTCCTTTACGCTATCATTCTTCCCATTTTAATGGGTGGGCTTATTGAGATTGTTCAGCAAACATTCACCGGAGGCAACAGAAGTGGCGACTTTATCGACTTTATTGCCGATGCCATCGGGGTGACCTTGGGTGCTGTTATCGGTATTCCTCTGGCACTGATGATTTCCAAACGGAATAGGGATACCTAAGCAAGTTGGAGTTGTAGAAACGCCCATCTCCCGTCACTTCAGGACCGATGAAATCGGGCTTTTCATATTCTTCTGCGTTGTTTCCAAGTTCAACCTCTGCCATGACCAGCCCGTCGTTATCACCATGAAACTCATCAACCTCAAATACATGGCTGCCACTTTTCACTAAGTAACGATGCTTGTCGATGACACCACCCCTGCACAGTTTCAACAGTTGCTGGGCTTCATCGAGCGTTATTTCCTTTTCGAACTCATAACGCGACAATCCTCCATCCACACTCCTGCTCTTGATCGTCAGGAAAGCCTGATCATCGCGCACACGGATACGCACGGTAGCTCCATCGGCAGGAATGTATCCTTGTTGGATATGACTTGACGAAAAGGCGGCGCACTTATACGCACCGCCTTTCTTCACAAGAAACTTGCGCTCTATTTCCAGTCCACTCATCCTACAATATACATTGTCCAAACCATATAAGCGATGGCCAGGACGAGCAAACCGCCGAATATCCATTTCACCACAGTATCGCCTTGCAACTTCTGTTTCACCTCACGCTTCTCACGTTTCACTTCTTTGGAAACAGCATTAATCTCACGAACCGGCTCCTGTGGTTTTCTTTTCTTTTTTGCCATAATATTTCTACTTAGGTTATTATAATTATTGTTTAAGTTATTCCCACCAAATTGGACAAGTCGCACCGTGGCCAAGCCATGCCACCTCGCTATGCTTCCTCATCCCTTGGAGCATACTCCATAAGATAGGCCTTGATAAAGTCGTCAAGATTTCCATCCATCACTCCATCCACATCCGAAGTTTGATAATTGGTGCGATGATCCTTCACGCGACGGTCATCGAACACATAGCTCCTTATCTGGCTACCCCATTCTA
>CAYVGR010000245.1:0-4042 GCA_964450065.1 uncultured Prevotella sp. | reverse complement strand
TCCCATCAGTAGTGTTAAAGCAAGGGGAACAGTACAAACAAAAGACCATATACCGGTTTGGGGTGAAATAAATGATGATGAAAAAGGAAGAGTGGCCGCTGCTTATTCTCAATGCACGGCCTGTTCTTCCTTTTCGTATTTCTGCATGAAAAAATAAAGAACTAAAAATAAAAATGGAACCAAATCTGACAAATCAACGACCCAACTACACGTTCGCCCTTGTCGTCATGTTCATTGTATGCTTCCTTATCGGATTCATCACAACAATGAACAATTCTATGATTGCATTCTGCTCCAAGGCTTTCGACCTCTCGGCTCAACAAGGCCAGTATGTCAACACAGCTTTTTACGGAGCCTATCTGCTCAGTGTTCCCTTCGCCATGCTGATGAACAAGATTGGCTATAAGGGCACGCTTGTCTTAGGTCTTGCCGTTGCCGGCATTGGCTTTGTTATCAACTCCATTGGAATCAACTCTGCCATTGCGGCTCAGGCCAACGTCTACACAGTGTTCCTGCTGAGCATGTGCTTGGTTGCCTGTGGTGTCGTAATGCTGCAAAACGTAGCCAACCCTTATGTCATGGTGTTGGGAAGCCCTGAAAAGGGAGCTTTCCGCATGACTCTGAGCCAGGCGCTCAACTCCGTGGCCACCACGCTTGCCCCGCTGTTCATCACCTACGTCATCATCAGAGGACAGGCTCCCACACCAAAAGCAGTGCCCGGCCCATTCCTCGGACTCGGTATCTTCACGCTGATTATTGGCGGAATACTCGTGTTCATGAAGTTGCCAAAGATCGACGAGCGCAAGCAGGCCGAGGCGGAAGGCAAACAGCGCGAATACAAGAGCAGCGTGTTCAAATACCCTCACGTATGGCTCGGCGCACTCGGCATCTTCATGTATATGGGCGTAGAGATTGGTGTTCCGTCTATGCTGCCCTACAAGTTTAAGGCCATGCCCGAATATGCCGACAACTATGCTGCCATCGCAACATCATTCCTGGCCTTCTATTGGGGCGGCATGATGGTTGGCCGTTTCGTTGGCGCAGCCATCCTTGCCAAGTTCGAACCCAGGAAGCTCCTGTCCGCATGCCTGATTCTCGGTGCCACATGTATCGCACTCTCCGTTGTGCTTCCGGGCATGACCGGTATCTATGCCATGCTTGCCGCCGGCCTGTTCCACTCTGTGATGTGGCCCCTGATTTTCAACCTCGGGCTCCAAGAGCTTGGCCCACACACCAAGACCGCTACCGGTGTCATCAACACCGGCGTGATTGGCGCAGCCCTCCTCATGCCCCTGATGGGTATCATCGTAGACCTGACAGGCGTTATCGCTGCAACATGCTGCCTGTTCATTTTCTACGCATACATTCTTTGGTTCTGTAATTTCGGTTCCAAAATCGGACTTTCAAACAAATAACAGACGATTATTAACATCTTAAAAATATAACGACTATGGATATAGAATTTGTAAGAAGCCGCTTCATCAAGCACTTTGACGGTAAAACCGGAAATGTATATGCATCTCCCGGACGTATCAATCTCATTGGTGAGCACACCGACTATAATGGTGGATTTGTATTTCCGGGAGCCGTTGATCAAGGCATCATGGCAGAGCTTCGCCCCAACGGACAGAAGACCTGCAATGTCTATGCTATCGACATGAAGGACATGGTGAACTTCAAGATAGACGACCCCGACGGTCCTACAACCACATGGGCACGCTACATCTATGGCATCGTACAGGAGATGCGTGCGCTCGGCGTAGATGTTAAGCCTTTCAACGCAGCTTTCGCCGGTGACGTACCATTGGGCGCCGGCATGTCTTCGAGTGCTGCCTTGGAAAGCTGCTTCGCATACGCACTGAACGACCTCTTTGGCGACAACAAGGTTTCCAAGTGGGACATGGTGCTCGCCGGGCAAGCCACAGAACACAAATACGTAGGTGTGAAATGTGGCATCATGGATCAGTTTGCCTCCATCTTCGGACAGAAAGGAAAGCTGATGCGCCTCGACTGCCGCAGCCGCGAGTTTGAATACTTCCCCTTCGACCCCAAGGGCTACAAACTGGTGCTGCTCAACTCCAAGGTAAAGCACGAATTGGTGGGTTCCCCCTACAACGACCGCCGCAACTCATGCGAGAATGTGGTGAGGGCGCTCAACGAGCACTTCCCAGAGAAGACCTTCGAAACCCTTCGCGATGCTGACTGGGACGAGCTCGATGCAGTGAAGTCAAAGGTGAGCAGCGAAGACTTTACCCGCGCACACTTCGTGCTTGGCGAGAAGGATCGAGTACTTGCCGTATCCGACGCATTGGTCAAGGACGATTACGAAACCGTGGGTAAAAAGATGTACGAAACTCACTACGGCCTGAGCAAGGAATACGAGGTAAGCTGCGAGGAGCTCGACTATCTCAACGACCTGGCCAAAGAAAACGGCGTTACCGGCAGCCGAATCATGGGTGGAGGCTTCGGCGGCTGCACCATCAACTTGGTGAAAGACGACCTCTACGACAAGTTTATTGCCAATGCCAAGGAAAAGTTCAAGGCCAAATATGGTCACGAGCCACAGGTCATCGACGTGGTGATAGGCGACGGAGCGCGCAAAATCTGCTAAGAAATATTAATTGGCGGAAATGGTGTTAGCGCACCATTCCAATACAAGGCCTGTTGCTCCCTATGGAGCAACAAGCTTTTTATTTACTTTTGTCATGTGCAATGGCTATTCCTATACTGCTTTCTGCATCAACATCCACAACATAACACAACTCTCTTTCCATGTTGTCACATTGTTATGTTATCAGTCTGAAAACTGTATTTGATTTGCTAACCCCCTTCCCCGAAATGCTGACGAGTTGATGAGCTTGCAAGTAATTATACACAACCACTGCGCCAACCTATTTTATTAGGTTGGAAAAAATCTGTTTTCTTGGTTTGCTGTCTGCTGAAATATTCTGCCTATGAACTAAAAAGCGATAGCCACTGCTGTCCGCTTAAACAACATTTTTGTCAAGAAAAACTCTCTCAAAAATCAGTCTCTCAATTTTGATGCTACAGAAAACAAATAGCCGTTTTTTGTAAACTAAAAATCAGGCGAAAGGTCAGGCCTTCGGAATCAGTTTGCGACGAAGCTCTAATCACAGCATGTTTCAGGCCTATCCGCAGCATGACTAACATCTCATCATCCTACCAATAAACCCTAATCGCAATGCCATAAGATAGTAAAGGCAAAGCCATGAAGCTGTATTTTTTAAGCCAAGAAACAAAAATTCGATTAACAAGCTTATTATCAGACGCTTACAAAACATATCGCATTTTTCGCATTTTCCGGGAAAAAGATTTATCGTTTTCAAATACGCGAAATTTGAGGGTGGTTTTGAGCCATAATTGTCATATTGTTTTGTATTGTTATCCTCTAAAAATTTAGTGTGTAAAAGAAAACAGGAGGAAACGCAATCGTCTCCTCCTGTTCTATTGTCATTCAATTTTTATTCACTCCACCCTACGTTCTGCTTTAAGTTCTTGTTCTTATAAAGCTCTGAATTTGGGAAAGGATAGAAATAAAGCTTGTCCGAGAGATCGTAGGACACCAACTTGTCTTTGGCATAAGTCATGGTGCCGTCTGACTTCTTGCGGATGTTGACTTTGTAGATGTCTTTCATCTGATGAAGTTCTTTCCACCGGCGCAGATCCCAAAAACGATGGTCTTCGAAAGCAAATTCCACACGGCGCTCGTTTTCCAACCGTGTCAGGAAGTCGGCCTTCGACATTCCCTTCGGATATGCGGGCATGCTCACGTCCTTGCGCGCCCTCACCATATTGACTGCCTGCAAGGCACTGAGTGCATGGCCGGCAGGCACCACGTCGGGGCCGTAGGCATGACAGGCGGCCTCGGCATAGTTGAGCAGAATCTCCGCATAGCGGAAGATGACCCAGTTGTGGTCGAACTTATTGGTGGTCTTTCCGGTTTCAAACGTAACCTGGTTGTTCAGGTATTTCTTGAGATAATATCCAGTTGTGGTGGCATTGAGCAGCGGCTGCCCGTTTT
>CAYVGR010000244.1:0-4076 GCA_964450065.1 uncultured Prevotella sp. | reverse complement strand
ATTCATGATGGGTCGATGGAGGGGGTGAAGACCATGGAGGAAAAAGTGGCCGGACTTCAGGCTGTTATTGATTTCCAACGCAAGCTTCTGACTCAGGAGGTAAACAAGGATATTACAAAAGTACCCCAGGTATTCATACCCTATAAGGAAGTGCTTCAAATTTATGAAGCCGGGCTACGTGTTCCAGATGATGTTTGTCTGATGTGGTGTGATGACAATTACGGTTACATGACCCGTTTGTCTGACGAAGAACAACAACGACGCAAGGGAGGCGCAGGCGTTTACTACCACTTGAGCTACTGGGGGCGCCCCCATGATTATTTATGGCTCACGACTATGCAGCCGGGACTGATCTATAACGAGATGAAACAAGCCTATGACCACAATGCACGTAGGCTGTGGATAGTAAATGTGCACGACCCGAAGGTGGCCGCCTACGATCTCAGTCTTTTTATGGACATGGCATGGGATATCAACTGTGTAAAGCCTAACACATTGCAGAATCACCTGCAAGACTGGCTCATTCAACAGTTTGGCGAGGTTGCCGGCAAGAAACTTACCAAGCCGATGACGCGTTTTTACCATTTATGCGCTATCCGTCGCCCGGAGTTTATGGGGTGGAACCAGGTGGAACTTGATAAGAAGAAATATAGGCGGGGATGGTCTCCTGTGCAAGATACGGAGTTCAACGCAGAGGAATTTGGTAATGAATTGGAACGCTATCTGGCAGATTATGAAGAGGTAAAGCGACAGATAGAGCAAGTGGAGAAGATAATTCCTCCAGAATTACAAGATGCATTTTTCGCAGCCATCAAGTATCCGGTATACGGAGCTGCGGCCATGGCAACCAAGCAGTTGCAAGCCCAGGAAGCCCGTCATATAGGCAAGCCGTCGAGTTTCCACAATGATGATGAGGCTTTGGAGTCGGCTGTGAGGAGTTGGAATGCCTATACCCAAATCAAGGAACTAACTGAACATTATAATAAAGTGATGGCCCATGGCAAGTGGGATGGTAATATGCACATGGCTCCCCGTGGCCTGTATGTGTTCGATGCTCCAACGCTTCCGGGAGAACTGACGCCGTCGGAAATCGAGAAATACAGCCATTCAAAGCCAGTGCCTTCCAAGATGGATGCCAATGAGTGTATAGTGAGAAACGCATGCGACTACAACAGTGCCAGCCCGGGGACATACGCTGTGGAGATGCTTGGACATTCGATGAAAGCAGTTGCCCTCCCTAAGGGTGGGAGTCTGACCTATACATTCTATGCGAAGGATGGTGACGCTAACCTTTATACGGCTCTTATTCCTACTCAGGCCAATGACAAGGGTGATATCCGTTATTCTATCAGTATTGATGGGGGAACACCGGTTATCTATTCCTTGAAGGAGAAGTTCCGCTCGGAAAGATGGAAGCTCAACGTGTTGCGTGGTCAGGTTGTACGCTGTGAGGAAATCAGCCTGTCGGCAGGCACTCATACACTGGAGATCAAGGCGCTCGATGCACATATCATTGTAGACCAATGGATGATAGATTATAACAAAAACCGACAGTTCTATATGTTCCCGATAGCACCGGCCTTATAGCCTACAAACTTCATATGGCAATATACAATAAGGCAATCCCCTGACGAAGATATGGATTCGTCAGGGGATTGCTGTCTATGATCACATTGTTCGAGATTCTTAAAATTCGCTGGTGAAATGGAATTTTATACCCTTGAAATCTTGTTGGGCCATGGTTAACATATATCCGGAGTCGGCAAGGAACACGTCCCTGTTTTCTATGTCCTTAGCCATGTACTGGTATTTTCGTTCCTTGAAATTCTCGAGAGCCTCATGAGTCTCTGCCTCTATCCAGCAAGCCTTATAGAGTTGTACAGGTTCCCAGCGACACTTGGCATTGTATTCATGCTCCAGTCGATATTGGATAACTTCAAACTGCAGTTGCCCTACCGTTCCAACGATACGACGTCCGTTGAATTGATTGACGAACAACTGTGCTACTCCCTCGTTCATGAGCTGCTCCAATCCCTTGAAAAACTGTTTGGACTTCATGGGGTCGTCATTCTCGATGTATTTGAATTGCTCCGGAGAGAACGATGGCAGACCACGGAAATGCAGATCCTCGCCTTCGGTCAGCGTGTCTCCAATCTTGAAAATACCATTGTCGGGCAATCCTATAATGTCTCCGGGATAGGCCTCTTCTACTGTACTTTTGCGCTGAGCCATAAATTGTGTGGGCGATGAGAAACGCACAGTCTTGTCCAAGCGGATATGCCTGTAGGGTTGGTTGCGTACAAACTTTCCTGAGCATACCTTGCAGAAAGCGATACAGCTGCGATGGTTGGGATCGATATTGGCTGTAATTTTGAAGACAAAGCCCGTAAACTTAGGCTCGTTTGGTTTTACTAATCGTTCCTCAGCCTTGGTGGGTTGAGGACTTGGGGCTATCTCGACAAAGCAGTCGAGTAGTTCCTGAACACCAAAATTGTTGAGTGCAGAGCCGAAAAACACGGGTGCCGTGGTAGCACTAAGATACTCCTCTACGTCAAATTCAGGATAAACTCCGTTGATTAATTCAAGGTCATCGCGTAATTGGACAGCTTCTTTCTCGCCTACATGTGTAGGCAGTTCGTCAGAGCTGATGTTTATAGCTACTTTCTCGGTCACCCGTTGCTTGTTGGGGGTGAACAGGTTAAGCTGCTGCTCATAGATGTTGTACACCCCCTTGAACTTCTGTCCCTGCCCGATAGGCCACGACAGCGGTCGCACTTGTATTTGCAGTTCCTGCTCCAGTTCATCAAGAACATCAAAAGGCTCGCGCCCCTCACGGTCCATTTTGTTAATGAAGATAATAACTGGTGTGTTTCTCATACGGCACACCTCCATGAGTCTTCGTGTTTGCAACTCCACACCCTTGGCCGAGTCTACCACGATAATGACCGAGTCCACGGCTGTCAATGTGCGGTAGGTATCTTCAGCAAAGTCTTGGTGTCCAGGGGTGTCGAGGATGTTTATCTTATAAGGCTTTCCCTCTTTCCCGTCCGGCAGGTAGTCGAACTCCATCACCGATGTGGTTACCGAGATACCACGTTGCTTCTCGATGTCCATCCAGTCGGAGGTTGCTGTTTTTCTGATTTTGTTGTTTTTTACGGCCCCGGCTACCTGAATCTGCCCACCAAAGAGCAGGAATTTCTCGGTCAGTGTGGTTTTGCCGGCGTCCGGGTGTGATATAATGGCGAATGTTCGCCTGCGGTCTATTTCGTTCATATTTATTTTAGAAGTATTCCTAAAAGATGATTAATCTCCAAAGTCCAACCCTTCATCACGGTTTTTCACATAATAATCGCTGAGCATCCCGATAAAGGTTGTGATTTCTTTCATGGCTCGGCTGGTGTCGGCCGAAATCTCCTTTTGCTGCAATTTGAGCAACATAATGCCATAAAGGGCATTGAGACAGGTTTCAATTTCGTTGATGTCTTTATCTCCCTTATTGCGCAATTCCACGATAAACGGCAGAACCTTATAGTATTCTGCATTATAGAAAGGAAATTTTGATGAGGCTAAGAGTTGATTGTGAAGTTCAATCATATCCTGCAATATAATCTTGTTGATTTGCAAATGTCCTTTTTCCCTACATCCTTCCTCGTTCATCATGCGTATCAGCCCGCCAAACCAGTCGGTCTCTTCTTCCTTTTGTTCGTCAGTATAGTCAAACTGGTTGATATATTCGTCACGAATCTTCGACAGCGAAAGGCCGTATGCACGAATCAAATCTTCCATCTGCCACATATACAGCAGGTATTCAGCGATGGATGTCTTGCGTATTTCTTTTGCTATAAACATAATTCCAAGAGCAATTTACAAGTGTTTTCCTTTATATCAGCTGTCTTTGCAGCTGTGTTTCGGCGTACTAATATTGGAAGGTGTACAGGTTGAAAACCGTACCCAAAAGTATAATCAGGGAGAAAATAATCACGACAGAACCAATTATTTTGTTGATAATCTGGATGCCGTTTTCGTCAAACTTTTCACGAATCTTGTCCACAAGCCATGTCAGTCCGTACCACCAA
>CAYVGR010000243.1:2435-4092 GCA_964450065.1 uncultured Prevotella sp. | reverse complement strand
GACAATACACCATCCATCCCCACCGGGGCCTCGACGCCATCCGGCTAAGCACCGACGTGCAGGGCGTGGGCAAGCTCTACTGGCACGAGAACAACGGGCAAGCGCAGAAATTCTACGCGCTCCTCAATGCGAAGGCCGCTTTCCAGAAAGGCTTCGTCACCCTCGAGCTGTGGGGGAAGAACCTCACCTCGACCGATTATCTGAGCTATTACTTCATCTCCACAAGCAGCTACGCACAGAAAGGGAAGCCCCTGACCTTCGGCGCCAACGTCATTGTAGACTTCTAAAAACCAAGCCTTTGCGAATGGATATCATCCAGAAATACAACGTATCCGTACCCCGATACACCAGCTATCCACCGGCCAACTATTTCGAGCCGATGGATAGTGGCCGTTATATAGAGGCCGTCGACGAGTCGAATCACACGGGGAGCCCGATGCTCTCGTTCTACCTCCACATGCCGTTTTGCCGCCACCTCTGCCACTATTGCGGCTGCAACTCCTATCTCATGCCCCGCACGGGCGATGCCGTAGACCGATATATCAAGGCTCTGCACCGGGAAATCGACCTCGTGGCCGCCCATTTGGACCGTCACCGGCCCATCGCCCAGATTCACTACGGGGGTGGAAGCCCCACCGCCATGCCCGTCGGCGTGTTGCGCGAGCTCAACGAGCACCTGCTCTCGCTGTTTCCCGCCATCGACCGCCCGGAGATAGCTATCGAGTGCCATCCCGGCTATCTCACCCTGGAAAACTGGCAACAGCTCACCGAAAGCCATTTCAATCGGTTCTCCATCGGCGTGCAGGACATGGACAAGCGGGTGCTGAAAACGGTAAACCGCACCCCGTCGCTGTTGCCGTTGCAGCAGATTGTGGATTTGCTCCACACCGCCGGAGCCACCGTCAACATGGATCTACTCTTCGGACTCCCCTACCAGACGGCCGGGTCGTTTGCCGAAAGCATCCGCCAGGCCATCGCCATCCGCCCCGAGCGACTCGTTACCTTCAGCTACGGTCATGTGCCTTGGGTGTTCAAGCGGCAGCAGATCCTGGAGAAAATCGGCCTTCCTCCCACCGACGAGAAACGGCGAATCTTCGACGAGGCCTCCCGGTTGCTCCATGAGGCGGGCTATCGAAGCATCGGCCTCGACCATTTCGTGTTGCCCAACGACGAATTGTTCGCGGCCTTGCAAGAGGGACTGCTCTACCGCAATTTCCAGGGATACTGCACCCGTCGCACCACCGGACAGGTCTATGCCTTCGGCGCAACAGGCATCAGTCAGCTCGACACGTTCTACGCCCAAAACACCAAGGACATCGAAGGCTACATCCGCGACACCATGAGCGGACGGCTCTCCACGGCCAAGGGCTACCACCTCACACCTCAGCAACGCATCTGCAAGGAGGTCATCGAGCGGCTGATGTGCAACTACCGCATCCGGTGGAGTGAGCTTGCTGACACGCTTGCCGTCGACCATGACACCCTTTTCTCGTCCATCCACTATGACCCGGCGCAGTTGCAGGATATGGCGCGCGACGGCATCATCAACCTGAGCAACGACGGCATCGCCATGACCGACCTCGGCCATCCTTTCGTACGCAATGTCGCCGCCGCCCTCGACCCGCTCATGCAGCACACCGACAAGAAGTTTTCCAAA
>CAYVGR010000243.1:0-2425 GCA_964450065.1 uncultured Prevotella sp. | reverse complement strand
CCCCAATCAGAATGACCCAACGCGACACCATCGTGATAGGAGCCGGCATCACCGGCCTCACCTGCGCCTTCCAACTGCGCCGCCGCCATATTGACGCAGAGGTTTTGGAATGTCAAAACCGTGTGGGTGGACAGATCCACACGTTCCACATCAACGGCTTCACCTTTGAGAGCGGACCCAATACAGGCGTGGTGAAACATCCCGAGGTGGCCGAATTGTTCGAGCAGTTGGCCGACAAATGTCAACTGGAGACGGCTTTGGAGTCGAGCAAACGGCGCTTGATCTGGAAGGGCGACCGTTTCCACAACCTGCCGTCGTCGCTCCCCACGGCCATCGCCACGCCACTATTCACATGGAAAGACAAGTTGCGCATCCTCGGGGAGCCGTGGCGAAAGCGCGGCACCGACCCCAACGAGTCGGTCGGCAGCTTGGCCGAGCGGCGCCTTGGGAAATCGTATGTCGACTACGCTGTCGACCCGTTCCTCTCTGGGGTATATGCCGGCGATCCCTACAAATTACCCACCCGTCTGGCCCTGCCCAAGCTCTACCGCTTGGAACAAGACTACGGCTCGTTCATTCGAGGCTCCATCGCCAAGGCCCGCCAGCCCAAGACCGACCGCGACCGCAAGGCCACCAAAGCGGTGTTCTCGGCCCGGGGTGGTTTCAACAATCTCGTTGACGCCTTGGCCGAGGCCATCGGCGCCGACCGCATCACCACTTCGGCCCGCCACATCCGCGTCATGCCCGACGGCGACGGCTGGATGGTGAGCTATGAGAAAGACGGCGAGACGCGAGCGCTCCGTTCCCGTCGCGTGGTCACCACCTGTGGCTCCTACTCGCTGCCCGACCTTCTTCCGTTCGTCGATCGCACCGTGATGGCCGACCTGAGCAACCTCCGCTACACGCCGGTGGTGCAGATCGGCGTAGGCCTCTGCGACACCCACTATCACGATTGGCTCGCCTTTGGCGGATTGGTGCCGTCCAAAGAGCAGCGCGAGGTGCTCGGCATCCTCTTTCCCTCAGCCTGTTTTTCGGGAAGGGCTCCCGAGAATGGAGCCTCCTTGGCCTATTTCATGGGAGGCATGCGCCATCCGGAGATGGTCGGAAAGAGCGACGAGGAGTTGACCGAAATCGTCAACCGTATGCTCGTCGACATGCTGAAATATCCCGTCGGAACACGTCCCGACACCCTCCGCATTTTCCGTCACGAGCGTGCCATTCCTCAGTATGAGGCCAGCACAGACCGTCGGATAGCTGCCGTCGAACGTCTCCGCAAGCTCTATCCAACCCTCACCATCGCCGGAAACCTGCGCGACGGCATCGGCATCGGCGACCGTATCAAGCAGGGGTGCGACGTGGCTGCGAACGAAAACTACTAAAAGGGGCTTCGGACCAGTAGGACTTGTCGGACCCGTCCGACCGCTCTGAATTATTCGAATAGTCTGGCTCGTCTGACAGGTCCGACCAGCCGCCCTCTCAAAAACTCTATTTTCACTCATGTCTCACACCAAATTCCAAGAATTTTCCCAGCTCGCCGGCCGGCGCAAATACGATCTTTTCACTTTCTTCTGCCTCTACATCGCACAAGCGTTGCCTATGACTTTCTTCGCGACGGCCCTGCAAATCACCATGCGGCAGGCCTCATTCTCGCTCTCCGCCATTGCCCTGACCCAGCTCATCAAGCTGCCGTGGATCGTGAAATTCCTCTGGGCTCCGCTCGTAGACCGCCGTTGTACCACCTTGAAAGGCTTCCGACGCTGCATCTTCCTGTGCGAGGGTATCTACGCCCTACTCATTCTCGCCATCGGTTGTATGGACCTCTTGTCCAACTTCACGGTCATCATCACGCTCATCATCTTGTCGTTTGTCGCCTCTGCAACACAAGACATCGCCACCGATGCCTTGGCCGTATTGTCGTTCCGGCGCGAGGAAAAGAGCATGGTCAACAGCATACAATCGTTGGGCAGCTTCAGCGCGACGCTCATCGGCAGTGGTATCCTGCTCGCCCTGCTGCAAAGCTATGGCTGGCACCGTGTGCTGCCGTCTCTCGCCCTCTTCGTCGTTCTCGCCGTTATCCCCCTCATGCGCAACCGCCAACTCACCATCAAGGAGCGGCCTCACACCCGCCAAGTGCGTCTCACCGACTCTTTCACCTTCCTCGGCCTGCGTCGAAACCGGCGGCAGATCGTCTTTCTACTGCTCTACTACGCGGGACTCATCAGTGTGCTTTCGATGGTGCGTCCGTGGATGGTCGACCTCGGCTACTCGATGAAAGACATCGGCCTGCTCAGCGGCATCATCGGATCGTCGGCCGCCTGCATTGCCACTCTCGTCAGCGGCCAGCTCATTTATGTGCTCGGCCGGTGGCGCGCGCGCCGTCTGTTCGCCCTGCTCTCCTTCGTCACCTGCCTCTACTTTGTCGTGC
>CAYVGR010000242.1:0-4092 GCA_964450065.1 uncultured Prevotella sp. | reverse complement strand
ACGAGACACTTGTCTCTGATGTTGACGAGGCTATAGACTTTCTGCGTTCTATTCAGGACATTAATGTTACTCCGGAGATGGAGGCCGATGTGCGTGAGTATGCAGCAAGTGATGTTTTTTATCCCAAACGTTATAAGGTAAGAGCACACACTTATTTTATTATTATCAAGACGGTGGCTGCGACCATGCTCGATTTCAAGCAGAAAAAAGGGGTGCGCTCACCGGCCAATGATCAGGATCGTCGCGGACAGTCAGACAATGTCATGCTGCACTTGGCTGAAATACGCGAAGGTTGGTATGAGGGCGAGTTGGATTTTAAGCGTGTGGTGATGATACCTGCTACGGGCAAGTACGAGTATCATGATACAAAGTTTACTGTACGCTGCAAGGCAAACTCCGGACAAGATTGCTATAACCGCATTGTTGATCATTTGCGAGGCAGGGTGGACCGGCGCAGCCAGTTTCCGTCGGCCAAAGGAAAGAATTTTCATTTCAAGTATCTTGGAATGTGGAAATAGGTGGCAGTCGGCACTTTGTGTCTTAATCCTAAATATATTTTGTTATGAATAAGGTGATGCTTATAGGTAATGTCGGCAAGGAGCCGGATGTGAGATATTACGATAAAGACCAAGCTGTAGCTAAAGTTGCTTTGGCTACATCGGAGCGGGGCTATACGTTGAAGAATGGCACGCAGGTGCCCGACAGAACCGATTGGCATAATTTGGTGTTTTACAGGAATTTGGCCAAGATAGTTGAAAAATATGTTCATAAGGGCGACAAATTATATATTGAAGGACGATTGCGCTATAATACATACGATGATCAGCAGGGAAAGCGTCATTATGTAACCGATATTTTTGTTGACAATATGGAAATGCTCACACCAAAGCGCAAGTACGATAATGAAATCGATTCGAAGTCGGAGCAGCAGAACGTGAGACAAGAAAAGCCACAGCAGGAAGATGGAACTCTTCCCTTCTAAAACATAAAAAATTGGATACCATTAGTCTACAGCAATTTAATGATTTTGTGGTCTTTTATCCAATGACCACAGGAGTTGTTATAGCAGCCGTGTTGGCTGCTATTCTGCTTTTTTTATCGGGTTTTGCCAGTGGGTCGGAGATAGCTTTTTTTAGTCTTTCGCCACAGGATTTGGATAAACTTGAACCGGAAAAATCTTTGGTAGATGCTAACATAGAGATGCTTCGTCAGGATTCTGAGCGCACCTTGGCCACTATATTGATAACGAACAACTTTGTGAATGTTACGATTATCATGCTGTGCAATTACATTTTTGGGTCGCTGGTTAAGTTTCAGGCAGAGTGGTTGGAGTTTTTGTGCATCACGGTTTTACTCACGTTCTTGCTGCTTCTCTTTGGCGAAATTATGCCCAAAGTGTATACACGTCAGGCTCCTTTGAGCTTTTGTCGTAAGGTTGTAAAGGGCATTATGTTCTGCCGGAAATTGTTTTGGCCTTTGGGGACATTGCTTATCAAGAGCGGAACGATAGCAGAGAGGGCGGTTCCGAGGGAGAGTAGAAAGCTCAGTGTTGATGACCTGGAACAAGCTCTCGATTTGACAGATAAGGAGGAGATAAAAAACGAGCAGAGCATGTTGCGTGGCATCATACGCTTTGGTGATGAGACGGCTAAGGAAATTATGACCAGCAGGCAGGATATGGTGAGCGTAGAGATACACAGCAATTATCAAGATGTGCTGAACTGTATCGTGGAGAGCAATTATAGCCGCATACCGGTATACCAGGATAATGATGATAACATTCGTGGGGTTTTATATATCAAGGACTTGCTGCCACACTTGTCTAAGAAGCCTGACTTCCGTTGGCAGAGTCTGATGCGTCCACCATACTTTGTGCCTGAAACTAAGAAGATAGATGATTTGTTGCACGAATTTCAGGATAACAAAGTGCATATTGCTATTGTTGTGGACGAATTTGGTGGAACCAGCGGACTTGTAACGATGGAAGATATTCTGGAGGAGATTGTTGGAGAAATCAATGATGAATATGATGACGATGACCACAGCTATTCTAAGCTGAACTATAATACTTATCTTTTTGAGGGTAAAACACTGTTAAGTGACTTTTGCAAAATAATACAGATAGATGCCAATGAGTTTGCAGAAGAATATCCTGATGCCGACACTTTGGCCGGATTGTTGCTGGAAATAAAAGGAGACTTCCTCAGTGTGCGCGAGAAGATAGAGTATAAAAATTATAAATTCGAGGTGATGAATGTCGAGGGGCGGCGCATAAGTCGCATAAAAGTAACGATATCTTAGATTTCGCGAATATGCCTTTGATAAGAGATGAATTTATAAGGTCTGACGTACGATTAGCCATATGGCATATAACGGAGGAGGTTGGGGATTTTGTTGTGCCTCGGCAGCTTGATTTGTCAACGATGCATTCAGAATCCCGTAAGAAGGAAGTGTCGGCAGTACATGCACTGTTGGCTCACATGACGGGCGATGACAACTTGGTGATAGATTATAATAAAATTGGACGTCCTGAAGTTTTGGGATGGAAACTCAGTGTGAGTCATACTAAAGGGTGGGCTGCCCTTATTCTATCGAAGACTCGAACCGTGGCCATTGATATAGAGTACGTGTCGGATAGGGTGACTCGTGTGGCCGACAGATTTTTAAGGTCTGATGAAAAAAAAGACAGCCTCTTTTGTCAGCTTGTCAGCTGGAGTGCAAAAGAGACTGTATATAAGTTATTAAGCGAGGAGCGTCTTCAATATTTTGAGATGCGTATGAAGCCGTTTGATGAATCTGCAAGAGGAACGGTGGAGGTTGAGGATTTGAAGAACCCTAAGTCCGTCATGGTCGATTTTGAAATCAATGACGATTTCGTTTTAACCTATGCAGCGGGAATTGACTAAGGCTTTAGGCTGTCTTGTTCCTGCCTGACAATTACAGGGTTTTCCTCTCTGCGTTTCCATTCTTTTAGATATTGTTTCCATTCTTTTGCTGAATGATAGCCAAAGTCCTCGTTTGCACTGGTATATGCCAGGGCGTAGTGTATGGTGTTGCCAACCGGCCTAAGCACAGTGCAATAATTGTCCTTGTTGGCAGGCATTTCTTTTACGCGGTAAGCTTTGGGGACGTAGATGCCTAAGCCTACTGTTTCTCGTTTCCAGTTGATGGTGTCGGCAGAGGGCCAGTCGGTACCCCAGCATCCTCTTATCCCATCTTGATCACTTAAATCGACAGAGTTTTTGATATTGATAATGCCGGATGAAAACAGAAGTGCCGACATGTCTCTATTGAAAGTAACATCCACATCAAAGCTGCGGTGCCCTGTATATAATGTATATCTAATGCACATGTTCACAGGTTCTATACCGGGAGCAATGGTCCAGGCTACATCTTCAACCTCTACTATTGTGCGGATAGGACCATATGCGAGGATTCTGTGCGTGCGGTGTTCCACATCTTCAAGCATAGTGGGTTCAGTTCCGTTCCATCCACGCAGTGCACCGAGCCCGAAAGTATTGCCCACCCATAACACATCGTCACCATATCCTTGTGTTTTTTGTTCTTTAGAGGTGTAAAACTGTGTTTCTTTAAGCTCTAATCCCTTGCGGAATTTGCCATATAAATCTATGGTCTGTCGATGATCCATGTACACTCGCATGGCTACCATTTCGTTCTCAAAGGCGACGCCGTGATGGTGCAGCACGTTGTATGGCTTGACAGTTTCCTTGTCTATCGTAATGGCCGAAAGGTAAATGTTTTGCTTGTTTTTTTCTTTTGCTCCACTTCTTAGTACAATTTCTGCAAAGGTCTGAGGCTTATATTCGCGGGGCTTACCACTGTTGTATAATGTAATGGTAGCTTTCTTGGTTTTGTTTTTAGTAATATCGGTCACAAAACTCAGCTCATCCATGCGCCCATCTTTGTTTAAGTCGTCTAACTGGCATGGTATTTCTGCATCGTCAATGGTAACCATTGCCGACTTGACGGTACCGTAATCAGCCAATTTCAAGACAACGGGAGCGCTTGGGTGTGTTGTTTTGGAAGAAAGAATGAGGTTGATTTTTTGCTGGGCAGACATAGTCGCAGAAG
>CAYVGR010000241.1:0-4099 GCA_964450065.1 uncultured Prevotella sp. | reverse complement strand
TCTTAGAATATCCAGAGAATATTTTCCATTCGGATAAACTGTGCAACAAGTGGCTTATCGCAGAAAATCTCACATTCTTGCTTTGCAAGATTTATCTTAAAATATCTGCCTTACCCCGGCGCGTGTGTTTAATTGTGAATTATCAATTGTGAATTTTGAATTAACAAAAGGGCAGTCTTTCAGACTGAATCATAACGTTTCATTCTTTTTACCGTAAGCCCAAAGGGCATACGGCTATTGAGATGCAGTCTTTCAGACTGTTTGCAATTCAAATTTTTTATTCTTCCCTCTTCCCTCTCCATTTTTCTCTCTTCTCTCTTCTCTCTTCTCAATTAACCTTCCACCGTTTCTGTTGCATCAACATGCCCAACGCGCAGCCTAATTGTGAATTATGAATTTTGAATTGCTATATCCCTCTTCATTTTGTAAAATATCGCTACCAATTTTCAGGTGCCCTTTTCCGGAGCATCCAGAAGAAAATGCGCCATGTTTTGATCATAGTTTTTGATTGGGGAAATGGAAAAGAAACAGTGGCGGTGCGATTACGGTTTTATCACCGTGCGGTTTGGGCTTCATGGGAGTGCGATGAAGCTTTGATTGCGAGACGATAAGAACCTCATCGTGCTGCCATTCGGTAGCCATGAGCGCATGAAAAAAGTGGGGATAAATGGACGGATTTGCCAAATGGTTGATAATCAGGTGTCTGTAAACTTCTGCATTTTTCCCGTATTTCGGACGGAAGCAAAAATGTTTTCAAATTCGCGAAATATAAAAGGGTGTTTGTAAAGAAATATACAAACACCCCATGTTTTGGAAATTATGGTCGAGAAAAAATATCTAACTCATGTTAGCATACTTTCTCGAGCTTCTTCATCACGGAGAAAATGAAGACGAACGATGCCAAGCAGAGAGCCACGAGTACGCCCCATACCACGGTGAGCGGCACGACTTTCCACAGATATGCAGGAATTTGCACGAGGAAGTTGCCAATGGCGGTAGCTCCAAACCAGCATCCCATCATCAGACCCTGATATTTCAGCGGGGCCACCTTGCTCACAAAGCTGATACCCATTGGCGAGAGCATCAACTCGGCAAAGGTGAGCACCAGATAGGTGTTGACCAGCCACAGGGGCGAAACGCGCTGTTCGTCGGTGAGCGTGTAGCTCAGTCCTACGGAGGCTGCAATCATCACCACGAAGCCAAGTCCGGCCACGAGCATACCATAACCAATTTTGCGGGGGGCAGAAGGCTCCTTGCCACGCGACCCCAGCCAACTGAACAGTGCGATGCTCAACGGGGTGAGAGCCACTACGAAGGCTGGGTTGAACTGCTGGAAAATGGGGGCAGAAACCTCGACAACCTCACCACTGCTTACCAGTGCGCTATACTTATAGACCAAAAAGGCCAGTGCAGAGAGTATGAACAAGCCCGACATGCCCTTTCCCTTGCTTGTCTTGCTCTGGAGCAAGCCCACAAGTGCATAGATGATGACGATGACGGCTACCAGGTTGGTAACGTCGAACAGCATGGCGACGAGTCCTGTGGCGCTGGTCTGGGTGAAGTCGCGTGCAAAGAAAGTGAGGGTCAATCCGTTCTGATGAAAGGCCATCCAGAAGAAAATCACTACGGCAAACACCAAGAAGAGAGCCACAAGGCGGCTCCGGGTGTCGGCTTTTTCCTCGGGTGTCTCTTCGTGCTTCTCCTCCACCTTGGCTTCAGATTTTGCGTCCTTTTGCTTGGCCCGGGTGTCGATATGGGCAAATGTGTGGCGGAAAACGTAATAGATAGCCATCGAAACCACCAGCGACACGCATGCCACACCGAAGGCATAGTGATAGGCATCTTGCTCGCTCACACCAAGGGTGTTTTGTGCCCAGTGCATCAATTTAATTGCGGCGGTGGGTGCGAACAGGGCACCGATATTGATGGCCATATAGAATATGGAGAAGCCACTGTCGCGCTGGCCGGCCAGTTCGGGCGTGTCGTAGAGCTTGCCCACCATGACTTGGAGGTTGCCCTTAAACAGACTTGTGCCAATACTGATCATCAGCAAGGCGCCTATCATGATTACGACGGCCGGCATGCCTGCCCCGGCGGGAATGGCCATGAGCAGATAGCCCAGGAACATCACGACGATACCAATGGTTACGCAGCGGCCAAAGCCAATCTTGTCGGCCACGGCACCACCTATGATAGGCAGGAAATAGACCAGCATCAGGAACGTGGAGAACACGGTGCCCGTCAGTCCTTCGCTCCAACCAAAATTGGCTTGGAGGAAAAGGGCAAAGATGGCCAGCATGGTGTAGTAGCCGAAACGCTCGCCGGTATTGGCAAGAGCCAAAGCATACAGGCCTTTGGGTTGATTTTCAAACATAGTTTATTTTATTTAATGGTTTATGATTTTTATTGATTATTCAGTGGCTCTCGCCGCCGACTTGCTATTTAGCCCCTGGCTTCCTGTAGCGTGTCACGTCGAAGAGGTAAGCCAGTTTCACGGTGATGGTGCCGAAATTGCTGGACCCGAAATAGTCGCGCTTGGAGTCTCCGTAGATGTTTCCCAGCCCATAGTAGTAGCGCGCCTCGAGCAAGAAGTGCCCGGCTTTGGGATGACTGTATTCCATACCAACACCGGCCGCGATGCCATAGTCGAACTTGTTCTCCACACTCATCGTGTCTTGCGCCACGATGCTGTTGGCGCGGTCGGGCATGTTTTTAGTGTCCCAGTCAAAGTTTGTCTTGGTGCTCTCGCTCAGATAGTAGCCGAATTGTGGGCCGGCATTTACAAAGAAGTTCACACCGCGGGTCTCTCTGCCCCATGCCAGGTGAGCCATGATAGGCACCTGGATGTAGTTAATGGTACGGCTGTATTCCTCGGGCAGTCCTGTTGTGGCATTGATAACGGGCTGGTCGTTCATGTCGCGAATATCCTCGTTCCACCCCATTTGGCCGTAGTTCACCTCGGCGGCAACCGAGGCGATGGTCGCGAAATATTTTTCCACCGTGTAGCGCATGGAGAGCCCGCCTGTGAGGCCGCCCTTCATTTTCTGCACCACCTTGGGAGTGAAACGTATGGTTGTCATGTTGTATCCGCCGTTGGCACCTATGGAGAACGTGCTGCGATGTTCGCCAACCTGAGCCTTGGCGAGTATCGGCATCAGCAGCAAAAGCGCGGAAAGAAAATGCTTGGTCATAAATCAGTAAGCAATGGATTCGATACGGTCGCCCGGACGATAATGTATGAGCTGGAAAAATTCGTTCTGCATACCGGCAGAACCAACCTGCTTGAACTTCAATGGGCTTTGCAAGGGGGTGTAGTTGCTCTGCCCCTTTGTACCCTTGAAACTCTTGCCATGCTTGTGAAAACCGCGCAGGAAGAACTGTGCCTGGTCGTAGCCGGTGATGGCAAACTGGGGCAAGGCATGCTGCATGTCCTGGCGGAACCACCGCCGGTAGTTCTGCTCTAAGCGACGCGTCCCTGCATCCAGGGGATTATAATAGAAATGAGTGGGAATATACGTATCGAAACGATGAAAACGCTCTATGTTGTTCTCGGTGTACATCAGCCATTCGGTGTAGCCATAGAGCGAGATGCGCAGTGAAGGTTGCATGTTCTGCAAGCTCTCGAGCTTGGCCAGGGCAATGTTTAGCTCCGGCGACCGGCCTGTGTTGAGGATAACCACATTGGGTTGGTTGGTGCGGAAGGCCTTGGCAAACATTCCTTCGCTGTTGTTCAGGTTGGTGATGCTGTATTCAATGTTTCTGCCGGCCAACCGATTGCGCAGTGCGAAGGTGAAGACTCCTTTCTTCGAGGTGGAGTCGTTGCAGTCGATAAATACGGGGTGGGCATTGGGAAAGCGTTGGAGGAAAGCCTCGATAGCACTGTTGTTCAGCTTGTCGGGAGACTCCCATACCTGGAAAATCTGGGTGTAGCGAGCCACGTCGTCTCCATGAATCGAGAACGGAATGACCATCTTGATGTCGCGGGCCTTGCAAAACTCGGCCAGTCCGCGCACCTGGTGGGTGTATAGCGGTCCGAAGATAATATCGCACTGAGCCGCTGCCGGGTCTTTGGTAAACTGGCTGATGTCGGCATCAATGT
>CAYVGR010000240.1:0-4105 GCA_964450065.1 uncultured Prevotella sp. | reverse complement strand
CCTTCCCCGCAGTCTACGACATGCTTTCCCGAATGAAAGCCAAGATTGATGCAGGTCGTGCCATTCTCTACCAAACATCACGCTATGTAGACATTTATAAAACGCTGGAAGACATTTCCCGCGAGCGAAAGCTTACTCCCGAGGAGCGCAAGGAGATGAAAACCTATAGCCGACTGGCCGATGCCCTTACGCCTCTGAGCAAGGGTATTGTGTCTGAGTATGCCAATCAGAACGCATACGACTGCATTTCCGTTCATGGCGGGTCGGGCTTTATCATGGAATACAAATGTCAGCGGCTCTACCGCGATGCCCGTATCTTCTCTATCTACGAAGGCACGACACAGTTACAGGTGGTGGCTGCCATACGATATATTACAAACGGAACCTTCTTGAACATCATCAATGAGATGCTGGAAGAGGAAGTGTCCGAGGAAATGAAAGCCTACAAGGAGCGAATAGCGAACTGCGTGAAGCTTTACGAAGAGGCCATCGCAAAAGTGAAAGCTGCCGACAATCAGGAGGTTCACGACTTCCTCGGGCGTCGTTTGTACAATATGACGGGCGGCATCGTGATGTCGCTGTTGCTCATCAACGATGCGTCCAAGGCTCCCGAACTTTACGCCAAGAGTGCCAGGATATATACCAGATTAGCCGAAGAGGAAATCACTGGGCATTCCGCATTTATCCAGTCGTTTGTTGTTGACGACCTGAAAGACCACCGACTCATCTCCGAGGCAGAAGCCTAACGAGATCGGCACGATTAAAACACAGCCCCGTCCATATTCTGGTGGGCGGGGCTGTTTAATGAACAATTACTAAACATCCCTTTATACAAAGGATAACCTCAACGTGAGATGTTATGAAATCACTCCGGGAAATTTTTCGAATTGGTAAGGGATCATCGTCGAGCCATACGATGGGACCACAGAAAGCTGCACAGGTCTACCTTGCCCAACACCCTGAAGCCAAGAGCTTCCGGGTTACCCTCTATGGCAGTCTGGCCGCAACAGGAAAGGGACACATGACCGATGTGGCCATCAACGAAGTGCTCAGCCCCACTGCTCCGGTAGATATTGTTTGGAAACCAAACGAATTCTTGGAGTTCCATCCCAATGCCATGATGTTTGAAACTGACAAGGGGGCACCCTGGACGGTGTACAGCGTTGGCGGCGGAGCCATATCAGAAGGACTCAATCCCACAGGACTCCTTCCCATCGGTAAGGATATCTACGATCTCACATACCTCGAAGACATTCAGAACTGGTGCGACACCTATGGACGCACATACTGGGAATATGTGGACAAATGCGAAGACCCGTCAATATGGGACTATCTGCAAGAGATATGGGAGGCCATGCAAACTGCTGTGGAACGCGGCTTGGAAGGAGATGGTGTCTTGCCCGGGCCACTCAACCTGCAGCGTAAAGCTCCCACCTATTATATCAAGGCGCGAGGCTACAAGCGAAGCCTGCAATCACGTGGGCTGGTCTATGCGTATGCGCTGGCCGTGAGCGAGGAGAATGCCTCTGGGGGAACCATTGTCACGGCTCCTACTTGTGGTGCATGCGGTGTGATTCCTTCCGTGCTCTACCATCTTTCCCGGGGGCATGGATTCTCCGACCGCAAGATTTGTCATGCTCTTGCAACGGCCGGATTAATCGGTAATATCGTGAAAGAGAACGCATCAATCTCCGGAGCTGATGTAGGCTGCCAAGGAGAGGTAGGAGTGGCATGTGCCATGGCATCGGCAGCTGCCTGTCAACTTTTTGGCGGTAGTCCGTCACAAATTGAATATGCTGCGGAAATGGGGTTGGAACATCATCTGGGAATGACATGCGACCCTATCTGCGGGTTGGTACAGATTCCTTGTATCGAACGCAATGCCTTTGCAGCCACACGGGCTCTCGACGCCAACCTCTACGCATCGTTCAGCGACGGGAAACATCGGGTGAAGTTTGACCGTGTGGTGCAGGTGATGAAACAAACAGGGCATGACATTCCCTCCCTATACAAAGAAACGTCGGAAGGCGGACTTGCAAAGGGTGGTGAATTTTGCTTCTCTTGCGATCAGTTATAACTCTGCACCTGTCATGCGTAAACTTCTCTTTCTGTTTTTTGCCATGCCCTTCGCCATGCTGTCTCCCACTTCCTGTCGAATGGCACCGTCGACAAACCTTGGCGACACCGTAGAGGCCAAATACTTCGAACCCATTGACAGCACCACCCGTGATACGGCACATGCCAAAGAACAAACCCTGGCTGTCCGAGATAGCTTGGGCATTTATGTCATAGGTCCAGCCTCAACAGCTGCAACTGTGCAACTCTTGAGCTACCCAAGTTGCCGTGATACGGTGGTTTATAAAAAAGAAAGGCGTATTAAGGTAACGGGAAATGCCGACTACAACCACATTGTCCGGGCAAAGTTCCGGGTTTCGAAGGCCGGCGATACACTGGTAACCCATTTGGAAGAAATCAAAGACTTGCCTGCGATAAAAGACAGGCCGATAGAGGAAAGAGGTATTAAAGAGTAATCATGATTGCATGCTATTGGTGTATATGCAATACAAGCCCTTAAAGAGCAGGTACTCGTCATATTCCACTTTATGCTGACACAGCGGGTACACCAAACGTGCATGGCCACCCGTCATCACCACAGTGGTATCCGATCCCTGTTGAGCACGAATCCTGTCAATAAGCCCATCTATCATGGCAGCAGCACCATAGATTACTCCAGACTGCATGCATTCTGTGGTATTTCGCCCTATGAGATGCTTCGGCAACTGCAAGGGAACATCCCGCAACTGTGATGCTCGGGAACTAAGGGCATCTAAGGAGGTTCGGACGCCGGGAATAATCATTCCACCAACAAAACGTCCTTCCCGATCCACAACATTGACCGTAGTCGCCGTTCCCATATCAACAATAATAAGCGGACACGAGAATTGGCTCATGGCACCAATGGCATCGGCAATCCGATCGTGCCCAACCTGCTCAGGATATTCCACGCAAATCTCCATCCCAAGCTTGAGTCTGTCGTCGCCCATGACCATGATCTCAACTCCCGTAACCTGCAACACCACTTCACAAACAGCTTGCGTCAGTTCCCGAACAACTGACGAGAGGATGCCACCCCTAAACCCCGGATGTTCCTTTCGCAACTCCCGAAGCTCTGTTTTGACACTTGCGATCGTTTCAAATTTACCTTCTCCCAGCGCAGTTGCTATCCGAGTAGCGTGCAAAACCCGGCCATCCGCCATCACGCCAACAACAACATTGGTGTTTCCTATATCAATGACAAGTATTTGATTCATTCCCAAGAGGCTACAGGCAGCTGCTTATTTGTTTTCCATGATCGTGTCTAATATCAGCGATGCCGTCTCATCCTTGCTGCAAAGCGGCAGTTCCTCAACTCTGTCCGGCATAATAATAGTCACCTGATTCGTGTCTACACCAAACCCCGTGTTCCCCGAAGCTATCGTGTTGGCGCATATCATATCCACATTTTTCTTCATCAGTTTCTCTTGCGAATGACTGATCAGGTTTTCCGTTTCCATCGAAAATCCAACCACACACTGCCCCTCCCGCTTGTGTGCTCCCAGATATTGAAGGATATCTTTGGTACGTATCAGCGGCAGGTTAAGCTCGTCACCGTCTTTCTTCATCTTCTGCTGATGATAGCTTCCGGGCGTATAATCAGCCACCGCACTGCACATCACGACGATGTCAAACCCATCACTTATCCGCGTCACCGCTTCAAACATTTCTTCCGCAGTAACTACAGGAATCGTCTCAACGCCTACAAAAGGCTGCAACTCCACCGGACCGGATACAAGTGTAACCTCCGCCCCGCGCAGCTTGGCCATCTTGGCAATGGCATATCCCATCTTTCCCGAAGAATGGTTTGTGATATATCTCACGGGGTCTATACTCTCCTGCGTCGGCCCGGCCGTAACCAGCACTTTCCGTCCTTGCATATCATGAGGCTTGGCAATATGTTTCAGCACATACTGCAAAATCAATCCCTCCGATGGCAGCTTACCACAGCCCACGTCTCCACAAGCCAACCGCCCGGCATCGGGAGGTATCACCTCCACACCATAACGTG
>CAYVGR010000239.1:0-4121 GCA_964450065.1 uncultured Prevotella sp. | reverse complement strand
AATAGCCGAAAAACGGTAATCATATTTTACAATCGTTTTTCCTGCAGTTTTCTGCTTCTGTAATGCCAGCTTTGGATTTACGAATAATCACGAAATAGCTTTCTGTAACATGCAAGGGCCAGTCTTTCAGACTGATTATGTTACACAAGCAGGAGGTCGTGTGACATCGCGGGTGTCGATGCAGAAATCAAAATTATTATGATTTGTGTCTTGGCTTACTGATGTATGGTTCAAACACTTCGGATCGCTAAAAGTGTGTGGCACGATATTGTTGCGGAGTTAGTCCGGTAATTTTTTTGAAAATACGGTTGAAATAGGAATAATCGTCATAACCCACCGCCTCTGCAACACTCTTTATAGGATATTCAGTAGTGATAAGCATCAGTTCAGCTTTCTCGATTTTATGTCGGGTGATATAGACATTAGGGGTGATGCCTGTTTCCTGTTTGAAGACACGGATAAGATGATCCTTGGACATGCAGGCGATGTCGGCAAGTGTAGTTAGGTCGATGGGCTCGTTGAGATGATGTCGGATGTAGCTGAGGGTTTCCTGAATGCGGTCGTCCTTGACGTTGCTCTTGATCTGGGCGGTTTTCATGAAGCGAGAGAAAAGCATATAGATGATGCCCCGTGACTCAATTTTGTCGCAGAAAGGCCGCCGATGGTTCAGCTGAATGTTGTTAAGGAGCGATTGATGATTGTCGTAACTTTCGGGGTTGGACGCTGGCAACTTCAGAAACGGATTGATTTCACAGAGACGCTTCATGAGCTGCTCGTCGATTTCAGAAGCCTTGACTTCCGTTGGGAAAGTCCAATCTTCCATAACACTGCTCTCATTGTTGTTGTTCTCAAAAATATGAAGATAGTAGTGGCAGAACAACCCATTGCACTCATAGCTATGGTTGGTATAGGCAGGAATGAGGTAGAGATGCCCCGGCGTAAGTTTCACGGCCTGTTGGTCGATAATAACTTTGGCCTCTCCCTCGGTTACTAAGTATAATCGTGCAAACGGACTGCGAACTTCCTTCCAGTTCCAATCAGCTTGGTGCATTGCAAAACCGATGTTCAAAGTCAAAAGATGCAGTTGGTCAACAGAATAGTTCATGCTGAAGGATGTTTTTTGCAAAGAAAATAAAAATTTAGTTAATACGCAACGGAATATCGTTATTTTTTATTGTAAAGGGCATTATTTGTTGGAAAAAGCTTTTTTATCGAAATAATGCTATTATTCCAGTGAAAATAATTGGTTATCTTCATATCATTCTAAAAGATTTAAGTTCCAACCTCATGGTGTATGATGATATAGGAAAAACGGGGATGAAAGTCTCCAATCTCTGTCTTGGAGCTTCTTCGCTTAGAGGCGTTTTCCAAAGTATTAAAGAAGATGACGCAGTAGAGCATGGCATCAACCTCATAGACGGGACGGTTTTTCTTGTCATGGACATTGTTGGGAACATATGCCTGTCGCAATCAACGAGAAATGCCTGTGAAAGCCATGAGATATTGGGAGTTCAGCGTGATGGAGTAATGCGGGAGATAATCGCCTTGCCTTAGGATAAGGTTATCCCAACTTCCGGGTAGCTCTTTAAGATATTGATAAGCCTTGGTTAGGAAAGGCTCTTTCCATGTTTATATTTTATCTCATTGAAAATCGATATAGTTTAACGTTAATATAGAATTATATCGACTTTTTATTGTACATATCGATAATATCCATATTGATGTCGCAAAAATATTTATAATTATTAGTATTGTCTTTTATTTTTGTTGTAGAATATTTTATTAACAATTTAATCAATCTATCAACATGGTTCATTTAAATATAAATCTATTCAACAGAATACGTTTTGTTTTGACGTTATCACTGTTGGGATTGAGTCAAGCATTACTGGCTCAGACTAATGGGACTATTTCTGGCACAGTGGTAGACTCTTCCGGAAATCCATTGATTGGTGTCACTGTTTTGAAAAACAACAGCAAAGAAGGAACAGTGACCGATATGGATGGACATTTTTCTCTTTCAGCAGAGAAAGGAGATGTTTTGAACTTCACTTATATTGGATTTACGTCAAAGGAAGTTTCCTTGACGGGGCAATCGTCATTGGATATCACATTAAGTGATAATTCAAATGACTTGGACGAATTGGTCGTTGTGGGATATGGAACTCAAAAGAAAGTTAACCTGACGGGATCAGTAGCTACAATCTCTTACAAAGACATTGCTAACAAACCTGTGATGAGTACAGCACAAGCACTTGCTGGCTTAGCTCCGGGTATGAGTGTGTTACAGAATTCTGGCCGGCCAGGAGCAGGTGCCTCGGTTAAAATACGTGGTACAGGAACCTTTTCGAGCGCAGGTAACGATCCGTTGGTTTTGATAGATGGATTAGCAGGCAATATTGATGATGTTGATCCGAATGACATTCAGAACATTTCTTTTTTGAAGGATGCTGCTTCTGCATCTATCTACGGAAACAGAGCAGCCAATGGTGTAATACTCATTGAAACAAAAAAAGGTTCTGAGGGCAAAGTATCAGTATCCTACAATGGCTCGCTTGGATGGCAAAAAGCTACTGTATTACCTGATTTCTTGCCCTCATGGGAGTATGCCACATACTATAATATGGCCATGGAGAACATGGGAAGACAGGATGCTTATTCTCAAGAACAGATTGAAAAATATCGCAATGGAACTGACCCGGATAATTATCCTAATGTTAATCATCTGAAGTGGCTTTTGGATTCTGGATCAGGCTTTCAACATTCACATAATATTAGCATTCAGGGTGGTTCACAATTTGCAAAATATAATTTTTCGGTAGGGTATCGTAAACAAGATGGTATGACAGCCGAAACATCGAATGAGCGTGTGACTGCATTATTTTCATTAAACAGTAAACTTTCTGATCATCTTGTATTTAGTTTTAACCTGAATTCTTATTATAATAATTACAAAGCTCCTAACGGTGAGCCACAGAGTATTGATGGTATTATCGGTTATTCGGTAAGAGAGGGACCGATTTATGCAGGGCTGAAATCAGACGGCACTTTTGGTTACCAAGATAACTATAGCCCGGAGGCATGGCTTGCCAGTGAGTCATTTATCCACAATATCAGTAAGAATATCAGTACCGCAGGAGAAATTGTATGGACTACCCCGTTAGATGGACTGTCGCTTTCGGGCAAGGCTGGTGTGTCTTTCTATAATAGCAATGATAAATCTTTTCGTGCAAACACATATTTTTCACCAGACAAGACAGTGGGGCCGGCTTCATTGAATATGGGAGCTGCGGATAATACGTACACTATACTCGAAGCTACAGCTACCTACGAAAAACAAGTGAAAGACCATTATATTAAGTGGCTTATAGGCTCTTCGATGGAGAATGCCAACAACAAATACTTGAATGGCGGGAGAAATACATTCCCTAATAACAATCTGTATGAACTTTCTGCAGGTAGTGGTGCAACGGCAAGCAATGGAAGCTCAACTTCGGAATATTCGTTGTTATCTTTCTTTACACGCTTAAATTACTCGTGGAAGGGGTGTTATTTGTTGGAAGCCAACCTTCGTTATGATGGTTCTTCTCGTTTTGCTCCAGGACATCGGTGGGGACTTTTTCCATCAGTATCTGCAGGATGGAGACTTACGGAGGAGAACTTCTTTAAAAACAGCAACCTATCAAATACTTTTGACAACCTGAAACTCAGGCTTTCATACGGTGTCCTCGGTAACCAAAATATAGGGGTTTATCCGTATCAGCAGACATATTCTTTAGGACATGATGCTCCTTTAGGTAATCCGGCAACACTACAGTCTGGTGTTTACATGGGAATGTATAACAATCCTGATATTACTTGGGAAAAGACTGCTATCACAGATTTCGGACTTGATTTCGGACTTTTCAATAATCGTTTGACAGGAACTCTTGATTATTTCTACAAATATACCTCGGACATTCTTGCTCCTGTAGAGGTAACCTCATTAATGGGGCGAGGTGTAGGCCAGTCCAATGTTGGAGCTGTGTCGAACAAGGGCATAGAACTCATGCTTAGCTATAATGGGAAACACTAGTGTCCACTTAAATACTTTAACATTCGGCTTTGCTTACTGATTGTAA
>CAYVGR010000238.1:0-4142 GCA_964450065.1 uncultured Prevotella sp. | reverse complement strand
ATTAAATGACCTCTTTATTTTGTTATATCCCAAACTTACCCTAACTTTGCAATAACGAAACACTAAACCTATTGACTTTTGAGCACAGACCCAAACAGAGCAAGGTGTTGATATATAAAAACCAAAATAAAAACCGATCTAATTTTATTACATGATGGCAGAGGTATTAGAGGTTAAAGAACTTGAGAGTGTTGTTGTAAGATTCTCAGGCGACTCCGGCGACGGTATGCAGTTGGCCGGTAATGTTTTCTCAACAATATCCGCAACAGTAGGAAACGATATATCCACGTTCCCCGATTATCCCGCCGACATCCGTGCCCCGCAAGGTTCGCTTACGGGCGTTTCGGGTTATCAGGTGCACGTGGGCGAAGATAAGGTTTACACCCCCGGCGACCAATGCGACGTGCTTGTGGCGATGAATGCTGCTGCGCTAAAAACACAGTATAAGCATGTTAAGCCACAAGGCATCATCATTATCGATACCAATGCTTTCGGTCCAAACGATCTGAAGCGAGCTGATTTTAAAACCGATGACTACCTGCGTGAACTGGCCATCGACCCCGACAGGGTGGTGGCTTGCCCCATCACGCGCTTAGTGAAGGCATGTCTGGATGAGACAGATATGGACATGAAGAGCAAGTTGAAGTGTCGCAATATGTTTGCTTTGGGGCTGGTATGTTGGCTGTTCAACCGCGATTTGGCTCTCGTGGAGCAATTCCTGCGCGAAAAATTTGCCAAGAAACCGGCCATTGCTGAGGCCAATGTTAAGGTTGTCATGGCTGGATACGACTATGGTGCCAATACGCATACGACAGTGCCTAACACCTATCGCATAGAGGCGAAACACAAAAAGCCCGGCCGATACATGGATATCACGGGCAACAAGGCTACCGCCTACGGCTTGATTGCTGCTGCCGAACGTGCTGGTTTGAGGCTTTTTTTGGGCTCCTATCCTATCACGCCGGCCTCTGATATCCTGCACGAACTGGCCAAGCACAAGTCTTTGGGCGTGACCACCGTGCAGTGTGAAGACGAGATCAGCGCCTGCGCCAGTGCCATAGGGGCTTCGTTTGCCGGTGCATTGGGAGCCACTTCAACCTCGGGTCCCGGCATTTGTCTCAAGAGTGAGGCTATGAACCTGGCTGTTATTGATGAGCTGCCATTGGTGGTTGTAGATGTACAGCGTGGCGGTCCATCTACGGGTATGCCTACCAAGAGTGAGCAGACCGATTTGCTGCAGGTGCTTTACGGACGTAATGGCGAAAGCCCTATGCCGGTGATTGCGCCCACCAGTCCCACCGATTGTTTCGATGCTGCCTATATGGCCGCTAAGATTGCCCTGGAACATCTCACCCCCGTGGTGCTGCTTACCGATGCCTTTGTAGCCAACGGCTCGGCTGCATGGCGTTTGCCGGAAATGGACAAACTGCCGGAAATTCATCCACATTACACGCTGTCCAACCAGAAATACAAGTATACTCCCTATAAGCGCGACCCGGAAACACTGGTTCGCTATTGGGCCATTCCCGGCACGGAAGGATATACCCATATCCTGGGCGGGCTGGAAAAAGACGGAAAGACGGGTGCTATATCCAGTAATCCGGAAAACCATGACAGAATGGTTCGCATGAGATACAACAAGATTGCAGCCATCGATGTGCCCGATCTGAAGATTGAGGGCGACAAGGACGATGCCGATTTGCTCATTGTGGGCTTTGGCTCTACCTATGGACATCTCTACTCCACCATGGCTGCGCTGCGGCGAAGAGGGCATAAAGTGGCGCTGGCTCAACTGAAATATATCAACCCGTTGCCCGACAACACTGCCGAAGAACTGACGAAATACCCCAAGGTGGTAGTGGCAGAGCAAAACCTCGGACAGCTGGCGGCACTGTTGCGCATACGCATCAACGACTTCTCACCTTACCAATATAACCGGGTAAAAGGCCAGCCCTTTGTCGTTAATGAACTGGTAGAGGCTTTCGAAACACTCATTACCAACCCTAAAGACGTTGCCATTGGCCGCACTTTCGAAGTAAAGATGCTGCAATAATGTGTCAAAACATTCAAGTCTAATTAGTAGAACCCTTTTCAATAACAAAATATATTATGGAAGAGAATATTCAGACAGCGGCTCAGGACAACCTCGCCACAGCTATAAAATATACGGCAAACGACTTTAAAAAGGGGCAGCCCAGATGGTGTCCCGGGTGTGGTGACCATGCATTCCTGAATAGTTTTCAAAAGGCTATGGCCGAGATTGGTGTGCCACCGTATGAGACAGTGGTTATCTCCGGAATTGGTTGCTCAAGCCGATTACCTTATTATGTCAATGCATACGCCATGCAGACCATACACGGGCGCGCCGCCGCCATTGCTACGGGAACAAAGATAGCCAATCCCAAGCTTACAGTATGGCAGGTAAGTGGCGATGGTGATGCATTGGCCATCGGTGGCAATCATTTTGTCCATGCTATGCGTCGCAACGTGAACCTGAACATGATTTTGCTGAACAACCGTATTTACGGTCTCACCAAGGGGCAGTATTCGCCTACCAGTCCGCGTGGTTTCGTATCGAAATCGAGCCCCTACGGCACTGTGGAGGACCCGTTCCGGCCAGCGGAGTTGTGCTTCGGTGCACGTGGAAAGTTCTTTGCCCGCACTGTGGCCACCGACGGTTCACACACCATCCGTATGCTCAAGGCTGCCCATTATCATCAGGGAGCGGCTGTTTGCGAGGTTTTGCAAAACTGTGTTATTTTCAACAACGGCATTCATAAATCGGTGTATACTCAGGCGGGGCGTAAGTCAAACGCAATCTATGTGGAGCACGGCAAACCGCTGGTGTTTGGTGAAAACGAGGAATTTGGCCTTGTTCAACAAGGCTTCGGCCTGAAAGTGGTGGAAATTGGCAAGGACGGTTACACCATCGACGATGTGCTTATCCATGATGCCCACTGTGAGGACAACACCTTGCAGCTCAAATTAGCCATGATGGACAACGAGCACGGATTCCCCGTGGCTCTCGGTGTCATTCGCGACGTAGAAGGTCCTTGCTACGACGAAGAGGTAAACAAGCAGATAGAGGAAGTGGGCAAACAGAAGAGTTACCACACTTTCGAAGAATTGCTTGAGACTAATGATATATGGGAGGTGAAGGAATAGAGCCTTCGGGGGCTTAGATTTTGCTGCCGTAGCACAGATCGCCGGCGTCGCCGAAGCCCGGTACTATATACTTGTTTGCGTTCAATCCCGCATCTATTGCGGCACACCATATTGTGGTCTTGTCGTGGGGAAAGGTCTTTTTAACATGTTCTATGCCCTCTGGGTTGGCAATGACGCAGCACACATGGATGCTTTTGGGATTTCCCTTGGTGAGCAAGGCTTGATATCCCAACTCCATGCTGCCGCCTGTTGCCAACATGGGGTCGGCAATGATAAGCGTCTTTCCGTCAAGCTTCGGCGTGGCAAGATACTCCACATGAACCCCTACTTCATGATGCTCGGCGTCCTGATACTCCCGGTATGCCGATACAAAAGCGTTGCCGGCATGGTCGAACACATTGAGAAACCCTTGATGAAAAGGCAGCCCGGCTCGAAAAATCGTTGCCAAAACAATCTTGTCTGACGGAACGTTAACTTTCGAAACCCCTAACGGAGTGGTCACTTCCTTGGTTTCATAGCTCAACATTTTAGACACCTCGAAAGCCTCATACTCTCCAATGCGCATAATGTTGTTACGAAATAAAAGACGGTTTTTCTGATATTCTACATCGCGAATCTCTGCCATGTATTGGCCAATAATACTGTTACGATCTGACAGATTGTTAATTTTCATAGCTTTTGGGCTTTATCTTTTGTATGTAAAGAGTATAAAAATCAGTCTTCCTTAAAAGTTGGATGCAAAGTTAACAAAAGTGTTTTGCTTTGCAAAGTCTAAATTGCAAATATGTTTCGGTCTGATTTCTTTTTAACTTCTTTAACCTAAAAAGGAAAGACTTAGCATAAAAATAGTACTTAGTTATTGTGTAGGTACACACTTTTTGTTAACTTTGCAAGTAGTAAAAAGGATATTAATCACATTCATAACTTAAATACATTTAACGAAATGGCAAAGTTTGACAAATCCGTATTGGAAAAAT
>CAYVGR010000237.1:0-4177 GCA_964450065.1 uncultured Prevotella sp. | reverse complement strand
AGAATGGAATGGCCAAGTTCCCCCTCATTCCCGGGCACGAGATTGGAGCCGAGATCGTTAGAATTGGCGAGAATGTTCCTGATACGCTTAAGCCGGGCATGGTGGTCACGGTAAACCCCTATACAAACTGTGGCTACTGTTCCTCCTGCCATAACCGCCGATATAACGCTTGTGAACACAACGAAACTCTCGGTGTGCAACGAAACGGAGCAATGAGGGAATATCTTGCCGTTCCATGGGAAAAAATAATTCCCGCAGACGGAATCAGCGTGCGTGACAGTGCTCTCATAGAACCGATGAGCGTTGGCTTTCACGCCGTCAACCGAGCACAAGTTACCGATACGGATACTGTCATGGTTATTGGCTGTGGTATGATTGGTATTGGAGCCATTATCCGTGCGACAGTGCGTGGGGCCAAGGTTATTGCCGTTGATGTTGACAATGAAAAGCTATCCATTGTAAAGAACATTGGTGCCGATGTTGTTATTAACAGCAAAGAAGAAGACCTTCACAAGCGTTTGTCTGAAATTACCAATTCCCAAGGACCTGATGTTGTAATAGAAGCTGTGGGGTCGCCCCTCACCCAGCGTCAGGCCATAGAAGAAGTGGCATTCACCGGACGGGTGGTCTTCATCGGATATTCCATGAAAGAGAGCTCCTTTGATACAAGTCTGTTCGTCAAGAAGGAACTTGACGTGCGGGGTTCACGCAATGCCCTGCCGGAAGACTTTGAAGGTGTCATCCGTTACATCAAGCGTGGACAATGCCCCTGTGACCGGCTGATATCGGAAGTGGTGAAGCCCGAAGAGGCATTGGATGCCATGAAACGTTGGGATGCTGCGCCCGGTAAGGTCTTCCGCATATTGGTGGAGTTTTAGAAACGCATCCCTTTATGCTTACGGAGCTTTGCTCATCAAAACACATCCGGGCATAGAGACATTGTTATTTATAGAGGAAAAGTGTAATCCATCAAGGAATTACGACGCCTATGCAAGCTGCAGCTTCGAATAAATTTCTTCGAAGGTGGCTTGCAGGCGTGCCTTGTCTGCGATGACATCGCGCACAATCTTAAGATATTTCTCGTTGGGCGAGTTGGGTATCCACAGTTTGATATAGCCGTTGACACTGTATTTCTCGTCCATGTGCCTGCTGAATCGCTCCCACTGCTGCTCCTTGCTGAGTTCGGGATAACGATCCAAGCCATATTCGACGGCACGCGTAAACACCACATCGGGTTGCAAGTCACGGTCGGCCTCGGCCACAATCTTGCCGTAGATGCTGCGTGGCACATGCGATGCCGAGGCACGATGGTCTTCCACGGCCTCCTTCATGATGTTGATTTGCTCGGACGAGAACCATTTGCGCAATCGTTGGTCGGCCATGAGAATCTTGCCACCCGTTATGTGATGGATGGCACGCGGCCCGCTCATGCCTAAATCGTGATAGGCTGCAACAACATAAGCCATGTTCATATCAGTGCCAAGTTGGCGCGACAGCACCAGCGAATTGGCTATCACACGCTGTACATGCACCAAGCCATGAGATTTGCCGAAAGCGTTATATTTGGGGAGAATTGCCGTTTCGATGAACGACATCAAGTCGAGATTGACTTCCATGAAGGGGTGTATTAAAATATAAAAACCAGTTGCAAATGTACCAAATAATGTCTACTTTTGCAAATAATTATGGATGAATCTCATGTGAAGACCAATTCACCCAAGGCATGGGTGCTGGCTGCCCGCCCCAAGACGCTTATGGGTGCAGCCGTACCCGTGATGATTGGTGCAGCGTTGGCATGGTCATACTCGGACGGACAGATTGAGTGGATGCCATGTGTATTATGCTTTTTATTTGCATTTATCATGCAGATAGATGCAAATTTCATAAACGATTATTTTGATTATAAAAAGGGCAACGATGACTTGGAAACACGCTTGGGTCCACTCCGCGCATGTACGATGGGGTGGATAACACCTGAGGCGATGAGACGTGCATTGGTTATAACCACAGGACTGGGCTGCGTGGTCGGCCTTCCATTGGCATGGATTGGTGGTTGGGAGATGATTGTGATAGGTGCATTATGTGTACTGTTCTGCTTCCTTTACACTACCAAGCTATCATATCTTGGGCTTGGAGACTTGCTGGTGTTGGTCTTTTTTGGCATAATCCCCGTGTGTCTCACCTGTTATCTCAGTCTTCCGGAGGCTATCAGAACCATTCCCCTTGAGACATTCGTTGCGTCGTTGGCCTGCGGATTTGTCATCGACACCCTGCTGCTCATCAACAACAACCGTGACATCGACAACGATAGGCGCGACGGAAAAATGACACTCGTTGTGAAGGTGGGGGCAAAAAACGGGAAGCGATTGTATATGGCTGCCGGACTATCAGCCATCGTATTGGGGCTTGTGTTTGTCCTGAATGGCAGGATATACGCTTTCTTGCTTCCTGCACTGATCTACACCCCAATACACACCAGAACCTATCGGCGTATGGTAAGCATTGATCACGGCAAGGAATTGAACGTCATCTTGGGTGCAACGGCCCGCAACATGTTTATTTACGGTCTTGCCCTGACGTTAGGACTGCTGATTGGGTAAGCAGCGTTGGCATAGGGAAAATGAACTTGTTTAATCTTAACATCGGCCGCGTTCTTAGGCTTGTATAAGAAAATCCTGCAATGGTTTCTGCGTTCTTTCATAATTAATGTATAACTTTGCTCAACCAAAGATATGAGAAACATCAACTTGGTGTTAGCTAAAATATCTGGTATGTTCTTTCTTTCCAAAACATCACAACTAATAATACCGAATTAAATATGGAGGTTATCACAACAAACATCGATGGCGTCGTAATTATTGAGCCCCGAATTTTCAAAGATGACCGTGGCTATTTTTATGAGTCATGGAACCAAAAGGAGTTCAACGAGAAAGTGCGACCGATAGACTTCGTGCAGGACAATCAATCGAAATCGTCATACGGTGTGCTACGTGGATTACATTTCCAAAAGGGCATGCATTCCCAGAGCAAACTCGTGAGAGTGGTCAAAGGTGCGGTACTCGACGTGGCTGTGGACATCCGCGAGGGGTCGCCCACCTTCGGACAGCATGTGGCCGTGGAGCTGACGGAAGACAACCATCGCCAATTCTTCATACCACGCGGCTTTGCCCACGGTTTTAGTGTATTGAGCGAGACCGCTGTTTTCCAATATAAATGTGACAATTTCTATTGTAAGGAAAGCGAGGGAGCCATTGCATGGGACGATGCCGATCTTGGCATCGACTGGCGCATACCCTCCGACAAGGTGATTCTCTCGGAGAAAGATGCCCACCACCCCATGCTGAAAGATGCCGCTGACCTCTTCGACTATTCGGTAGAACTGTATTGATTATAACTTTTAAGAAATGAATATTTTAGTTACCGGTGCCAACGGGCAACTGGGCAATGAAATACAAATCGTTGCCAAGAACAGCAAAGACAACTACATTTTCACTGACGTATGTGACGGATATCAAAACTTGGATATCACCAACATTACCGCCATCCGCACGATAGTACATGAAAACGATGTGAAATGTATTATCAACTGTGCGGCATGGACCAATGTGGATGCTGCCGAAACTGCCGGAGACATCGTCGAAACCCTCAATGCCACCGCCCCCGAGAACTTAGCCAAGGTGATGAAAGAAGTGGACGGCCTGCTCGTACACATAAGCACCGACTACGTATTTGGCGGCGACCCCTATAATGTGCCCTGCAAAGAAGACCAAAAGGGTCATCCAACAGGTGTCTACGGCCTGACCAAACTACACGGTGAGCAGAATATACAAGCTACCGGTGCTAATCACATCATTATCCGCACGGCCTGGCTCTACTCCGAATTCGGCAAGAACTTCGTGAAGACCATGCTCAACCTCACCGCCACGAAACCCCAACTCAAAGTTGTTTTCGACCAAGCCGGAACCCCCACCTATGCCTACGACCTTGCCCAAGCCATTTTCGACATTGTGGAAAATCGCAAATACATTGGGCACAGCGGCATCTACCATTACAGCAACGAGGGTGTGTGCAGTTGGTACGACTTCACCAAGATGATAGCAGCCCTCGCAGGCCATACCACCTGCGACATCCAGCCCTGCCACAGCAACGAGTTCCCCTCGCCCGTCACGCGTCCCGC
>CAYVGR010000236.1:0-4211 GCA_964450065.1 uncultured Prevotella sp. | reverse complement strand
TTCCTGATATCGCTGTCGTGTACACGATCCCGGTCGTAATTGGGCAGCACTTCGGCAAAATAGTCGCGGAGTTCCTGGGCCGGGCATTTCTTATAATTAATGGAAGCCTCCTTGCCGTCTTCCTTTTTGCTCACACTGTCCAGCACTTTCCAGAGTGCAATGTCATCCGAATCAGTGTACATGGCAATGTCGCCAAGGCTTGTTACACGGTCGGTAGCAAAAGCGGGAAAGCGGCGACGGGTTTCGTCTATTGCCTCAACGATGAGATTTGCCTTACCACGCGACACGAGTTTGTAAAGCCCTGGGCGGCCTGCGATTGATAGTATTGTTTCCATTTTACTTATTGTTGATTTGATTTAATAATTCATCTATTTGTTCATCCAAGTCTTTCCTCCCATCATTCTCTATAACGAAGTCGCTTCTCCCAACGATGTCTTCCTGTGCCATTTGGCGGTTTATCCACTCTATGGTTTTCTCCCGCGTAATATTGTCACGGCGCATGATCCGCTCGACACGAACATCGATGGGCGCCGACACACACACAACAAAATCGAGAGGGACCCGGTTGTTGAATCCACTCTCAAAGAGTATGGCACTCTCCAACCACGTGTAGCCACTACGCATGAAGTCACGTGCCACAGCAGGATGGACAATGTTGTTGACCGCCTGCTTGTTGTTGTCCGACATGAGAAGAAACCGAGCTAATATCGCTTTCTGCAAAACGCCACCCGAATAGACATCATTGCCAACGAGTCTCAACAAGTCTCGCTGCAGCTGCAAATCGTCACGCATGAGCCGTTTGGCGGCTGCGTCGCAATCATACACCTTGATTCCACGCTTGGCGAGCAGCTGGCAAACATGGCTTTTGCCACTGCCAATTCCCCCCGTGATGGCTATTCTCATCGGCTACTGTTCTATCAGGTAATCCACCTGCTTCATGCCCAAATGGACATTGCTCACCCCACGGGGCTTACCTTGCAGGTAAAGGTTACATTTATCAGACGGTCGGGCAGCTATTTCGCGATAGTCTACCACTACTTGGAAATCACTGGCCTTGATCATGCGAAACATACTGGCACCTACCGTGAAATGCACCTTTACCCTCTGGGGGAATGTGCGGACTATCAAGCCATCGGGCTTGTTGATAGCTGTAATAGGAACTTCAACGCTCTCCTCAGTAAGGATATCAGGATACAGCGTAAGTCTGACCTTCTGGGGAACTATTTTAACACCTATGATGGGTTTAAGTTTTACCATACGGTCTACTGTATCGTTGAAGTTCACGATATTCAAATACTCCGTGGTTACCGAATGGATGCTATCCAGCTTGTCCTCACTTGCATAGATGACGACCTTCTCGGGCGAAAACTGCGCATGAGAGAGATAATAATTGGTGCTGGGAACGATGTTGCCGGCAAGCTTGACTTCCACCTCCTTGTTGAGCCCATAGTTGTAATAAAACTCCAAGCGCTCGGCCTTAATGGCAGTAATAGCCGTAGAGGCAGAGAGCTGTTGACGGACAGATTTCTGTATATCAGAGACGCTCACTTGCCCCTTGCCGGTCTGCCGATTAGCATGGGTCGAGAAATTATAGGAAAGTGGCCTCAGTTTGTTACTTGTGATGTATGACAACAGCACAAACCCTTTGTCACGAACAGTAACATATACGGTGTCCGACATTTCCGTCGTCATGACCACATTTTTCGGAACCCCGGTAAGACGCACAACGATTGGTAACTCTTTTTCATAGGTCTCATTAAGCGTCATCATCAGCCAGAACACACCGCTAAGGGCCAAAAAGAACAGAAAAAACAGAAACTCCTTGTTCAATAACTTAAACAAGAAGTCTCTAATAATATAATATGTTCTCCTAAAATTAAGCATTAGGGGTTTGTTGAGTTACATCTGCAAAGACATAGCTCCTGTCAACAGAGATAACAACGCCACGGGCAATTTCAAGCTCAACAATGTTCTTGGCCTGGTCAATACGCTTCACAGTGCCGTAGATTCCTCCACCGGTTACCACTCTTGTGCCTTCCTGAAGAGAATTCTGAAACTCGCGGATTTTCTTCTGCTTCTTCTGCTGCGGCCGAACCATGAAAAACCACATGATGGCAAAAATAACCACCATCATAATAAGCATGCCTCCCATGCCTCCTCCCTGTGCTGCCTGGGCAGCCAAAACTAATGTATTCATTGATTAACTTTTAATTTGTTATCTATTAAAAAACCTCCTCATTGTCCTCTGTCTCCATGTTTTCCGGAGCCTCCGAACTGTCGGGGGCATCGGGAGCATCGGGACGAGGTTGCTCATTGATTCGAGGACGGTGAACAAACCTTACAGGAGACTTACCACCCCTGCCGAACTGCCTGTCGCCAGGCTCTTGATAACGCTGGGGCAGCTCCGGCAGCTCCTTAAACATTTTTCCCGTGTCAATGAGGTAGCGGGCTATAGAATCGAGCATGCCATTGATGTATGCGCCACTGCGCGGAGTTGAATACAACTTAGCCAACTCTACATACTCGTTGATTGTTACCATAACGGGAATATTGGGGAAAGTAAGCATCTCGGCAATCGCTATTTGCATGATGACCACGTCCATATAGGCCAAACGGGAGAAATCCCAGTTGCGGGAAGTCTCGCTCATATAGCGATGGTAGTCGTCGGCATTGAGTATCGTGGCACGAAACAGCTTGCATGCAAACTCCTTGTCCTCTTCATCCTTATATTCCGGCAACAGCTCCTGGCTGCTCTTGTTCTTTAGTTCGAAACGCTTGATGGTCTTGACAACAAACGTATCTACGATATCCTTGTCGTCGTTCCAATAAAGACTTTTCTCTTCCAGGAGCTCTTCCAGGTCGGTATTGTCCTGTATGAGGAGTTTATAAAGCCTGCGCCACAACTCACGATCTGTTTCGTAATCAGTCTCAGGCTCGGCCATATAATCCTTATATATTGGGCTCTGCTCTATCTGGTTGCATAGTTTCCTTACAAACTCTATGTCATCGTCCCATGTCAGCTTCTTGTCTTCTATAAATTCGCCGAGCATCTTGTTTTCCTCCAACTGCACGGCAAACTGGTTGAAAGCAAACCTCTGAGAGGGAGCTTCCTTTCCCTCACGCTCTGCCCGTTGAGTCAGCACATCGATGCGATAACGCTCTTCCTTGGTCACGGCAACAATGAGTTGCAAAAGGAAATTATAGAGATCGTATGCCTTGGACAGGCTGAAAAGCAATTCCTTCTCAGCATTATCCATATTTTTATTACCATTTTGATAGTAGGCGTAGGTTAACTGAAGTACCTTGATACGTATTAAATCCCTATTGATCATTACCCCTTACGTTTCGATGTGTGTGAATTAAATTACCATGCAAAAGTAATTAAATTTCCATATACCTGCAAGGAACGGCAGTATAAAACTTTATTTTTTAGAGAAACTTTGCACATTAGGAATAAAAAATGTAACTTTGCACCGCATTTTCACTTTGGTAAAGTGATTTCCAGTGTGATGGCGAATTAATAATACTGTTTAATTTAGAGTAACACAATTAAAATTTAAAAGCAAAATCATGAAAGAGATTAATCTCACAGGTAAGAAGCGCACAGACCTTGGTAAGAAAGCTTCCAAAGCCCTCCGCAAGGAAGGATTCATTCCATGTAATCTTTATGGTGAAGCAAGAGAAGACGGTAAGCCGGTTGCACTGGCCTTCGCATCGTCTTTTAAGGAGCTTCGCAAACTCATCTATACTCCTCATATCTATGTAATCAATATTAACATAGACGGCGAAGAGCACACAGCTATCATGAGGGAAATTCAGTTCCACCCGGTAACAGATGCCCCTTTGCATGTAGACTTCTACGAGGTGAATGCTGACAAACCTATTACTATTGGTATTCCGGTTAAGTTGGTAGGTCTCGCACAGGGTGTTCGTGACGGTGGCCGTATGAACCTCTCTGTCCGCAAGATTGACGTTATCGCACCATATCAGCGGATTCCTGAACGTCTCGAAATCGACGTTACTAACATGACCATTGGTCAGAGCATGAAGGTTGGCGATTTGGACTACGAAGGTCTCAACTACGCTACAAGCAAAAACGTTGTTATTTGCTCTATCAAGATGACACGTAACGTAGTCGATGATACTGAAACAACAGAAGCCGGCGAGGAAGAAACAGAAGGTACAGATACTGAGGCAGAAGATACAGAAAA
>CAYVGR010000235.1:0-4249 GCA_964450065.1 uncultured Prevotella sp. | reverse complement strand
GGGGTATTTCCCGCGATGTAACTCTGTGTGCCCTGCCTGAAACGCATTTCGGAAACATAGCCATCAGAACGAGTGTGAGCCCTAACAAGGCCCGGATAGATATAGATGTTCCTTTGGACAACGATGCCGCTTATGGCGAATACAGTTTTGATGCTCGTGTACTGAATGCTGATGGTGAGCAGATTGTACAGTTTTTGCGTCAAGTGGATGGGCATGTTGCATTTGTGATGGACAGTTTCCGGGCATGGTCGGCAGAGGAACCTAACCTATATACTCTGCAGCTCGACTTGGTGAAAAACAATCAGGTCATCCAGCAATACGAAACGAAATTCGGATTGAGAGAAGTGAGTTGGAAAGACGGGGTGTTCCGTATCAATGGACAGCCTGTGAAGATCAAGGGAGTAAACCGCCATGATGAGTCGCCGGTGAACGGTCGGGCTGCCACAGAAAAAGAAATGTTGCGAGACCTCAGAATGATGAAGTCTGCCAATATCAATGCCATTCGGACATCACATTATCCACCTTCCCCACACTTCATGGATATGTGTGACTCATTGGGATTTTACGTTGTCTGTGAGGTACCATTTGGTTTTGGCGACCGCCATTTGGGCAAGTCGGATTATCTGGAGGTGTTGAAGGAACGCGCATGGTTTACTGTGCAACGTGATAAGAACCGACCCTCAGTGGTGATATGGAGTGTGGGTAACGAGAATCCGAATACATATAACGGATTTGCCACGGCTCGATATGTGCATCAGCTGGACTCTACTCGTCCATACGTTTTCCCACAAACGCATAGGCCTTTCAATGAGTTGCTGAATACAATGCCCGACTCCACTGAAATGTTCTCTGCGCATTATCCTTTAGCCAGCGAGTATAAGGGATGGTCGAAAAAGGCGACACGCCCCATCATGAATACCGAGTATGCACATGCGCTGGGTACGGACATGGGACAAATGCAAGAACTTGTAGACCAATGGTACAAGGATGAGAAACTTGCCGGTGGCGCGGTATGGGGATGGGCCGACCAAGGAATATTGAAGAATGATAAACGTTTGGACGACCGATTTGCTCCGACAGAATATGTATGGCTCACCGATTCCTCTTATTACGATATGCAGGGAATTTTAGGAACAGATGGCATTGTTTACCCAGATCGCACACCTCAGACCGACTATTATCAGGTGCGCAAGGTGTATTCGCCCGTAAAAATATTAGGGTTGGAACGAAAGGGCAGCGATTATGAAGTGAAGATGGTCAATCGTTACAGCTTCACGGCATTGTCTAATATTACGGCACATATAGAGCTTATGGGCGATTCGCGCATACTGGGTGCCACGGATATCAAACTCAATGGCATGCCTGGCGACACCATTTCATTTATGCTGAAAGGGCAGCCCACTTTGCCCGAAGCTAATTTTTATTACTATAACATTAGCCTGACTGATATACATGGCGAGCAATTCTATGAAAAATCGTTGAGGATTGACGATTACAAAAGTGTGGTGCCCATCGTGGATAAGCTAAAAAATGCCCGTGCAAGGAAGATAAAACTCAATGAAGAGCGTGTAAAATCCTTTATTAAGGAGAAGATATATGCGCGTATTGGCAAAAAGAACACGTTGGCGCAAGATGCTAATGTGAAGGGAGCACAGGGCAAGAAACACAAGCTTTGGTCAAGATATTTGCTGGCTTGTAAAGATATTAGGGTAGAACGGCTGAGGAAGAATACTTACCGTGCAACGTGTGTGTTTCCTTGTGATTCATTGCATTATATAGATGGGATAATTGATGTTACGGCGGAAGATTATGGAGTATTAGACTTTAAATACAACCTTATTGCTCATGGTGATGGTGAAGCCGTGGAAACCGGCATTACGTTTGCCACGGATGTTTTCTCAGATGATGCGATGCTGTCATGGATAGGGCGCGGTCCCTTTGCCAATTACCCAGGCAAAGACGAACTCAGCGAGTTTGGTGTGTGGCAGATGAGTGGTGGTGACCTTTATTTTCCAGGCAACAGGCAAGACACCGAATATGCGATGCTGACCGACAAGTCGAAGACTGGTATGGCAATAATCCCCGATTCGGCTAAGAATATTTGTGTGGAGCGCGATGCGAGAGGCTATATTCTCCTAAGCCACAACACGCATGTTGCCAATCCGCACAACAAGGGTGTGTGGGCAAAGGGAACTGTAAAGACCGATGATTTCCATATTCAGGGAGGTTTTAAATGGATGACTGTTTTGTCCGAATGGGGACCAAATATGCGTCGAATATTTAATATTGATTTGTCAGACAAGGCCGACCGTAGTCGTTTCGATGGTTTTAGGGTAGGGAAGATGTTTGCGCCTTTCCATGCAAGCTATGACCAGTAAAGCCCTTTAATCGCACTTGTCGTGGATTTACAGAAACGTAGAAATAAAATGAAACGAACAATTTGCAGTTTGATGCTGATATTGAGTATGTTGTGCATATTTGCACAACAGGATTACAATATAGTGTATGTAGGTAACAGTATTACGTTTGGAGCCTTGCACGCACATCCGGAGCGTACGGCTCCTCCGGTGGTTTGCTCTCAATGGTTAGCTCAGCAAGAAGGAGTAGGCCAGTGCAACTATGTCAATATGGGCAAGAGTGGACGCACTACTTTTAACTTTGTACCTGTAAAAACGGGTATAAAAAACCATTGGAGTGAGTTGAAAAGCAAGACCGCGGACCTTGTGGGGAAGTATCCGCAAGCTCAGTTGGTCTTTTCATTTATGTTGGGAACAAATGATGCTGCAGAAAGACCGACTAACAGCAGAACCACTCCTTATATGTATAAACATAACATGGAACTCATTATAGACTCTTTGTTGGCTCTGTACCCCAAAGCTCAGGTGGTGATTCATCGTCCAATATTTTTCTCTGCTCCTTTCATTACGAAGAACGGAAGCCTGCAAAGTAAAGTAGGACAGAAAATGCTTACGGTCTATTTCAAACAAGTCAAATCCATTATCTCCCATTTCGAGGACAGCTATCCGGGGCAGGTGCATGCCGGAGATAAGGATGCTTACAAGTACTTCAAGAAGAACTATCGCACCCAGCTTATCCATGAGCAGGGTTATCAAAACTGCGATTTTTGGCTGCATCCCAATGAGGAAGGAGCGAAAGTCTTGGCCGAATATTGGGGAAAGGGCATTTTCAGGGCATTGAGTATAGGTAGAAGATGATATGTAATGACACTATTATATGCTATCCGAACGCATTTTATTCACTTTTCAGGAAACTAAAAATCATTCTTTTATGAAAATAAAGAAAATTATTATTGCAGCTCTTTTGGCTCTCCCGTTGACAGGACAAGCCAAGAACATTGTATGGTATTCCGGCGGACATGTTAGCTATTCTGTACAAAAAAACTATGGTACAGTAGTAGATAAGGCTTTGGAGATGTTCGAATCGGATATGCATGCTGTGACGGGCAAGAGAGCCCATCAGAGGGATAAGGCAGATATTGAGATCTATCAGCTCGACCTTGCAAATAACAAGGAAATGAAACAACTTGGTAAATACAATGTGCCTTATCATAAGTTTATCACCAAGAACGACGCTTTTTGGATAGGTATTCGCAAGGGAAAGATTATAGTTGTTGGCAGTAATGGTCGGGGAACGGCATACGGTATTTTAGAGTTGTCGCGACAGGCAGGTGTTTCGCCGTGGGTTTATTGGGGTGATGTCAAGCCTGTCCGTAGAAAAAGCCTGACGATAGACGAGCATTTTGAAACCCTGCAAAGCCCCTCGGTGGAGTTTCGGGGTGTGTTTATAAATGATGAAGATTGGACCAACCGTATCTGGACTGCCAGAAAACTGGATATGCATCTCAAAGAAGGGAATATGGGATCTAAATATTACCATAAGCTCTTCGAGTTGTTGCTGCGCCTCCGGGGCAACGCATTGTGGCCGGCCATGCATACCGGAACAACGGCTTTTTTCAAGGTGGAAGGCAATAAGGAAGTAGCTGACTCCTTCGATATTTGCGTAGGTTCGTCGCATTGTGAGCCTATTCTTCGCAACAATGTGGACGAATGGGACTCTAAAAAGCGTGGGGCGTACAACTTTATCAGCAACCGCAAGTCGGTGGAGGAATATTGGCGTGAGCGCGCCAAGGAAACGGCAGGGATGGACGCCCTGTACACTATTGGTATGCGTGGTATTCATGATGGGTCGATGGAGGGGGTGAAGACCATGGAGGAAAAAGTGGCCGGAC
>CAYVGR010000234.1:0-4279 GCA_964450065.1 uncultured Prevotella sp. | reverse complement strand
GAGGACGTGTAAACGCAATAAGGACGTTCAAGGGCTTAGTTGCGGATTTGAGGTATAATATCCTTTACCGGAGATGACAAGCCGTGGGTGAGAATATGAACGTGAAAAGATAGTTCCTTGTTATTTTCAAACAAAGAACACAACATTACACAGCAATGCTGTGCATAGTTATCGTCTGTATTACATGTTATGTGATAAATCATCTTACTTGAGTAAATGGTATAAATTGTATCTATCAAATACCTTTTTTAATTGTTCGTCATTTTTATCTTTATGCACATTTACATTATAGAGTGCTATGGACTGAAGTTTTGAATTTTCTATATAAACAGGATTATGAACATTTAAGGTACTACATTTCGTTCCTTTTTTTAATGCCATTGCCTTGAACCATATATCATCAGCAGAAGGACAAAGAGTCATAAATGCTTTTTCGTTCAACACTTCCTCATCAAGACAGCGTGGAGGGTATAATATTCCACCAACACCTGTTGCGAAGTTTAGAAAAGAATAATGATGAGCTCGTGAACTTATCTTCCATTTTTTATATGGTATTAAAACGTTTTTAACATTTTGTAGATCCATATATATCTGACTCTATTATTTTGTACATTTCATAAATCCCTTTCAAGTATTGATCAGAAGAGAAATCTTGAATCATTATTTCCCGGTTTGTAATTTGAAAATTATTCTCTAAATTACTACTTAAATGAATTAAATTCAAATCACGTTGTGTACTAAATATTTTTACTCCTTTCTCCTTAAACATCTTGTAAACCTCGCCTGTTTCTGAAAGATAAACCTTACAGCCCATCCTTATCCCTTGATAGATATTGCCCATGGCCTGCTGACGTTCATGATACATGACCACATGACCACATTTATTGATAATATTAATATAGTCTTGATAAGGAATAAAAGTCTCCAAGGGAACAAAACGTTCTCCCCAAATTTGATATCCCACTTCTTTCACTTTACGACGATACTCAGGTGTACCACCATAACTTAAAGGAACATATATTTGTTGGGTGGAGAGGTTGACTTGACTTAACATTCTAAATATATCTAAATGATTGTTAGTTGGGTCACCGGAATTTCCAACCAAGATATCATTACCTTTGACATACTCACCTTTAAGATCATCGATATTGAAATTATCCTTTAAACTAAAATATCTGAATGTAATTGGTTTTGCTTGAACAAAACTATTTTGTTTTAACAAAGAATATTCCCGTGGTATAACTCCAGAAAAATAGTCAATTCTACTTATGGCCTTTTCTATATCATCCTGGTGAAACTTATAGTGTAGATAGGCATGCTTTGTCTGGATCCATTTTTTGCCCTTGGGTCGAATTTCTTGCCAAGTCAATGGCTTATATAAATCTATCTTAATCAAAGGGTGTTCTGCAATAGGAAAAGAATATAAATCGAATCCCCATGCCACCCAAACAATTTTAACTTCCTGAGGTATGTGATTAATTAGATCAATTGTAATGGCCCCTAAACTATGTATAATGATAACATTATAGGCTTTCTCTCGCAAATAGTCTATAAAATCGTTAGCAGGTAAAATTTTAATTTTATCAGTCTTCTTAACATAATGAAAATGTATTGGTAGGTTTGATATACAAATAAAATCATTGATAACAGTATCAGATGAGCTAAAATCCATCACATCAATAAGATTGTCAATAAATTTCTCATCATTTACACAATTCAGAATTCTAAGCATTATCGATTTCGTAATATATTTTTTACCTCTTGTAATTCTTCTAATTTAAATACCCAAGATAGACCAACATAAAGACCTGTACATACAAAGGTTCCTAAAACCAGAGAGATAAGAGACTTATCCAAAAGAAGGACTACTCCTAATGTTGAAATAAAAGAAAGTATAGAAAGTATCAAAAAAGGAAACAGATCTCTCATCTGTCTGGCAAAACTTATTCCTATAAGTATGCCTGTATAATGTGTATTAATAACTAAAGAAATCAGAGAACTCACTACCATTCCAACGCACATAGCAGTCACCCCTAACGGAATTGTAATACATAGAATACCTACTCCAACAATCTTCTTGATAATCTCTAATTTAAGGAATAGATCCGAACGTCCTTTGACTTGAAGCAAATTTAGATTGATGGCATGAATGGGATACCACATCATGGAAAAACAAATAATCTGCAGGTACGGTACACAAGCGTCCCATTTAGACGTGATAACCACTCGTACTAATGGCGAGGCGACAGCTGCCATCAACATCATCAACGGAAAAACAACAAAGGCGGACATTCGCAGTAATTTCCTGTAATTGGTGGCAAGCCGCTCATCATTATCTTGCATCTCTGTTAGGACTGGAAAAGTAACACGCTGAAGAACACCTGTAATATTCGATGACGGGAGCGATGCCCATCCCTGTGCACGTGAGAAATTACCCAATTGAGCCGGACTGTAGAATTTTCCAATGACAATAGGATATATGTTGTTATAGGTGGTATCTAATAATCCAGAAGCCAGCATTTTTGAACCATATCCAAAAAGATAATGGAACGAATCTTTAGAAAAAGACTCTCGCGGTCGCCATTTTGAAAATATCCAAAAGAGTATCATACGCACAAAAGATCCTGTCACTCCCTGCCAAACCAAAGCCCATACACCATAACCTAAGTATGCCAATAGTATTCCAATAATGCCGGATATGACTGTACTCGTTAATGTTACTTTTGCTTGCGTCTTAAAATCAATCCGTATGGTAAATTGGGCTTGCTGAACGATGCACAACGAATTAATGAGAACACTAAGTCCGGATATCTTTACGATAGGAGATAAGATTGGCTGATTATAAAAATCGGCTATGAAAGGAGAACACAGGAACAGCAAAATATAAAAACCAAAGCCAACCAATATATTAAAATAGAAACAAGTAGACAAATCCGCTTCCGTCCTGTCTTTTTTTCTTACAATGGCACTACTAAAGCCACTGTCAACAAAAGTTTGCGCGATAGCAAAAAAGATTACGACCATAGCCACTATGCCATAATCCGAAGGAGATAGCAATCGAGCTAAGATTATGGAAAACAAGAATTGAACACCTTGATTGGAAAAGCGTTCAACACTGCTCCACAATAATCCGTTCGTAGTCTTTCGCTTTAAGCTTGGTTCCATTTTGCCTCCATTTCCCGTAACATAGATAGGATCATCAGTCTCACCACTTGACGAACTTCAAAATAAACAAAGCTTTATTTTTTGTCACTTCTCCATAATAATTCCTCTTTATATCTCTTGCAAATAATTTGTTCGTCAATCGAGACTGGACTTTGAATTGGTTTGTTCCAGAAACAATTAAAATGGCTTGTAACCATATCATAGCCTATAAAATTGGAAAAAGCAATACCTGCCGAAAAACGAGGGTTAATGTCTATTAGATAATATTTGCCATTGCATCCACCAATAAACTCCATATTTATACAGCCAACAACCCCAATCTTATTCCCAATATACGAAACCATTTTCTTCAATTCCTGGTCTACCACTATCTTTACTGTTGTCCCCGCTCCATTTTTTGTTCTCAATAATTCTTCCCGTGGAATGGCAAAGTCATTTCCATTCTTATCCCGAACGTAATCTACTGTAAATACTGGACCGTTGATCATCTGTTGAACTATGTAATTGTCTGTTCCCTTTAACCGTTTTAGTCCATCTATACTATTGATCTTTTTCAAACCTTCGCTACTTCTTCCATTCAAAGGCTTTGCTATAGCTGGTAATGGGAAATCACTACTCAAATCATGAGCATTCACAAATTTAGGAATGTTTACATATTTATCTTCTTTAAATAACTCACTGAGAGCTTCTTTATTTCTTGCAATTTCCAGTGTCTTTTCTGATTGAATACAAAGAACTATTTCATTTTTATCAAATAAAGATCTGTAGCGATTTAAAACATCTATTTCAAGGTCTGTTAATGGCATAATATAGTGAATGCCTTCTTTCTTCGATATTTCTAAAAGCGACTCAACGTATTTAGCTTCTTCTGTAGCATATGGCACTTGATAAACATTGTTACAGTCCTTTGATACTGCATGCCAAATAGATGGATAAATGTCACAACCGACAACCTTATGTCCAGCCTGTTTCAATGTGCTTATAACACAATCTGCTGAAAAGGATCCAATAGCAGTAATTAATATATTCATTTCAAAATCAATTCTAAATATTCTTTCTGAAATTGTCCTACATTATCAGACTTATATTTTATGAAACCAACTGATTTATAAAG
>CAYVGR010000233.1:0-4296 GCA_964450065.1 uncultured Prevotella sp. | reverse complement strand
AGGAAATCAAAATCGGAACATGTATCCGTATGGATGGTGGCATTTGGAAGTGCATCGACTTTCAGCACCGCAAGCCTGGAAAGGGCAACACCGTGATGAACACCAAGCTGAAGAACGTATCCGATGGCCGCGTGCTGGAGCGTACGTTCCTTGTTGGTCTCAAGCTCGACGACGTGCGTGTGGAGCATCGCCCTTATCAGTTTCTCTACGAAGACAGCACCGGCTGCATCTTCATGAACCAGGAAACCTTTGATCAGATTCCAATTGCCAAGGACATGATTACCGGTGCCGAATTCATGAAGGAGGGCGATGTGGTGGACGTACAGACCGACACCTCTGACGGTACCATTCTTTCTGCCGAAATGCCAATCAAAACCAACTTGGTTATTACTCACAGTGAGCCGGGCGTGAAAGGCAACACCGCCACCAACGCCACCAAACCGGCTATACTGGAGACCGGAGCAGAGATTCGCGTACCCCTCTTTATCAACGAGGGTGAAACCGTTACCGTAGATACCCGCGACGGAAGCTACGTGGGACGTGTAACGACGAAATAACAAGTCCACAACACAAAAGGGTAAAAAAGCAAAGGGGCATTGCCCTACTTGCTTTTTTGCCCCTTTGCTTTTTATCATACGCCCGCTTTCTTAACCAGTTAGGTCTGTCTTTACCCGTGGCGTTGTCGCCCCATTATCCTGATTACTCCCTATGAAATATTCTATCATTGTTCCCGTTTTCAACCGTCCCAACGAAGTGGACGAACTGTTGGACAGCCTCACACGCCAAACCATACGCGACTTCGAAGTGATTATCGTGGAGGACGGGTCGCAAATCCCCAGCCAGGATGTTTGTGAGAAATTCAGGGACAGGCTGAACCTGATATATCTTACAAAAGAAAACAGCGGCCCCGGACAGAGCCGCAACTACGGAGTGGCGCATGCCAACGGTGAGTATGTGATTATTCTCGATTCCGACGTGGTGCTGCCCGAAGGTTATTTGCAGGCCATAGAGGAGGAGCTCCGCCGCAAACCGTGCGATGCCTTTGGCGGTCCCGACCGCGCACACGTCTCATTCACTGACACGCAGAAGGCCATCTCATACTCCATGACGAGCTTCTTCACCACCGGTGGCATACGCGGCGGAAAGAAAAAGCTCGACAAGTTCTATCCCCGGTCGTTCAACATGGGCATTCGCCGCGATGTGTATCAGAAACTGGGTGGATTCTCCAAAATGCGTTTTGGCGAAGACATCGACTTCTCCATCCGCATCTTCAAGGCCGGCTGCAAGTGTCGTCTCTTTCCCGACGCATGGGTATACCACAAGCGCCGAACCGACTTCCGCAAGTTCTGGCGACAGGTATATAACAGTGGCATCGCGCGCATCAACCTCTACATGAAGTACCCCGAAAGCCTGAAGCCGGTGCATATACTCCCGATGATGTTCACTGTTGGCGTGATATGCTTAGTGCTTGTTGTGTGCCTGGGTATCCTCAACTTCTTTTGGGGCACCACCCACATGCAGCAGTCGTTTGGCTTGGCAGCCATGGTTTACGGGTCGGCTCCCATCCTCTTATATGCCCTCCTCGTCTTTATCCACTCGTCGATTCTGAACAAGAGCCTGAAAATCGGCTGTCTGTCCATCCGTGCCGCCTTCACACAACTCATGGGATATGGTTGCGGATTTATGGAAGCAATGTGGAAACGAATGGTGCTCCAGAAAAGTGAGTTCTCTGCTTACGAGAAAAACTTCTATAAGTAGGTTTCATTCCTCTCTTACCACACTCTGCCAAGTTCGGCATAAAAACTTTCACCAACGCCCTTTCAGCTTTTCCACTCATGAGCAACATTACCATTAATCATTGGGCCGAAGAAGACCGGCCACGCGAGAAACTTGAACGCCTCGGTGCGTCAGCACTGAGCGATGCTGAGCTTTTAGCCATCCTCATTGGGTCTGGGTCGGCCAGAGAGAGTGCTGTGGACCTCATGCGACGGATATTGGGAGACTGCAACAACAACCTGAACTCGCTCGGAAAAATGTCGGTTAACCAGCTGCAACGCTATCACGGCATGGGGCCGGCCAAAGCCATCACCATACTGGCCGCCTGCGAACTGGGCAAGCGGCGACGGGAATCTGACCGTGAACAGCGCGAAGACCTTGGCTCCGCCACGGCTATTTACAACTATATGCACCCCAAACTGCAAGACCTCGATGTGGAGGAATTTCATGTTCTGCTGATGAATCAGGCTTTCAAGCTCATCAAAGCTATCCCCATAAGCCACGGAGGCATAACCGAAACGGCGGTCGATATCCGCGTGATCATGAAGCACGCACTGCTCAACAACACTACCGTCATGGCCGTATGCCACAACCATCCGAGCGGAAACTGTATCCCAAGTTCGAATGACGACCGACTGACCTTGCAAATCAAGAGTGCATGTGAGATAATGCGCATCTACTTTCTTGATCACGTCATCATCACTGATGGCAAATATTTCAGCTATCGCGAAGAAGGGAAAATATAATCCGACCAAACGGAGCCTGCCCTCATCGAGACAAGCTCAAGCAGCGGATAAAATATAATGACTTCGCCGAAGTCTTATAAGAAAAATATCGAAATTCTGAATTTTATTTCTTAATTTCGCAGAGTAAACAATCATCAACAACATGACACAAGAAGAAAAGACCAAGATAGAAGAGCGCATCGTAGATATTGTCAAGACCGTTTACGACCCCGAGATTCCCGTAAACATATGGGATCTGGGCATGATATACAAGGTGGATCTGCAAGACGACGGCACATTGGACATGGACATGACCTTCACTTCGCCTGCCTGCCCCGCAGCTGACTTTATTCTTGAAGACGTGCGCACCAAGGTAGAAAGCGTAGAAGGGGTGACCTCTGCCAACATAAACCTCGTGTTCGACCCCGCATGGGACCAAAGCATGATGAGCGAGGAGGCTCGAGTGGAGCTGGGGTTTGAATAAAGGAGTTTAAGAATCATGAAAAAAATCTATTTCATATCGGATGCGCATTTAGGCTCGTTGGCCATCAAACATAAAAGAACGCAGGAGAGACGCTTAGTGCGATTCCTTGACAGCATCAAGCATAAGGCTGACGCTATCTACCTGCTGGGCGATATGTTCGACTTCTGGAACGAGTACAAATATGTGGTGCCCAAGGGATACACAAGGTTTCTTGGCAAGCTGTCCGAACTAACAGACATGGGCGTGGAAGTTCACTTCTTTACAGGTAACCACGACCTTTGGACGTACGGCTACCTGGAGCAAGAATGTGGTCTGATTATCCACAGGAAGCCTCTCACCATAGAACTCTATGGCAAGGAATTCTATCTTGCACATGGCGATGGGTTGGGCGACCCGGATAACAGCTTCAAGTTGTTGCGCAAGGTGTTCCACAACCCTGTATGTCAGAAGCTGCTCAACTTCGTGCATCCCTGGTGGGGCATGCAGCTCGGACTGAATTGGGCTAAACACAGCAGGCTGAAGCGTGCCGATGGCAAGGAGCTTCCCTTTCAGGGCGAAGAGAAAGAGTATCTCGTGCATTGGACCAAGGAGTATATGAAGACTCATCCCAACATCGACTACTTCCTCTATGGGCATAGGCATATCGAACTCGATCTTATATTAGAGAACAAGGCACGCATGATTATTCTCGGCGATTGGATATGGCAATTCACATACGCTGTATTCGATGGCGAGCACCTTTTCCTTGAGCAATATATAGAAGGCGAGAGCCAACCCTGACCAACTTTCACCTCCACATAGATAAAGGTCGACTCCGACCAAGCAACATCTCCGTATAAGCTAAGCCACGTGACTTAGCTTATTTCATATATTTTGATAAAAGCAACGACCGTATCAAGCTCATTTTAACCATTCCATCCTGCTTCTCAATATAAGACATGTCAAACAAGGGCTTGGCAAACCGCCAGCTTTCATGTCAGCATTACAATTTCTATCGGTCGATACGGCCTCCCGTTGCCGTCATGTTGGCAAGGATTTCGGCTTCGGTAACAAGGTTTTGGTCGCCGGGAATAGTATTTTTCAGAGCCGAAGCCGACACCGCAAATTCCAGGCATCGCTGATCATCATCGGGCCATTTGTGGCGGGCATGTATGAATGCGGCCACCCAAGCATCGCCCACTCCCATCTGATCGACAATGGGATTAATATCCCAAATACGCGACGTGTAGAGTTTCCCATCAGCCCAAAGCACCGCAGCATTGACATGATGCTGGAAAGAAAGCTGGTTGCGATGAGCCACAAGCATACGCC
>CAYVGR010000232.1:0-4359 GCA_964450065.1 uncultured Prevotella sp. | reverse complement strand
AGTTAGTACAAAAAGTTAATCGAAGTTTTGAATTGGCGTGCCAAAGTGTCGGAGACTTGAGTTTTAAGCCTTTAAAAAGACCTGTTGCCGTCATAGGTTTCATGAGTTAACACAAGAAAATGAAGGTTGGGGTTCCACCTCCTTCAATATAATCTACGACCCAATCTTTTCAGAAGTCCCAACTCTATCACCGAACCACCTACGTACAATCAATCAACAGCATAAGAATCGTATATCGAATTTCCAAACTTTTTCCTTACACACAGTCTCAATTACGATCACAACAGTTAGCATTTTACTCCAGTAAAAATGGTTTTTATTATTGAGGTATAAGATTTATTCATATTTATTTGACAATCTGAAGCTTAATGGATATCTTTGCAGTATATTCATCTATCGAATAGAAGTGACACTAAATTGTCGTTCAACAAAAAGCATAATGGAAAATATTGTTGACATAAGTGAAAACACAATATACAAGATGTTTCCCCAGGTTCTGGAAACGTTATTAAAAGACCACACCACTCAAAAGCCTATCTTTTGGGCTACAGAAAGTTACGCTTCTATGGGAGATGGATATCATTTTTTTGATGCGATTACTCCAGAAAAGATTATTGGTGAAAACGGGCTTATCATCCGTCCTCGCTCCGTAAAGACCAAAGAGGAACAAGCAGGACGAACGAAAGAGATGGCAGAAGTGTTTACGCCTTCTTGGGTATGCAATGCCCAAAACAATCTCGTAGATGAAGCGTGGTTTGGACGACAAAATGTGTTTAATGTTGAATACCCGGAGGAAAAACGATGGGAGTCAACTCAAGCACCAATAGTATTCCCGGAAGGCAAAACATGGAAAGATTACGTTCGGGCCACTCGGATGGAGATAACCTGTGGGGAAGCCCCATATCTTGTAAGTCGGTATGATACGACTACAGGAGAGTTTATACCACTCCAAGAGCGTATCGGATTACTTGACAGAAAACTTAGAGTTATTAGCGAGAACACAAAGACAAGCAGTGAATGGCTATCTATGGCACAAGAAGCTTATAAAAATATCTATGCCTATGAATGGCAAGGAGACAATCTGTTGCTTGCACGCGAAGCATTGCTCATGTCTTTTATTGAATACTACGAGGCCAAATTTGGAAGACGCCCTTTAACCAAATCAATAAACTACATAGCATACATTATATCCTGGAACGTATGGCAAATGGACGGACTGAAAGGGGTTGTTCCACAAAGTTGTCGCAACAATCACAAAAAAACTGTAAAAACACTTTTCGGAGAAAGCAATATAATAGAGAATTGCGAAGGATGTCAACAAGACGACATTAAACGTCATAATGGCAAATATTGTCTTATCCGTGACTGGGGATTACGAGACCTCAAAACCGGAGAAAATAATCGCAAAATAAAATTTATCGACCTCATAAAATAATCGCAAATGGCTATTTTCAAATCTTCCCTTAAATCAAGATTAATCTATGTCTTTGCCATCAATGATGATAACCACCAAGATTGTCTGAAAATTGGTGAGACTACGCTGGAAGAAAATATTGACTTCTTTCCACAACCTAACAGTGAAATTCTAAATAAAGCTGCCCGAAAGCGTATCGACCAATATACGCAAACCGCTGGCATTGCCTATCAATTGCTTTATACCAGACTAACTTTTTACTTCCAAGATGGTCAGGCTTGTTCTTTCAATGACAAACAAGTGCATCTGATACTTGAACGGTCGGGTATTAAGAAAAAAACTTTTAATGCAGTCAAAGGGGCAACCGAATGGTATTGCTGCAATTTGGAAACTGTGAAGAATGCTATTGAGGCAGCCAAGAAAGGGAGAACGAGCCTCACCTCCCAAGAGATTTCAGATGCTCCCGACCCCATCATTTTCCGTCCCGAGCAAGCAGAGGCCATCGAGAAAACCAAAAAGCAATTCAAGCGTGGCAAACAAATGCTTTGGAATGCCAAAATGCGATTTGGCAAGACACTTTGTGCTCTCCGCGTAGCCAGAGATATGGAGATGAAGCGCACCATCATTGTCACTCATCGTCCAGTGGTGGATGAGGGATGGTTTGAAGATTTTGGGAAAACGTTTTATGACCGCCCTGATTATCATTACGGCTCGCATAACAAGGGAGAGTCTTTTGATTCCTTGGAATATTTAGCAGCCCAAGGAGACAAATACGTCTATTTTGCATCCATGCAGGATATGCGCGGATCCGAGCAAGTCGGTGGCAAGTTCGACAAGAACAATGAAATATTCTCCACTACGTGGGATTTTCTTATCATTGATGAGGCTCACGAAGGTACACAGACAGAATTGGGGAAAGCTGTCATCGCTGAACTTTCCCAACCACAGACCAAGATTCTCAAGCTATCCGGGACCCCTTTCAATCTACTTGATGAATATAAAGAGGAAGAAATCTTTACGTGGGATTATGTGATGGAGCAGAAGGCAAAAGCCCAATGGGACATCACCCATTTGGGAGAGCCTAACCCATACGCCTCACTTCCCGCAATCAATATTTATACCTACGACCTCGGACGACTGATGACAGACTTCAGCGACGAGGAGAGTGCCTTCAACTTTCGTGAATTTTTCCGCACACGGGAAGACGAAACATTTATACACGAAAGTTACATAGATAAGTTCCTTGATCTACTTTGCAAAAATGATGCCCAATCCCTTTACCCTTATTCCAACGACAATTTCCGCAAGATATTCCGCCACACACTTTGGGTGCTTCCGGGGGTGAAAGCCGCACGTGCTCTTAGCCTTAAGCTGAGGAATCATCCGATATTCAGCGCCTTTACAGTGGTAAACGTGGCTGGTGACGGCGATGAGGAAGAAGAAAATAGAGATGCCCTGCAGATGGTCAACAAGGCTATTGGACCGGATTCCGACCTCACATTTACCATAACGCTTTCTTGCGGACGACTCACAACGGGAGTCAGCATCAAACCATGGACTGCAGTCTTCATGATGGCAGGCTCGTTCAGCACGTCGGCAGCCGCATATATGCAGACTATATTCCGCGTGCAGACACCATACACTCACAATGGACTCATGAAAACCGAGTGCTATGCATTCGACTTTGCACCCGACCGCACGTTGCGCGTTTTGGCTGAGACTGCCAAAGTTTCCGCCAAAGCGGGAAAACAGACAGACGAAGATCGGAAAATCCTGGGCGACTTCCTCAATTTCTGCCCCATCATTTCGATAGAAGGCTCCAAGATGAAGCCCTACGACGTGGACAAGATGATGGGACAACTCAAACGCGCGCAGATTGAGAAAGTGGTGCAGTGTGGTTTTGAAGACGGAGCACTCTACAATGACGAGTTGCTGAAACTCACCGATGTTGAACTCAAAGATTTCAAGGACCTTAAGGGCATCATCGGCAAAACCAAGACTATGCCACGTCCCGGAGACATTGACATCAACAAGCAAGGGCTCACCAACGAGCAATATGCCGAGAAAGAACGGTTGGAGAAGAAAAAGAAAAAAGATCGTTCCCCAGAAGAGCAGAAGCGACTTGAAGAACTCAAAGCCTTGGGCAACCAGCGTAGAGAAGCGATTTCCATTCTTCGTGGCATATCCATACGAATGCCGTTGATGCTCTATGGAGCAGAAATAAAAGACGAAGATAAGGAACTCACAATAGACAATTTTGCCAACCTTGTTGACGACCAGTCGTGGGAAGAATTTATGCCTAAAGGGGTTGACAAGGAAATGTTTAGCCGATTTAAGAAATACTATGATCCTGATATTTTCCGCGAAGCCGGCAAGCGCATTCGTGAGATGGCGCGTATGGCAGACAAGTTTACCATAGAGCAACGCATCGAGCGTATCACCGCCATATTTAACACATTCCGCAATCCCGACAAAGAAACCGTGCTCACCCCATGGAGAGTGGTGAATATGCACTTGGGGGATTGTTTAGGAGGCTACTGCTTCTATGATAAGAAGTGGGAAAAAACACTTGAAATTCCTCGCTACATTGAGCAAGGCGATATAACCCGCAGCGTATTCCAGCCCGATAGCATTATCCTTGAGATCAATTCCAAGAGTGGTCTTTATCCACTATATGCTGCTTACAACATTTACCGTACACGTGTAGAAGCCACAAAAGAAAAATATGGCGAAATAGGCCGTGCCTTTGCTCTACACCTATGGGACTTGACCCTTAAGAAAAATATCCTTGTAGTCTGCAAAACTCCAATGGCACGCAGTATAACACGCCGCACCCTTGCCGGATTCCGTGAAACTACTGTACATGCTCAGTATTATCAGAACCTTATTGAAAACATCACCCAAAACCCCAATCTCGTGGTTAATACACTAAGAGACGGCAAACA
>CAYVGR010000231.1:0-4361 GCA_964450065.1 uncultured Prevotella sp. | reverse complement strand
GAATTGAAAATTATGAATTATGAATTGCCAACTCCGCGCAGCCAATTGTGAATTGAAAATTATGAATTATGAATTGCCAACTCCGCGCAGCCAATTGTGAATTGTGAATTGAAAATTGTGAATTGGATACTCTCCGCTCGGCTACGCCGAATCTAAGAATATCCATAGAATATATTCTCTGGAACGAAAGGCTCATCGCAGAAAATCTTACTTTCTTGCTTCGCAAGATTAATCTTAGAATATCTGCCATACCCCCATCGCGCAGCCTAATTGTGAATTGAAAATTGTGAATTATGAATTGCCAACGCCCCTCTTTCCCCATTCTTTCCCGCACCATTTACGGTAAGCCGTTGGTGTATCTCGACAATGCGGCTACCACGCAGAAGCCACTCGTGGTGCTTGATGCCATGCGCGAAGAGTACCTCAACGTGAATGCCAACGTGCATCGTGGGATGCACTGGATGAGTCAGCAGGCTACCGAGCTGCACGAACAGGCACGCGAGACGGTGCGCCAATTTCTCCATGCCGACAGCACTACCGAGATTGTTTTTACACGCGGCACCACCGAGGGCATCAACCTTGTGGCAAGCAGTTTCTGTGAGGCCTTGATGCACGAGGGCGACGAAATCATCGTCTCCACCATGGAGCACCACTCCAACATCGTGCCCTGGCAGTTGCAGGCAGAGAAGAAAGGACTGGTTATCAAAGTCATTCCGATGGCCGACGACGGCACGCTCGACATGGAAGCATACGCCAATCTGTTCACCGAGCGAACGAAAATAGTCAGCGTTACCCATGTCAGCAATGTGCTCGGCACCGTGAATCCCGTGGCCGACATGATTCGCATCGCCCACGAATACAATGTTCCCGTGCTCATCGACGGTGCTCAGAGTGTCCCCCACTTTAAGGTCGACGTGCAGGCGTTGGACTGCGACTTCTTCGTTTTCAGCGGTCATAAGGTCTACGGTCCCACCGGCATCGGTGTTCTCTATGGCAAGGAGGCTTGGCTCGACAAGTTGCCCCCCTATCAGGGAGGGGGAGAAATGATAGCCAACGTGAGCTTCGAGAAGACCACCTTCGAGCGTCCACCCCTGAAGTTTGAGGCCGGCACGCCCGACTATATTGCCACCCATGGGCTGGCCAAGGCACTCGACTATGTCTCCAACTTAGGGCTGGACAACATAGCAAGACATGAAAAGGAATTGACCAAGTATGCCCTGAATAAACTCAGGAATATAGAGGATATCAAGATATATGGGCATCATTCGTCTTCGGATGAGGTGGGCGAAGCTGTCATCAGTTTTAATGTCGGCAATATCCACCACATGGATCTTGGCATATTGCTCGACCGTCTCGGCATCGCTGTGCGCACGGGTCACCACTGCGCACAACCCCTCATGAATCGGTTGGGCGTACTTGGCACCGTTCGTGCCTCGTTTGCGTTGTATAATACAAGAGAAGAAGTCGATACGTTTGTGGCCGGATTGGAGCGAGTGGTAAAGATGTTTTAATTCACAATTCACAATTTTCAATTCACAATTAGGCTGCGCGATGGGGGTATGGCAGATATTCTAAGATTAATCTTGCGAAGCAAGACAATAAGATTTTCTGCGATGAGCCTTTCATTGATAAAAAGATATTCTCCGAATATTCTAAGATACCGCAGAGCGGTGCGGAGGAGTTTTTCCAATTCAAAATTCACAATTCACAATTAGCTGTGCGCTGATTAATTCTTCCCTCTTCTCTCTTATCTCTTCCCTCTTCATTCTTCATTCCAATCATATGTTGCAGAACTCCTATAATCCTCATCTTATCGAGGCCGGATGCGACGAAGCCGGGCGCGGATGCCTGGCCGGCAGCGTGTTTGCCGCCGCCGTTATTCTGCCAAAAGACTACACCAATCCCGATTTCAACGACTCCAAACAACTGTCGGAAAAGAAGCGCTATGCGCTTCGCGAGCAAATCATCAGAGACGCAGTGGCATGGTCGGTAGGCATTGTTACACCCGAGGAAATCGATAAAATCAATATCCTCCATGCCAGTTTTCTGGCCATGCACCGAGCTGTCGACCAACTCACAGTGCGGCCAGAGGCTCTCATTATCGACGGTAACCGATTCGACCCCTACAAACCAATATCGGAGGAACCCTGTGCAGGCAGGGAGAAACGGGTGATGACCGCTCCTGGTGACCCCGCCGTCTTGCGCTATCAGTGCATTGTCAAGGGCGACGGCAAGTATCAGAACATCGCCGCCGCCAGCATATTGGCCAAGACTTTCCGCGATGACTATATGGACGAACTGCATTTGCAATACCCCATGTACGATTGGAACAACAACAAGGGATATCCCACCCGGAAACATCGCGAGGCCATTGCCCGCTATGGCATCACTCCCTTTCATCGCAAAAGCTATAATCTTATGGGCAGCCGACAGTTAGAACTCAATTTCGATGAAGAATAATTCCGTACGTTTCGAGCGCTGGTTCGCACTGATACTCACCATGATAGACGGTCGCGGGCATACGGCTAAGGAACTGGCCGAAGTGCTCGGCACCTCGCTGCGCAACCTTTATTATGTGCTCCGTCGGTTGCGCAATATGGGGTTCGACGTGATACACGAGCGCACATTCTACCGTATCGACAGTCGTTCTCCGTTTCTCAGACGAATAGCGTCGGCTATCGACTTTACCGAAGACGAAGTTATGTTTTTACACAGCCGACTGTTAGGAGAAGTCCACAACAGCCCGATGGCGGGAACGGTCAAGCGCAAGCTCGAACGTTTTTATAATCTGACGGAATACGACGATGTGCATTTTCATCAACGATTGTACGAAAACACAAGCCTGCTGGAGCAGGCCATGACCGACAAGCGAGTAGTGATACTTCATGACTACTCGTCGCCCCACAGCCATACAGTGAGCGACAGGGTGGTGGAACCCTTCCTGATCTATGCCGACAAGGCGGATATTCGTGCATACGAACTGAGGTCCAAACAGAACAAAACCTTTTAAATCGCGCGCATAGGGAGCGTCGAGGTTGTCGACACCCCTTGGTTTAACGAGGACAAACACCGTGAGGTGTTTACCGATATGTTTATGTTCAGTGGTGAGCGTAAATTCCACATCAAGTTGCGATTTAGCCTTTTGGCACACCGTCTCATGCTCGAGGAGTATCCACATTCTGCTGTGTTGATGACCGGGGAAGGCGATGGGCACTGGCTTTTCGAAGCCGACGTGGTGAATTATGTAGGCATTTCCCGTTTCATTCTCGGCCTTTTCGACGAGATAGAAGTTCTTGAGAATGAGGGATTGCGCAGTTTCCTGCGTTCTAAAATCGAACGTATGAAACTACGGTAGAACTCTGTTCCATACTCATACACGCACGCTTGTTTTGGTGATGAGCCTTTCCCGACAGCGTATTGCGTTCGAAGTACGTTCGTCTATCGGACGTGGTGCGGTCGTACTTCGAACGTAGTACGACTGTCTGTCGGACGTGGTGCGCTGCCATAAGAATCTTTTCGTCCTTTTATCACACCACCTTCCTGCTCGCTCCGTTTTCCTTTCTGAGAGAAGCAAAGCCCGACCGATGTATTGGGGACAATCCATGCCAAAACATTTTTTAGCGTACATTATGTTAATATCCCATAATGGTTGCAATGGGATTTTTGCGTCTTTGAAATTATAAAAAATATTGTATTTGATAGCCGTAACGTACAAAATGTTTCAAAAAAATAGTAAAAACACACATTTGTCAACTAAAATCGACAATTTTTGCAAGTATTCTTTGGAAGTTACCTAAATGTTTTTTAACTTTGCAGTCAAATTTTCATACAATATTTATAACATTATTTTAAGAGAGATTTTATGGTTAAAAGACTTACAATGATTTTAGCCGGCCTTTTCCTTACAATGGGAGTTGCGCTGGCACAGTCTCAGGTCTCCGGTACCGTTACCGATGAGAACGGGGAGCCAGTGGTCGGAGCCGCCGTTCGAGTAACGGGTACGAAGACAGGTACGGTGACCGACGTAGACGGTAACTTTTCGATTTCAGCTCCTGCCAATTCACGTTTGGAAATTACTTATATAGGTATGCAGCCAAAGACAGTGAAGGCGGGTCGTAACATAAAGGTGGTGCTTGATCCCGACGATCAGGTTTTGGACGATGTCATGGTAATTGCCTATGGTAAGACAAAGAAATCGGCCTTCACCGGGTCAGCCATCGATGTGAAGGCTGAGGATATCTCTGCCCACATTACTTCCAATGCTACTAACGCCTTGACCGGTAAAGTAGCAGGGTTGCAGGTGACAAGCACATCTGGCGAGCCCGGGGCTTCGCCTACGCTTCGCCTACGTGGTGTGGGGT
>CAYVGR010000230.1:0-4369 GCA_964450065.1 uncultured Prevotella sp. | reverse complement strand
TTACAATCAGTAAGCAAAGCCGAATGTTAAAGTATTTAAGTGGACACTAGTGTATGCCGTTATTGATCGACTTAGGACCGTCCTTGGTTCCGGTGATTGGTTCCTTGATGTCACCGAGGAATAACGAGCCGGCAGCAAGCACGTTGATATTCATGAGTCCTAATACTTTTACGCTCTCGATGTGTGTGGTCAGCTTGGCACACCAGCCGTTGCCGCGTCGGTCGCGGTAAACTGAGTTGTTGGTCTTCACTACTCCCATGACCTTAGCCATGACATTCGATGTTCCCCAAGGCGAACCGCCTCCGTTTGTATAGGGCTTGTTGTCCTTGATAGTACGGTCAGGACCTACTTCGTATAGCGTTTTGACCTTACCTCCTATAACACCCGACTCATGCACTTGGCGTATGGTCCAACGATCCATGTTGCCGTAAGCAATGGGGACTACCTTATCCTGAGCATGAACGTTAAGAGCTGCCAAGCTCGTGATAAATAATAAAATAGAATTACAAATGTATCTCATAATTGAGGCAAAGGTATAAAAACCGTGTTTCAAAAGAAGTCTTTTAACATGATTTTTGTCTTTTACCAGCGAAATATTACATTTTATTCACCATTGTAAGATGAAAAGTTGCATCAATAGCTTTGGGACAAGTGCTGCGCATATTCACCTCACTACAAAGGGAATTTCCAGAGGATAGCAAGTTATTTAGTCAATGGAGATGTGTGTTTATACGTGCAATCCTTGGCTATTGTTGTTTTAAGAATTGCGAAATTGATAGTTGCCACAATAAAAGCGAATAAAAAGTATTCGTAAATCAGTCCAAAAGTGGGCGGAAGCACATTTGTTATTTGCTGTATGATTTGGATTGTTTCTTGCTTATAATTTACAACGTGTTTATTATAAGCCAATTAGAAAACTTGTTATCCGAGTGATTCCGTTGGGATTCGAACCCAAGACCCACAGCTTAGAAGGCTGTTGCTCTAATCCAACTGAGCTACGGAACCCTATAGTGATATGTCTTAACATAAACGTCCTACCTTAGAATAAGGACGCTTGTTCAAAAATAGATGGAGGAGAAACGAAACTTAATCCCTATCACCCCTCTCGGAATAATAGTCTTCAAGACGGTAGTGATGAACTACTCTCCTATATCATTCCTCCTATTTGAAAGCGACTGCAAAGTTAATGATTTTTTCAAGAACTTCATACTTTTAGGTGTGAAAAACATTCATGTTATCATTTGTTAACAATAATAATTGATGAAAAGTTGCGGCAGTACACGATGTTTTAAATGACAAAGCCTTACATTTATTCTTCTTGTTGCTTTTAAGTTCATACCTTTGTGGAAACTTAACACACAATAACCACATGGCGCTAAACCTTACACCATATTTATAATGGCAGACACCCTCATTGTATCACCCATAAAATTAGTGAAGTAATAAGTTTGTTGATATGGCAAGATCTAAGAGAAATAAAACATTGACGGTTTCTGTAGAAGAAGCTCCTATGTTAAGGGAGCGAATAAGCAGTTTGGAAGATTTAAGACGGGGGTATGTTGATAATATGATTATAAATGGTGATTTGTATGAATGCATAGATTTAATTCCCAATGAATACTTTGATTTAATAATCATAGATCCCCCTTACAATCTTGACAAAGACTTCCATGGAAAAAGATTTATGCAAATGAATGCAGACAATTATGAAAAATATCTTCGCAGTTGGTTTGCAAAAGTTTGCGACAAACTTAAACCCAATGGAAGTTTATATATGTGTGGCGATTGGAAATCAACATCATCCATGCAACGTGTTATCGAAGAACACCTGACCATACTCAATAGAATCACTTGGCAGAGGGAAAAGGGAAGAGGGGCAAAGACAAATTGGAAGAATGGAATGGAAGATATTTGGTTTGCTGTAAAAAATCCCAAAGATTATTATTTTGATGTTGATTCTGTTATGATACGACGTAAAGTTGTTGCTCCCTATAGAGTGAATGGCACTCCTAAGGACTGGGAAGAAACAGCAGGAGGAAACTTTAGGACAACATATCCGTCAAACTTTTGGGATGATATTACTATCCCGTTTTGGTCTATGCCGGAGAATACCCCACATCCGACTCAAAAGCCGGAGAAACTTTATGCAAAGTTAATTTTAGCATCGACCAAACCTAATTGTAAAATATTTGACCCGTTTTTGGGTAGTGGTACATCGGCCGTTGTGGCAAAAAAACTAAATCGTTTCTATTGTGGAATAGAGACTAACGAGAGCTACTGCCTTTGGGCAGCCAAAAGATTATTAAGCGGAGATAAGAATATACAAGGTTATTCCGATGGGGTGTTTTGGGAGCGGAACTCTGTTGTGAACAAAAAAATTAGCAGAAAAAGCAGCAATCCAGATTTACACAAAGTGCCTACGTCTCTATAGGAAATCCATTATATGTAAAATATAATTATCGTTTTTTGGTGTTCTTACTTCGAAGCATCTGGAGAAAAAAGCGCCATGTTTTTTTGGGAATTATCCGTTGAGATTAGATAATAAAAACAAAGATGGTGCGTTTGCTGCCTTTTGGCATTGTCTTTTGGCTTGAATGATCGTGTGAAAGAAGTCTTATCATCACGTGTTTAAGACTTTATTATACTGTCATTCGATATTATATCTAAGGTAAAAAAATAAAGTTGCAAGGATGATTTTTCTAAAGTGTCTGATTGTCAAGCAACTATAAATTGCCGCAAATTTCTCGTATTTCGCACAGAATTATTCTTGTTTTGAAATACGCGAAGCATAAAAGGCTATTTGTAAAGAAAAAATACAGATAATCATCATCTCGAGATTGACATAAGAGGGACACCATTCAATAATTTTTTCAAGAATCAGTTTTTAGCATTTGTAAAGTCCTATATGCGCTCACTTGATAGAAGATTACAATGGTAGCCAGCAACCTTATTAAAGAAAAATAGGTAAGTGGTCAGTATTTCATACAATAATTATTAACTTTGCAAGCAGAAGGTACTTCATATTATCATATCAGATATAACGTCAATATACATTAATCGATGAAGAAATATAAGTTTGGCACTATCTTATTTACAGCCATCATGCTGTTGCCCGCAGCCACATTGGCACAAGGATACAATTACTCATCTCGCCGTTTGTCAATGCCACAGCATGGTGTTTCAGGCTATCAAGATTCATTGAGAGTTTTTGGCGACTCGCTATTTAGGGATAGTGTCGCGGTGCCTTCCACGCTTTCCAAACAAGATATGGCTCCTTTGTTCTTGCCTTTGACGTTTTATAAGAATATCAGCCACAATGCGTTTGTGATGGATGAGAGTCTGTCGCCATTGGATATGCAGCTGTTGAAGGTTTACTTGCGCCGCCCTGATATGGTGAAGGCCACCCAGAGCAAGTTAGAAAAGGTTGGGCCGACATTGGCTCCAACGACCGTGACCGACAAGCCTACGGTAATGGTGGAGCAGCCTGTGGCTCAGGAACCAGATGCCCTGCCCGTTGACGTGGTGGTGCTGAAGCCTAATTTCTGGACCTATACAGGTGACTATTATCTGCAATTCTTTCAAAACTATATTTCGGACAATTGGTATAAAGGCGGTGAGAGCAACTATTCTATGGTGGGCTCATTAATTCTTCAAGCCAATTATAACAACAAGTCGAAGTTCAAGTGGGATAACAAATTGGAGATGAAATTGGGGCTCCAGACTTCCAAGAGCGACTCCTTGCACAAGTTGAAAACATCGACTGATCTGTTGCGATATACGGGAAAGGTCGGGGTGCAGGCTTCCAAGCATTGGTACTACAGTTTCCAGTTGGTGGCTAACACGCAGTTTATGCGCAATTACAAGACCAACCAACATACCATTCTTGCAGACTTCATGTCTCCTCTTAATGTCAATACGTCTATCGGTATGGACTATAACATAGATTGGTTCAAGGGAAAGTTGAAGGGGTATGTGCATTTAGCTCCGCTGGCCTACAACTTTAAATATGTAGACCGTGTGGCTTTGGCTACACGCTATGGTATAGACGAAGGCAAACGTGTTTTGCATGATTTCGGTTCGCAGATAACGCTCGATTGGAAATGGAAGTTTACCGGGAATATCTTTTGGCAAACCAGGTTGTACGGTTATACCACCTATCATCGGACAGAAATAGAGTGGGAAAATACCTTCAACTTTCAATTCAATAAGTATATCTCCACGCAGCTCTTTGTTTATCCGCGTTTCGATGATGGGCGCAAACGTGATGAAAAGCATGGCTATTGGCAGCTTAAGGAGTATGTATCCTTGGGATTTTCGTACAATTTTTAGAGAAAACTTGGCTTGTTGCATAGACATTTACCGGAGAGGG
>CAYVGR010000229.1:0-4370 GCA_964450065.1 uncultured Prevotella sp. | reverse complement strand
ACTGAATGGAAGATTTTGTTCATTTGCATGTTCACACGCATTATTCGGTATTGGACGGCCAGTCGAAGGTTCGGTATCTGGTGGATAAGGCTGTCAAGAATGGCATGAGGGGTATGGCCATAACCGATCATGGTGTGATGTATGGTATCAAGGAGTTTTCGGATTATTGTGCAACGATTAATAAGGAGCGAAAGGCGCAAGGATTAGAACCCTTTAAACCCATTTTGGGTTGTGAGATGTATGTAGCCCATCATGACAAGGAAGATAAAAACAAGGAAGATGGTGATGGTTCAGGCTACCACCTCATTGTGTTGGCCAAGAATTATAAAGGCTATAAGAATCTGATTAAGCTGGTGAGTCGTGCGTGGGTGGACGGGTATTATTATAAACCGCGTACCGACCGCAAGGATCTCGAAACATATCATGAAGGACTTATTGTGTGCTCGGCTTGTATTGCCGGTGAGGTGCCGGCCAAAATTCTGAAAGGTGATATTCAGGGTGCGCGCGAGGCCTGCGAGTGGTATCATCGGGTGTTTGGCGATGACTATTACCTGGAGCTACAACGCCATGAGGTGAAGGATCCGAGTATCAGGGCCAACCGTGAGGTGTTTCCGTTGGAGCAGAAAGCCAATAAGATGATGATAGAGTTTGCCAAGGAGTATGGCATTAAGCTGATCTGTACCAACGACTGTCACTTCGAAGATCAGGATACGGCAGAAGCTCACGACCACTTGTTGTGTCTTTCTACAAGCAAAGATCTTGACGATCCTTTCCGACTGATGTATACCAAGCAGGAGTGGTTTAAGACGCGTGAGGAAATGAATGAAATCTTCAGTGATATACCTGAAGTGTTGAGTAATACTATCGAAATACTCGATAAAGTAGAGCTATACAGTATTGACAGCGACCCTATTATGCCTTATTTTCCTATTCCAAAGGACTTCGGTACTGAGGAGGAGTGGCGCCGGAAATTCACGGAAGAGGATCTGTTTAGGGAGTTTACGTCTGACGAAAACGGGCAGAACCCATTGCCTGAGGCAGAAGCCCACAAGGTTATTGATCGTTTGGGAGGATACGACAAGATTTACCACATCAAGTTTGAAGCCGACTATTTGGCCAAGTTGGCATATGACGGGGCAAAAGTAAACTATGGTGACCCTATACCCGAAAACGTGAAGGAGCACATCAACTTTGAGTTGCATGTCATGAAAACAATGGGTTTCCCCGGATACTTCCTCATTGTGCAGGATTTTATCTCAGCCGCAAGAAACGAACTCGGTGTTTGGGTGGGACCCGGCCGCGGGTCGGCTGCTGGGTCGGTGGTTGCCTATTGCTTGGGCATCACGAGGATAGATCCGTTAAAATACGACCTGCTGTTTGAGCGTTTCCTTAATCCGGATCGGGTAAACTTGCCTGATATTGATACAGATTTCGATGATGACGGGCGTGGCAAGGTACTAAGATGGGTAATGGATAAATATGGTGAAGAAAACTGTGCCCACATTATTACATATGGGAGTATGGCCACCAAGAACTCCATTGCCGACGTGGCTCGTGTGGAGAGATTGCCCTTGGAGCGGGCGAATATGCTAAAAAAGGCAATCCCAGACCGTCTTCCCGATGGAAAGAAGATGAATCTGAAGAATGCCATTGAATACACGCCTGAACTGCGCGAGGCGGAGGCTTCGGCCGATCCGCGTGAGAGAAACACCATAAAATATGCCAAGCAGCTGGAGGGAACTGTACGTGGAACAGGTATCCATGCGTGTGGATTCATTATATGCCGAGACCCGATTGACGAATGGGTGCCAGTGTCCACGGCCGACGATCCGGATTTCCCGGAACTGAAATGTGCTGTGACTCAATATGATGGTCATGTGATTGAAAGCACGGGTCTTATCAAGATGGACTTTCTTGGACTCAAGACTTTGTCGGAGCTGAAGGAGGCTTGTAAGGTAGTGGAACGCACGAGAGGAATAAAAGTCGACATTGATAATATCCCCTTAGATGATGAACTGACCTATCAGCTCTATCAGCAAGGACGCACTATCGGTACGTTTCAGTTTGAGTCGCCAGGCATGCAGAAGTATCTTCGGGAGCTACATCCGACAGTGTTTGAGGATCTTATAGCCATGAACGCGCTCTATCGCCCGGGACCTATGGATTATATTCCCGACTTTATCAAGCGCAAGAACGACCCGTCGCTGGTGACATACGACATACCTTGTATGGAAAAATACCTGAAAGACACGTATGGTATTACAGTCTATCAGGAGCAGGTGATGTTACTTTCGCGCCAGTTGGCTAATTTTACACGCGGTGAGAGTGATGCCCTGCGTAAGGCGATGGGGAAAAAGAAGAAGGACATCGTAGACCAGATGAAACCTAAATTCCTGGAACAGGGCGTTGCCAACGGTCACGACAGGAATGTTTTGGAAAAGATATGGAGCGACTGGGAGAAGTTCGCTTCGTATGCATTCAACAAGTCACACGCTACATGTTATTCGTGGGTGGCCTATCAGACAGCTTATCTCAAGGCTCACTATCCTGCCGAATATATGGCAGCCCTGATGACACGGAGGTTCGCCGACATTGGCGAAATAACCAAACTTATGGAAGAGTGCAAGGCTATGGATATTCCCACGCTTGGTCCCGACGTGAACGAAAGCTTTGTGGAGTTTGGTGTAAATAAGAAAGGCGAGATCCGATTTGGGCTCTCCGCTATCAAGGGTATGGGCTCTGGAGCGGCCGATGCCATCGTGAAAGAACGGCAGAAGAATGGGCCATTTAAAGATGTTTACGATTTTGTGGGACGTGTGAGCCTGCGGGATGTCAACAGAAAGGCTATCGAGAGTTTGGCTTTGAGCGGTGGATTCGATTGTTTCGGGCTGATGCGTGAACAATACTTGGGTGTTAATGCCAGGGGCGAAGTGTTCCTCGATAGCTTGGTTCGCTTTGGCCAACAATACCAGCAAGACAAGGTTGAGGCTGCTAATTCACTGTTTGGAGATATGGTGTCGGAAATAGCGATAGCCACTCCTCCGATACCCAAGGCTGAGGAATGGAGTGCCATCGAGAAGCTGGGAAAGGAGAAAGAGTTGGTGGGAATCTATCTCTCCGCTCATCCTTTGGATGATTATATGCTGGTGCTCGATAATCTGTGCAACACGTCGTGTGTTGAGGCTGGAAGCCGTGAAAACTATGCCGAACTGTCAATGCGTCAGGAAGTGACGTTCGGGGGTATTGTAACCAAGGTTGTCCAACGCTTCAATAAGCGGGGAGAGCCATTTGGCATCGTAACGATAGAAGATTTTCAAGGACCGGGAGAAATTGCTCTCTTTGGAGAGGAATGGGGTCGTTGGGGAGGAAGACTCACGGAGGGAAGCTCGGTGTTTATTACGGCGAAATGCAGTAAGAGGTATGCGTCGAGCCAATATTATAGTATGAGCATCCAAAATATAGAATATCTCCAGACCGTGAAAGACAAGCGCATAGAACGCTTTACGATTAATGTCAAGAGCAAGGATATTGACGAAGAGGTGGTGAACGACATCATGTCGATGGTGACTGATGTGCCCGGACGTACGGAATTATATTTTAATATCAAGGACGAAGAGAACAATACCAACATTCTCTTGCTGGCAAAGGCCAGGCGAATAGAGGTGAAGCGCCACCTTGTTCAATATGTGCAGGACCACGAATGTATGAGCTATACGCTAAATTAAGCGTGAAATGCGATCATAGAAAGATTTTAATTAATAGTTATGCAAATAAAAATAGAGTCATTGGAACAAATCCGTGAAGCTGCGCGAGAGTTTGTTCAACATGCTGGCGACAGAAAAGTCTTTGCCTTTTATGGCAAGATGGGTGCCGGCAAGACGACCTTTATCAAGGCCATCTGTGAGGAATTGGGAGTAGAAGATGTTATCACATCGCCTACCTTTGCTATTGTCAATGAGTATCGTTCGGACACAACCGGCGAACTCATCTATCATTTTGATTTCTATCGTATTAAGAAACTCGACGAAGTTTATGATATGGGCTATGAAGATTACTTCTATAGTGGTGCATTGTGCTTCTTGGAATGGCCCGAGCTTATAGAAGAAATATTGCCCGGAGATGCCGTGAAGGTGAGCATTGTCGAGGAGGAGAATGGTAGTCGTGTAGTTGAATTCTGATGTTTTTGGAATATTGTTTGTAAAGTTAATAATAAATACATATCTTTGCACCAAGTTATAATCAAGATGTGGTCTGTAAAATTACCATCCATAATGAACATTTGTAATTTATAGAACACATCTTAACAATTAAAGAAAAGAGACATGGAAGTTGAAATCACAACTGAAAATTTCGAGAGTTATAAGAATGGC
>CAYVGR010000228.1:0-4388 GCA_964450065.1 uncultured Prevotella sp. | reverse complement strand
CTAAAAGAATTGGAGGATCTCGGAGTAGCCTATTATACTGCACAAAGGGTTAAAAAGGATTGCCTAGACATTTTAAAAGAATATGATGTAAATGCAATTAGACTACGTATCTGGAATCATCCTTATGATGTCGAGATGAATCCCTACGGTGGAGGAACCAATGATTATAACACAACTCGAGATTTAGCTAAAAGAGTAGTGGAAAAAGGAATGGACTTTTTCCTGGACTTTCACTACAGCGATTTCTGGGCTGATCCTGGCAAGCAAATTCCACCGAAATCGTGGGTCAACATGGGGTGGGAGGAGCTCGGCGAAGCAGTATATCAATATACGTATGAAACTATTAACAATTTGAAAAAAGAAAATCTCATGCCTAATATGGTTCAAATAGGAAATGAAATAACAAATGGTTTGCTTTGGCCTATAGGAAAGCTTTCTAATGTAGAAAATATGGCTCATTTGCTAAACGCAGGTATACAAGCTACTAAAGATGTAAGTAAAGAAATAAAAATAATGCTTCATTTAGATGATGGCGGAAATAACGCTTTATACCGCCGATGGTTTGATAGCATTTTACCATATGAACTTGATTTTGATGTTATTGGATTATCGTATTATCCATTTTGGCATGGTACTTTAGAAGATTTGTCCTACAATTTAAATGACATAAGCAAAACTTATAATAAAGATGTTATTGTTGCAGAAACGGCCTATGGTTTTACAACTAAAGAATACGGTTCTGAGGCAGCTATTTTTAGCGATGAATTAGCTGAAAAGGTACCTTATGAGGTGTCTCCAGAAGGACAAGCCCATTTTATGAACGATTTAATGAAAGTAATTAAAGAAGTAGGAGGTGAACGAGGTTTAGGATTCTTTTACTGGGAGCCTGGTTGGGTTCCTACACCAAAATCCTTCTGGGCAAGTGAAATCGGAAAAGAATATATTAAAGATGACTGTTCAGGTGAAAATGCATGGGCTAACTTGGCGTTATTTGATTTTGAAGGTGTTGCTTTACCAGCTTTAGAGGCAATTAGAAAATTTAACGGATAGTTTTTTATAGCTACAAACAAACATTAATGAAGCGGAGGGTTATCTAATGAAATTGATAAAGCAATCTTGGCAAGTTGTCGTGTTCGGGTTAGTAGTCGCCATGTTTTCCATGCTTGTTCTTCCTGCAGGCACTGCTTTTGCGGCAAAACCAGAATTCATTACAATGTGGACGAGACTAGAGGCAGAAGTAGATCTGTTACGCCAGTATGGTGAAGCGTGGGCAAAGGAAACAGGAGTAAAGGTTCGCGTTTATCAAGAGGGACCTGAGGTACAACAGCTTGCACAGGCTACGCGCAGGGCAGATGGACCTGATGTGATATATGGAGTGCCCAATGATCAGTTAGCTGGTTTTGTTGAAGCTGGATTAGTTCAGGAAATTCCAGAAGCTGTATTTTCTAATGATGATTATGTAGGTTCCGCGGTACAAGCTTGTTTTGTAGGTGGAAAAAGATATGGTCTGCCTATTGCTGTTGAGACGATAGGTTTATTTTATAACACAGATAAGATTACGACTCCCCCGAAGACGTGGGATGAACTAATAGAGGCAGCAAAAGCAAATGGCGGTCTCACCTTTGAAGCTACAAGTATTTATTATGACTTAGGATTTTTCAGAGCCTTTGATAGTTATATCTTTAATTATCAAGATGGAGCTTACGATGTAGGCGACATTGGTTTAGGAAACGAAAATGCAGTAAAGGCTTATGCATACCTTAGTGACTTAGCTCAGGTTCATGGTTTTGTTTCAGCAGATATGAGTACTGATATAGCTCGAAGTATGTTCCAAAATGGCGAATCTGCCTTTTATATTGGTGGACCTTGGGATATTGCTGGATTTAATGCAGTAGAAGTACCCTTTGCCGTTTCACCACTACCGACCTTAAATGGACGGGAATTTGTTACACCTGTAGGAACGCAATTAGGCTTTGTCAGTTCTAAATCGCAAAAGCAAGAATATGCCTGGGATTTTGTGAAGTATTTGATGGAAAACTCGGCAGAAGAGATGTATAAAGTAGGTGGAAGAATTCCAGCTAGTCTTGTAGGTCAGCAGAATATAGAGTTTGATGCTAACACAGAAGCTTTTACCGCACAAATTGCCAACGGCGAACCTCTTCCAGGTGTAGCTGAAATTGGTCATCTGTGGGGAATTTTCGAAGACAACATGAAGCTGTTATTCAGAGGCGTTATTTCCCCTGAAGAAGCTGGAAAATATATTTCTAGTCAACTCGAAGAAAGTATTGAACTAATGCACTCAGGACGCTAAATATTAAGCAGATAATTCAGAGTTTATGACTCGAAGTTAGAGTAATATCACCTCTATCACCTCAATTTAATAAGTTTATATTTGTGCTAGAGGTGATGTTCTCTTGCTCTATGACTTGTGGAAGGAGTATATAAATGTACCGTAAAAAGAGCCAAAAGCAAGCTTATGCCTTTTTAACACCGGCACTAATTTCAATATTGCTCTTTACCTTCTTACCAATTATCTACACTGTCTATATATCTTTTACTAATTACAATTTATATCACTTAGATCAGTATGATTTTGTTGGTTTTAAAAATTATATAAGTGTCATAAGTGGTAGTTTACGCAATGTACTCCTCCCCGTCTTTACCTGGACATTGACTTTTGCGCTTGTTAGTACAATAGGTTGTTATATTCTTGGTTTAGGATTGGCTATTCTTTTGAATAATCCTAACATGAAAGAGTCTAAAATTTATAGATCACTTTTAATTATACCTTGGGCACTTCCTTCCACTATCGCCATTTTATCTTGGCAAGGATTACTCAATGAGCAATATGGAGGAATTAATAATCTTTTGCGCGCTTTAGGAATTTCAGAAGGAATACCCTGGCTTAGTACGCCTTTTTGGGCAAAGGTAGGTATCATAATCGTTAATTTGTGGCTAGGATTTCCCTATATGCTGAATGTCTGTCTAGGCGGTTTACAATCCATATCGCCAACTTACTACGAGGCGGCAAAAGTAGATGGTGCATCACGCTGGGATTGCTTTAAGTTAATTACTTTTCCTTTAATCGTGAGGGTTTCTATTCCGTTAGTAGTTTCTACATTTGCCTTTAACTTTAATAACTTTGGCAATATTTATATGATCACAGGAGGTGGGCCACCTCGAGTAGGCTCTCAATTTGCCGGAAGCACTGATATTCTGGCAAGTACTGTTTATAAGATGACAACTGCTTCTTATAGGTATGAGCTATCTGCTACTTTGAGTGTGTTTATTTTTATAATCGTCGGTACACTAACTTTGATTAATATAAATTTATCCGGTTCTTTCAAGGAGTGATTTTCGATGTTTTTGACCAGTTCGGCAAATAACGATCGACCTAGATTATCTCGTACGGAAAGAGTAAGATTGAACGTAAGTAGGGTGGTAATATGGTTTGCAATAATCCTAACCTTATATCCTGCTGTATGGATCTTGATGGCTTCATTTGCTAAAGGGGAAAGTTTCTTTATGAAATCTCTCTTTCCCAAAAGTCTAACACTAAGTAATTATGCTAAGTTGTTGCAAAAAACAGACTTTATAACCTGGGTAATAAATACTTTAAAGATTAGTTTTGCCGTAACCATTGTCCAAATAATCTTGACAGCAACTGCTGCATATGCCTTTTCTAGGATGCGCTTTGTTGGAAGAAAGCGAGGATTAATGAGTTTGATTTTGCTGCAAGTTTTCCCTAGTAGCATGGCGGTTGCAGGATACTACACATTAGTGTATAGATTTGGCTTGGTTGATAGTTCTATAGCATTAATTTTAGTCTTATCTGGAGGAAGTGCCTTTAACATCTGGTTATTAAAATCATATATAGATACTGTTCCCAAAGAGCTAGATGAATCAGCTTTCTTAGACGGTGCGGGACATTTTAGAGTCTTTATAAAGATCATCTTACCTTTGGCATTACCGCAAATTACAGTAATCTCTTTATTCTCGTTTATTGCGGCTTATAGCGAATATGTAATTGCCTCAATCTTTATACAGTCACCACAAAAAAGAACACTAGCCCTTGGTATGCAGATGTTTCTTGACCATCAGTTTGCAGCAAATTGGACTTTGTTTGCAGCTGCAGCAGTTTTGTCTTCTCTACCAATTATGATTATATTTATGATGCTCCAAAACTATATTCAAAGTGGTCTAACTGCGGGAGGAATTAAGGAATAGGATAAAATTTATTTTCAGTTTGAAGTTGAATGTAACAATGAACTCACTACCAGAGGACACTATATTAAATGAAAGTAAGGTGAGAAAATGCGAAAAATAATATCTTTAAATCATCATTGGAAATACGCTGAAGAATTTGAAGCACAATTTTTAGAACCCGA
>CAYVGR010000227.1:0-4428 GCA_964450065.1 uncultured Prevotella sp. | reverse complement strand
TTACAATCAGTAAGCAAAGCCGAATGTTAAAGTATTTAAGTGGACACTAGTGTAAAAGTATCTCCAATGTATATATCAAATTCAGCAAGTAGAAAGATAACAGAGATGAATTCATTATGTATCATTCTGATAGTATTGATGCATAGTATAGTACAAACAAAGATTTTGTATGCTCAATTTTTTTTAAATACGATTTTTTATGGTTTTACCAGGATTGCAGTACCTGTGTTTTTTTTGATATCAAGCATTCTTTTTTTCAGGGACTTTTCTGTCAAAGATAATTATGTAAGGAAAATTAGACGGAGATTCTTTTCGCTTGCCATTCCCTATTTACTCACCATACTCTTATATATTTTTATATATCTTCTTTCTCAACAAATTAATTCTTTAAGGGCATTTTATTCTCCAGAGGATATAATTGAAAATTGGACTATCTCTAAGTTCCTTTCAAAGCTATTTATTTTCCCTTTTAATCCTGCATTGTGGTTTATTAGAGATTTATTTATTGCGTATCTTTTTGCACCAGTAATACATGTGATTCTTAAATGCAGAATTCTTGGATGCTTATTTACGTTGGTCTTATCCTTCGTTTGGTTTACTACTACCAATCCTCATATTGAGTGTCTCTTTTTTATAGTTATCGGTTATTTTATAGTCTCAAAAAATATATTTGAAGTTATTCATCTTCATTCTAATATTGCTTATCTTATATTATCAATTTTTGTTATTAGTTGTTTTGTAATAGGCTGGGGCACTACCTCTTATGGTTGGGAGAGGGGGCTTGCAATTTTTACATTTATCACTAAGATAATCATATTGTCAGGAGTATATTCAATTTATTTTATTTATAAGAATAATTTTTTTGATAGTTTTTCTAATTTACTTCATAGGTTTTATAAGTTTTTCTTCTTCATTTATTTATCTCATATGCTTCTGATTCATATTGTAAGGAATATTGTAGAAAAGTATTGCTCAAGTTCATTACCTTTGTTTTCTTATCTAATAATAGTAATTACGACATTAATCTTGGGGAGCATATTATATGAGGTTATGAAAAAGGCTTGTCCGGCATTTTTAAATGTATTATTAGGAAACAGATTATGATAGAAATACAAGATAAAGTCGATTGCTGTGGATGCTCTGCTTGTTCTCAGGCATGCCCAGTAAAATGCATAAGGATGACTCCCGATGAGGAAGGATTTTGCTATCCAACTATCGATACGTCTGTATGTATTAATTGTCACAGATGCGAAAATGTATGTCCGATAATTAATATAAAGCATTCCTCTGTCTCTGAGCCTCCTAAAACGTTAGCTTGCATTAATCATGACGATAAAATAAGACATAGCAGCTCTTCTGGCGGTGTGTTTTACAGTTTAGCCAAAAAAGTATTGGATGACAAAGGCGTTGTTTTTGGCGCTATGTTTGATGCACAATGGAATGTAGTACATAATTTCATTGATAGAGAGAAAGACATATCTAAATTGCAGGGGTCGAAATATGTGCAAAGCGAGATACAATCTTCGTATAAGAAAGCTAAGGATTTTCTTAAAAATGGACGTACCGTTCTTTTTAGTGGAACTCCATGCCAAATAGCAGGATTGAAATTCTTTTTAGGACGCGACTACAATAATCTCATCTTGGTTGAAGTGATATGCCATGGGGTTCCTTCGCCATTAATCTGGAGAATGTATTTGTCTAAGCAATTATCTTTGTTTAATAGACAGTTGCAAATGGAAGCATTAGCTATTTCATCTATCAACTTCAGAGATAAGAGTGAAATGGGCTGGAAGAACTTTGGCTTATCATATTTGCTTTGTGGGGGAATTCGTGGAAAGGACAATATAACAAGATGTTTTGAGACACATAATAAGAATCCCTATCTTCGTGCGTTTATCAGAAACTTGACCTTAAGACCCTGTTGCTATGAATGTCATTTTAAATCTTTTGTGAATCAGGCTGATTATGCTTTGGCCGATTTATGGGGAACGGAACATTTTTTTCCAAAAAATGATGATAAAGGTGTCAGTTTGGTTTATACTTTTAGAGACCCCCTAAAATTATCAGAGGATCCTAAGATCCAGTCTGTATTGATTGATTATTCCAAGTCGTACATGTCAAATCCGGCAGTACATCAATCATGAAAAATAAATAAGAACAGGTCTGTTTTCTTTCAAGAAGTTAATGAAGATAATATAATAAAGTTGTTATGGAAATGTTCTTCTTATAGCTTTTCCCAACAAATAAGAAATTTAACAATCAAGCTATTGTTAAAGATGAAGATTTTGAATGTAATAAAGAGAATTCTACAAAGAACATGAAAAAAATAGGCATCTTAACCTTACCTCTATCTTCAAATTATGGGGGAATACTCCAGTGTTTTGCATTAGTATATACTATTAATAGCATTGGATATCAGGCAGAATATATCAACAGACGTTGGAATTCAAAGAATTCATCTTTGTTCTATAAATTTAAGAGATTATTATTTCGGAAGCTGATATTATATAAGTTTGCGAAGTTTATTGATCGGTACATCCCAAAGACCTCTATCCTTTCTTCACAAGAGCAGATGTTAAAATTAAATGATAAGGGATATGCTGCTTTTATTGTTGGCAGCGATCAAGTTTGGAGATTAAGATATGTTCTTGGCGCAGGTTACAATTTTTTTCTCGACTTTGTTACTAAGAAGACAATAAAGAAAATTGCATATGCGGCTTCATTTGGCATCAAAGGATGGGATGATCCAAATCCAACTGTGAACATCCCTGTTGTGAAAAGACTGCTTAGCAACTTTAATAGAATTTCTGTTCGCGAAAATTCCGCCATTGATTTATGTAAGTCATATTTTAATGTAGAGTCCCAGTTAGTTTTAGATCCAACACTCCTGCTAAGTGCGAATGATTATATTAGAATTTTCAAGTTAAAGAAACGAACTAAACGATACATTGCTACTTATATTTTGGATGAAAGTGAACAGTCTAATCGAATTATAAAGGAATACGCAACAAAATACAAACTTTCTGTAATTTCTGCGTCCTCCGCTAACAAAATGATAAATAAACTTCCTTGTATTTTACAACCAGTCTTCAAACGTAATATAGTTTCATGGCTAAATATTATTAAAAATGCAGAGTATGTTATCACAGATTCTTTTCATGGAACGGTATTCTCTCTGATTTTTCATAAGAAAATTATCTGCATCGAAAACTCTCATCGCGGTAATACAAGGATTCAATCACTTATTAATGTTGTATTAGGAATTCTTCCACATTCTATCAATAATATTTATTATCTTGATGAAGTAGATTATCTTATGGTTGATAATAATATCGATCAGCTTAGGAAGGAAAGTATTCGTTTTATTAAATCGTCTTTACAATGACTCTAACACGATTAATGGAGAAAACACAACTCTGCATTACTGTGACTTCCATGGCAGTGATGATGTACATGTACGCAAGAGGAGCTTTTTACATATCATCCATAGTCTTAGCTATAAATACGTTGATATATTATATTTTATATGGGAAAAATAGAGTAATTCTCCAATCTCCTATAATGAAAATTTTTATTTGTCTGCTATTTGTGTTTGCTATTTCTTTTTGTAACTACTTTTATTATGATGATAGATACATGTATGGCCTGTTTTATGGCTGTTCATTGACAGAGTTGTTTTTTTATTCTATAAGTTGGTTTTTTGCTACACTCTTTTTTTTCATGTATTACATTAGAAATGACCATAATAGTATAAGATATCTTGCAATTCTTTTCTTATTACTTGGAATAATATATAATATTAGAGTGTATAATATACAAAGGCTTATTCTGGATGTTCAAAAGCAATATCCTGGTTATTACTTTGTTATGATGTGTGTTCCTTTGATTTTTATTGATACATATAAATGGTTGAAATATTTCTGTTTGATAGCAGCTTTTTTTGCTTCTATTTATTCGTTTAAGCGAACAGGAATTATTATTTCATCTATTTTGTTTGTTGTATATTTCCTCTATGAGAATAGTTCTTCTAAACGAATTATTGTAAATTCTATCTTGATAGTACTCTTACTTTCATTCTTTGGAGGTCGCTATCTAAACAACAATGATGCATATATACGGACAATGGAACGAATGGAGCGAATTAGTGATGACAATGGTAGTGGAAGGTTGGATAATGTAAAGACAACTTACAAGATGATACAATCAGCACCAATAGAAAATAAGATTATTGGTAATGGGTTTTGGTCAATGGCTGCTATTTACAAGCATAATATTGATGTAGAATGGCTTTCTTTTCCTTATTATTTTGGCATCGCAGGCTTGTTTTTCTATATATTATTTCATTTTTTTTTAATAAAAAGGACATTTTGGCTATATAAAAGAAAAAGTTCTTTGTTTATATCCTCATTATTATGCTATTTATTATTA
>CAYVGR010000226.1:1875-4433 GCA_964450065.1 uncultured Prevotella sp. | reverse complement strand
CGTTGGCTGAACGACCTGCCTCGGTGCATCTCAGTTGCTGCCCCAGTGCGTCTCCTTTTTGATACACCCTCGTGGCTTTTCTTATCCCGAACAGGCGTAAAACATTCGTGCCCATTCGTGTCATTCGTGGTTCAGACAGCTCCCACGGCAGGGTTATGCCGTGGCATACTGATTCTGTCAACGCGTTTTTTTTGCTAAAAGCAGCGACACGATCATAAGCTTTATATAAAAAAACGTAACTTTGTCCTCGGTAAATCAAACTGAAGAACGATGACGAAACTGCTGAGAAACAACCTGCATATCCTGCTATCCGTACTCCTTGCGCTGATCCCCGCAGAATATTCCATTGCCGACATACGATATAGAAACATCTCCATGCAGGAGGGATTGCGGTCGAACGCCGTGAGAAGTATAGCACAAGACAGCAACGGCTTTGTGTGGTTGGGCACAGATAACGGCCTGTGCAGGTACGACGGCACCCGCGTGCAGCATTATTATAACCAGTATATAGGAGCCGACCAGTTTGTCTCCGCACTGTCGGTAGGGCAGCAGGGGCTCCTGGTGGGTACTGCCAAGGGGGCGTTCAGGTTCGACACCCACACCCACGTCTTCCGTCTTTTCAATCGCAACCTGTCAGCCCACATCACATCGTTTGCGTTCGACGGCGACGGCAACGTGTGGCTATCGACGCTGAAGAAAGGGGTGTTCAGATGCAGCAAGGACGGGAAGATCCTGTCGCACTACCTGTTTCCCGGTACCCAGGGCAATATTGCCATGGTGATGTGTGACCACAACAATCAGCTGTGGGCAGTGTCTAACAGCGGCACCAACTGCATCTATCGGCTTGACAAGGCCGCCGACAGGTTCAGGGCGATACCCTGTCGCAGCAACCGGTACAGCCTCAACGCACTGGCCCTGTGCCAGACGGTGAAAGGCGATATATATATAGGAAGCTGGGACGACGGGCTGCTCAGGCTTGGACCGGACGGGAGTGTGCACCAGCTGCTTGATCCGGCAGCCACGGGGGCAGGCAAACACATACACACCCTGACAGAATATGGCGGCAACGACATCTATATAGGGGCCGACGACGGACTGATCTGTTACAACACCGCTACGCACGAATGGCACAGAATGACGCTGGACAGCAAGTATGAGGGCAGCTCCCTGTGCGACAAATTTGTGTATTCCATCATGCGCGACCATGAGGGCGGCACATGGTTTGGCACGTTTTACAGCGGTGTGAACTATCTTTCGCCCGTCACCGAGCGCTTCGTGAGCTACACCAACGGCAGCGACGATGCGAGCCGACTGGGCAATGTGGTGAGCCGTTTCTGCGAGGATCATGCCGGAAACGTATGGATCGGCAGCGACGACGGTGGGCTGTCGTGCTACTCCATGGCTACGAAACGGCTGAAAGACTATGCCGGAAGCAGCGTGCTGAAGCGTTACAATGTGCATGCACTGTGTTTCGACGGCAAGAACCTGTGGATTGGAACGTACACCAACGGGGTGGTGAAATATGACGTAAGGACAGGAAGCATGCGGCGATACACCACGGCCGACGGACTGACGGGCAACAGCAGCTACGAGATCTACATGGATAGCCGCCACCGGCTGTGGGCCGCCACCATGGAAGGGGTGCACCTGTTAGATGTAAGGAGCGACCGTTTCAGGCTTCTGAAACGCATGGACGCGGTGATCATAGATATCGAGGAAGACAAAAAGGGGAACATCTGGCTGGCCACGCAGGGCGACGGACTGTGGCGATGTGATGCCAGAGGAACGGCATGGAAGCATTTCGTGCAGACGGAGGCGGAGCTCGCGATGCCCTCCAACCAGGTGAACTGCATCGAGATGGATCGCGACGGCACCATGTGGCTGGCCACCTCCAGCGGGCTGTGCCGCTATGAAGGCAACGGAAAGTTTAAGCTTTATCATCTCAATGCGCCAAGCAATGAGATCAACAGCATCGTGGAGGATCAGGGCGTGCTGTGGCTTGCCACCACGAGAGGCATCATAAAACATACCAAAGGCGACGGCATACAGATGTTCAACAGGTTCGACGGCATGGCCTCGGAGCTGTTCCAGCCCAATGCCGGGCTGAAGACCTCGGACGGACGGATATTCTTCGGGTCGGTGAAGGGCATGACGGCGTTCTATCTCTACAAAATCAGCATCAACACCATCAAGGGCACCGACCAGTATGCCCAGATCTCGCAGGACGGAAAGCAGATCGTGCAGTATTCCTTCCGCAACGGACAGCAGACGGCGGTGCTCTTCGACGTGAACAACACGCAGGGCGAGAAGATAGAGTCGTTTGACGGCTATCTGATGAGCCCCGACGGCGGGCACATGCTCATTCAGACCCACACGAACCGCATCTACCGCCGGTCGTTTACCGCCGACTTCTATATCTACACCGTAGCCTCGCGCAAGCTGGAGAAGCTCTCGGAGAACGGTCCGCAGCAGGCCCCGGTATGGTCGCCCGACGGCAATCAGGTGGCGTTCGTGCGCGGCGGCAACATCTTTCTGGTGAAGCTGCTCTATGACAACAG
>CAYVGR010000226.1:0-1865 GCA_964450065.1 uncultured Prevotella sp. | reverse complement strand
GAGAGTCAGGTGACGAAGGACGGAAAGTTCAACGAGGTGATCAACGGCATACCCGACTGGGTGAACGAGGAGGAGTTCTCTTTCTCTCATGCTATGGCGTTCAATGCCGACGGCACCATGCTCTGCTGGATACGCTACGACGAGAAAGACGTGAAGCAGTATTCGCTCCAGATGTTTCAGGGCGCCCAACCTGCCCTGACGGAGAACACCTACTACCCCAGCCTCTACAGTTACAAATATCCGAAGGCGGGGCAGGACAACTCGAAGGTGACGGCATGGAGCTACGACATCAAGGCCCACCGCACGCAGCAGCTGCAGGTGCCTCTGGCTGCCGACGGCTACATGCCGCGTATCCTCTCCACCGACGACCCTGCGCGTATCATGGTCTATACCATGAACCGTCATCAGGACGAGCTGAACCTCTACAGCGTTAACCCGCGTTCCACGGTGGCTAAACTGCTCATCAAGGAGAGTGTGCCGCGCTACGTGAAGGAGGAGTCGATGGAGCAGATCCGTGTGGGTGCCGGCTACATTCTGCTGCCGTCCGACCGCGACGGCTACATGCACCTCTACCTCTATGATCAGAACGGACAGCTGCAGCGGAAGATCGGCGATGGCGACTACGACATCACGACGGTCTATGGATATGACGAGAAGACGGGCGATGTATATTATCAGGCTGCCGCATTGGCACCGCAGGACAGGCAGATCTACGTGACCCACCGCAACGGCAAGACCGAACGGCTGACCGACCAGCAGGGCTGGAATGCAGCTGTGTTCTCGGGCGACTACCGCTATTTTGTCAATACTTGGAGCGACCGCAACACGCCCTACGTTTATACCACGCGCAATAACGACGGAAAGGTCATCGCCACCAACCTCGACAACCAGCAGCTCGTGGCGAAGACCGGGCAGTATGGCTGGGCCAAAAAGGAGCTGTTCAGCTTCACCACCTCAGAGGGCGTGAAGCTGAACGGCTGGATGCTGCGCCCGGCCGACTTCGACAAAACAAAGAAATATCCCGTGATCATGACGCAGTATAGCGGCCCTGGCTCGCAGCAGGTTGTCGATTCGTGGAGCATCGGCTCGATGGGCAGCGGTGCGGCCTACGATCAGTATCTGGCACAGCAGGGATTCATCGTGGTGTGTGTGGACGGCCGCGGCACGGGCGCACGCGGTGCCGAATGGGAGAAGTGCACTTACCAGCGGCTCGGACAGATGGAGGCGCGCGACCAGGTGGAGACGGCACTGTGGCTGGGTGAGCTGCCGTATGTCGATAAGGACCGCATAGGCATCTGGGGCTGGTCGTACGGCGGCTTCTGCACGCTGATGTCGATGAGCGAGGGTCGTGGGGTGTTCCGTGCAGGTGTGGCCGTGGCTCCTCCCACCGACTGGCGTTTCTACGACAGCATCTACACCGAGCGCTATATGCGTACGCCGAAGGAAAACCCCGAGGGCTATGGCGATAACCCCATCAGGCGGGCAGGGAAGCTCAGCGGTGCGCTGCTGATATGCCACGGCGTGGCCGACGACAACGTGCATTCGCAGAACACCTTTGAGTATGCCGAGGCTCTGGTACAGGCCGACAAGGACTTCAAGGAGAACTACTACACCAACCGCAACCACAGCATCTATGGCGGCAACACCCGCAACCACCTGCTGCGACAGATCGCGGAATGGTTCAGGCTCAACCTCAAATAAGGCTCAGAACTAACCACGAATGACACGAATGAACACGAATAACACTTCTCTATAAATTAAGGTGGAATATATTTTGTCTGGCGTGAGAAGTTCGTATCCATTCGTATAATTCCTCAAATTCGCAGCGAATCCGTTTGCTCGAACCAATTTAATTGTTACGCGTG
>CAYVGR010000225.1:0-4443 GCA_964450065.1 uncultured Prevotella sp. | reverse complement strand
ACATATAAAAAATCAGAAGAAAATGAAGAAAACTATTTTTATGGCTTTTGCATGCGCAGCCATCATGGCTTCTTGCAACAATGGAAAGACAGCAACTACAGCAGGATCAGAAGACACAACAACAGTAGACTCTGTGGTTTACGAAGGCATGGTGCCGGCAGCCGACTGCTATGGCATCAACTATCGTCTGGCCATGACTCAAGATTCTACTATGCAATTCAGCCTCACCGAGAGCTACATGAAGTCAGAAACAGAAGCTGACACGACATTTAGCTATCAAGGTGTTGCCGTTGCTGATACCAAAACCGTGGACGGCAAGGAGAACAACTATCTCAAATTGCCTACGGCAGAGAATGATACCACATACTTCCTGGTGCTCAACGACTCCACCCTTCGCATGGTGAATGCTGACCTCGAAGAGGCCGTTCAGGCAGAAGGCATGTCCTACGACTTGAAACTCGTCAAGTAATTTCACATCAACAAAATGCTTTCAGCTTCCTGGCATTGGTGGAATTTATCATCTAAAAGACCATCGTGGCAAGTGAACGTTAGAGAGTAAAGAGCTGGCTCTCATTGAGTCACAGTGGAAATTATTTCCGATAATTGTACGTGTGTAAGGTTCATCATATATTATATTTGCTCATACAATTACATATATAATATATGATGATACCTTATGCACATTTTTAAGACACCCTCATAAATTATTAAAGCTTACAACTTTTATCCATAATTTTGTAACGATGGAACCATGCAAAGATCGTACCTTTGTATGGAAGCCCACTTGGAGTGGTTTTCATCATGAGCCTAAAACCAATAAAAAGAAACTGAATTATGGAAACAAAGACATTTGAAGTGAGTGGCATGAAGTGCGGACATTGTAAGGCGAACGTAGAAAATGCCTTGAAAGCCTTGGACGGTGTTCGGAGTGCCAACGTGAGTCTTGCCGATAAAAACGTAACCGTAGAGTACGACGAAAGTACCGTTAGCCCTGCACAAATGAAAGATGCGATAGACAATATCGGTCATTTCGAGATGACGCTGTAAGTTGGAGGAAGCATGAAGCAAACCATTCCCGTTGTTGGCATGGCCTGTTCGGCATGCTCTGCCAACGTGGAGCGCAAACTCAATTCACTCGAAGGTATTACAAGTGCGACTGTAAACCTCGCCGGCCGAAGTGCTTTGGTAGACTTTGATCCGGGTCAGATCTCGCTCGAAACGATGAAGCGGGAAATCAACAACATAGGTTATGATCTCGTCATAGAGAAAGACCGCTCGGTAGAGGAAATCCAAAAGCGCGAATATACTTTGCTCAAACGCAAAGCCCTCGTATCGTGGAGCATTGCCGTTTTGGTAATGTCTATTTCCATGCAATGGCTTCCTTTAGGAGGACGAGACATGGCCAACCAGCTGTGTTTGTTGTTGTCGCTCGCCAATTTGTGGTATTGTGGCAGGCAGTTTTATATCGCGGCATGGAAACATTTCCTTCACGGCGGAGCCAACATGGATACGCTTGTAGCCTTGTCAACAGGTGTGAGTTTCCTTTTTAGTGCCTTCAACACGTTCTGGGGCGATGCAGTTTGGAGCATTCGTGGCATAGAATGGCATACTTATTATGATGCTAGCGTAATGATCATAACCTTTGTCATCACTGGCCGGCTACTGGAAGAAAAAGCGAAAGACAGCACGGTTAGCAGCATTCGACAGCTGATGGGTATGGCTCCGAAAACCGCACGGATATGCGAGAGAGCAACACCCGCCTCCCCCACCTTCTCCAAAGAGGGAGAATTCCAAACATGCACGGAAGAAGCTGCCGTTCGCGAGGTTCCCATTTCCACAATTGAAAAGGGAGATATATTGGAAGTTCGGGCAGGTGAGAAGGTTCCCGTTGACGGCGAAGTGACTTGGGCAAGTTCATTCATGACGGCTGATGCAGCTTATGTCGACGAGAGCATGATAACCGGTGAGCCTACCCCTGCTGAGAAAAAGGCAGGCTCGAAAGTCTTGGCCGGAACTATCCCGAGCCAGGGAAAGTTTCGCATGCGTGCCCGCCAAATAGGCGAAGAGACAGCCTTGGCTCATATCATTCGCATGGTGCAGGAAGCACAAGCTTCCAAAGCACCGGTACAACGCGTCGTAGATAGGGCTGCATTGGTATTCGTTCCCGTTGTTGTTGGCATTGCCATTGTTACTTTTCTGGCTTGGTATTTCATAGGAGGCGTTGTCTACCTTCCGCAGGCCGTATTGAGTGGTGTGGCCGTTTTGGTAGTGGCCTGCCCATGTGCTATGGGGTTAGCTACGCCCACCGCACTAATGGTGGGCATTGGCAAAGCTGCCGAAAAGCAAATCCTAATCAAGGATGCCACGGCTTTGGAAAACCTCCGTAAGATAGATGTGCTGGTAACTGACAAGACCGGAACACTGACCATTCCCAATCAGAATGTAGACTTCACCAAGGCCGACGACCTGCCTTTGGAAGACCGCGAGACTCTGAAACCCAATGCTCGCGAAGCCATGCAGGCTTTGCAACGTCGCGGAATCAGCGTTTATATGATGAGCGGGGACAAGGAAGAAGCGGCACGCTATTGGGCCAACAAAGCCGGTATCGGCCATTTCCAAAGCAAAGTATTACCTCAGGATAAGGAAAAACTGGTAAGAACACTCCAAGCAGAAGGTAAGTGTGTAGCCATGATAGGTGACGGCATCAACGACACCCAGGCTCTGGCTCAAGCCGATGTGAGCATAGCCATAGGCAAGGGCACAGATGTTGCGATAGATGCCGCACAGGTAATGCTCATAGGCGATGACCTCCGAGCCATACCCGATGCGGTGAACCTGAGTGACAAAACCGTAAAAATGATTTGGCAAAACCTATTTTGGGCTTTCATCTATAACATTGTAAGCATACCCCTGGCAGCCGGTCTGCCTTGGCTTTTCGGCATCCATTTTCAGATAACGCCTATGTGGGCATCGGCATTGATGGCCTTTTCGAGCGTAAGTGTGGTACTCAACAGCCTGCGCTTAAAACTTGTGAGATAAAACCATCTTAAAAGGGCTTTCTCATCTCTTCGGTAAAAAGCAAAGCCGTATTGACCAAAGCCAGGTGCGAATAAGCCTGTGGGAAATTACCCAACAAGCGTTTGGTCTTAAAGTCTATATCCTCACTGAACAGCCCCAAATGGTTGGAATATCCGAGCAAGCTATCGAACAGCTTCCGTGCCCTTACCTTTTCTCCGGTAACAAACATGGCACGTATCAACCAAAATGTGCAGAGCGTAAAGGCCGATTTGGGCGTTCCGAAATCGTCGGGTGCGTTATATCTGTACATCAGCCCATGGTGGAATAATTGTTTCTTTACTTGTTTCACCGTACTCTTGTATTTAGGGTCTTGCCCGTCAATAAACCCATACTCCTCCATCAGCAGCAAAGACGAGTCCATGAACGTGTTGTCGTAGGTTTGGGTGAAGCTTTGCAGCTCCTCGTTCCACCCCTTCTTCATCACATCATTCTTCACACGGTCAGCTTCCTTTCGCCACTCCTCAGCATCTTGTTCCCTATGTAACAGAGCTGCTATCCGTGCCCCCCGATCCAGAGCCACCCAGCACATCACCTTGGACGACACAAAATGCTGAGCCTTTCCACGTATCTCCCAAATGCCCTTATCAGGTTTTTTCCATCCTTTTTGCACAATGACCATGATGTTTTTCACCATGTCCCAAATGTCTTCAAGGTCTTCCCGCCGACTGGGTAACAAAGTGAAAAACTGGTAAATCAAGTTCATAAGATAGCCGTATGAGTCGTTTTGCTTCTGATGATAGGCCGCATTGCCCACCCTCACGGGCTTGGAATTTTCATATCCCGACAGATGATTCAGTTCTTCCTCGTGCAACTTCCGTTCTCCACGTATGCCATACATTATCTGGAAGGAGTCGTGATGAGCCACAAAGGAAGACCTCACAAACTGCATAAATCGCTTGGCCGAGCGTGTGTGTCCGAGTTTGACGAGGGTTTCGATAGACATGGAGGCATCCCGCAGCCAACAGAAACGATAGTCCCAATTGCGTGTTTCGCCAATAATCTCAGGCAAACTCGTAGTAAGCGCAGCCATTATGGCACCGTTATGGAACGACAACAGCTTCAGCGTGAGCAGGCTCCGTTCTATGACGTCATTGTAGAGCGTGTGTTTCTTAGTTTGTTCCGACCAGTTGATCCAAAACACCATTGTGCGGCAATATTCTGTTTTTTCGTGTTCCAGAGTGATGTCGGTAAGCTTCTCATTGGATGCAAACAAGAAAAATTCGTCTTTCTCCAGAGTGAATATCCTCCGATTGACGATGCTTTCGAGCGACATAGACGAGTAGAGATACTGCCTGTCTTTGCTGTTCGATGTGGAGTATGTCTCAATGTGATGTCGCGAAACCTTGAACACGCATTCGCCGCGGG
>CAYVGR010000224.1:0-4456 GCA_964450065.1 uncultured Prevotella sp. | reverse complement strand
GCACTTAGAGAGTATGCTCAAACGGCTTGAAATCTAAATCCGAAACTTGAGTTATTTATGTCTTTACCAAACTTTTCCTCTTGTGCGGAAACATATAGGCGGAACACCTTGGGAGATGTTATACTATGGCAGAGAACATCAACGGTTATCAAATTCTCGTAGGGCTTTCGAAGAAATCTCAGTAAGCCCTCCAACTGACATGGTACGCCACTAAAACATACTATTCTTCCTTGTTTAAGGAATTCCTTGCATTGAGCATATGCGTTGCGCATTTCACTCTGAACATACTTTGAATTGCGGAACTTCCATAGGTCTTCTATCTTTTCTACATATTGATGGGCGACTACATAGTTGTCTGTATAGGCAGCACCGAAAACGACACCTCCTTTTCTAATAACATAGGAAGCAATGGCTGTAAAAGCACCTCCTGATGCACTTTCATGGAGTATCTGTTTATCCTTATGTTGTAAAAGAAATGCCCTCTGTTTATCGTTTGGCTTATCTGTTTCAACATTTATAATCGGACAGACTTTCTCACATAGATGGCAATTGATGCACTTTTTCTTGTCCACTGTAGGATAACGAAATCCTTCATTATCCTCATTCATTGATATGCATTGCTTTGGACATACATTTTCGCATGCCCAGCAGCCACAACAATCTTTCTTGTCTTTAATTTCTATCATAACTGATATGTTCTTTGTCTAATGCATTTAAGACAAACTGTTTGGTTAAATGTCGAAGCTCGGCCAACTTTGAATGAACAATACTGAAGTCTATCTCCTGTCCGAGGAATGTATTCGCATCTTCGTCCCCATGAAGCAATCGATTCTCCAATCCAACCAATGACAATAGCGAGTAGATACGACCATTAGTAGACACTGTACCTTCGCTCGCATACCGTCGAAAGGTAAAGAATTTCTTTCCGTATAACATAGAGAACACAGAGCAATGGAATGAATCCGTGAAGACATACTGAGCATCTCTGATGAGCCGGATGAATTCTTTTGGACCAACATTATATGGAGTCTCGTCAGGGAAATTTTCGTCACCTGCGATATATTCGTCGCAATGTTGTAGCTGTACTATCTTATAGCCCGTAATTTGCTTCACTCTTTTCACGAACTCCCGTTGAATGGGGTTGTTACCTAGGAAATAGCAGAAGAGATACTTCCCCTCCGTAAAGGGCTTAGGAGATATCTCTTTACTCCATTCAGTTGAGTCGAAGAGAATTGTTGGGTCACAAACCACTGGAACATCTCTTCCCGTAAGCATCTTGACAAGTTTCTGCCCACTTCTTTCGCGAACGGTACAGTATTCAATTCGAGGCAAGAAAGCTTTTGCCATCTTTGCCTGTCTGTTGGGGAGCTCAGAGACACCGAAGCTAGTGGCAAGTGCCATCTTGGGGACTGCGTCTGGCACAAAGTTCAAGGTGTAATAGTCAGCTGATATGTTTGACGGCAGCCATAGCTGGTCACTGCCTACAACAAACATACTGTAGTCTGTGGCTGCTTTTGCTAACTCCGCAAACGAACCATACCTCTGGGAAAGGTGAAACTCTTTCTGTGCAAATTCATCAAACATCTTGTATCTTATACTCAGATTCGCAGCATACTTAGGCAGTCTCTTCTTCGCCAGTACTTTCTTAACAGTCGCCCACTTGTCCTTCACAATGTTGATGTCAAAGATTCTGCCGAGGAAGTATTTGTACTTCCGTTTATTAATCTCTGGCTTCAAGCCATCTATACGAATAGTCTCATTTGCTACACCTAAGTTGTCAAAGAACTTCTGCGTAGCGAATGCCTGTAATTGACTTCCGTAGTTATGCTGAAAATAACAGGTTACGAGAGCAATTTTTTTCTTTTCCATATAACCTATAGATATTTCTGGAAGAAGTTTCTGATAATCTTGGCCCTGTAGCGCAGATCATAATAAAGAATGTATATGAATGCATCTAATCTACTTCCTCCATTTTCTATTATCAATCTTTTCCTTTCTCCTCTTAGCTTTGAAGCAGAAGAACTTGATGCGCCACCTGTCCTAAAGGTGTCAACACATACATTAACAAACTTGTTCTTAAGGTCTTTGTCTTTATACATACGAACAAACAAGTCAAGATCCATTGCATATTTGTAGTCTACCTTATACAATCCTGTTTTCTTATATCTTTCTCGACTGACAAAAGAAGATTCATGACAGATAACTGCGCCTATTGGTGGTATAGAGAACTTACCATTGGGATGAAGTTCGTGTTTTGAACCGGTTTCTTCATTCCAAATCAAACAGTATCCCCTATAAATATCAACACCGGGCTCATATTCATCAGCGATCTTCTGTAAGGCATCTGGCATCATAAAGTCATCTGAGTTGAGAATACCAATGATGTCACCAGTTGATGCTTTAATGCCTTTGTTGAAGGCATCGCTTATGCCTTTATCCGGTTCTGAAACAAAATAATCAATTTTGTCCCTATACTTATTGATAATGTCTACAGTACCATCGGTAGAACCACCATCAATCACGAGATACTCTTTATTGTCATATCCCTGACTGATAACGCTCTGTATAGCTTGCTCTATGTGAGCTGCGCTATTGTATGATACTGTTATAACAGAAATCTTTGGTTTCTTCTTATCCATATTTCTTATTTTATTTTTCTTTCTAACATTTATATTTTCTCTGCTTAGCATTTACTCTTTCTCTGCTTAGCAAAAGATATTTTTCTACAGGATTACAACATACTTTACGCTGTTTCGTGCTCAGCTTAATGGTATGATTAGTTCTTTGATAATATTTCGTTGTACAACTTTATATACTTCAAATATTGTATATCTTTATTATAATGTGTACATGCTCGTTCTATGCAATTTTCCATGTAGAACGATTTCCCGTTAGACAAAACTGTTCTTATAGCCTTAAGAAGCTTATCCATGTTTCCTTTTGGTACTACGATACCAGTTTTCTCATCAACGGCTTCACCACTACCACCAGTATCGAAAGTCACTATAGGAGTTCCGCATGCCAATGCTTCAAGATTCGTTGTCGGGAAGTTGTCTTCAAGAGTAGGATTAATAAAGACATCAGCTTCACTATAAAGGCCTATTAAACCATCTGCAGTTTCCGTTCTTGCAATTGGTATCAGATGTGGATGTTTCCCTTGTAAATCTCTCAATTGTTCAGATGTAAGTCCTACCAATACAAGTACTTCATCATCTTTTAAATATTTAGGAATTTCTAGCAAATACTTGCGACCTTTGAGTACTTCAAGATTGGCCGCTACAGCCAATATCATTTTACGCTCTCCAATACCATATTGTGAACGAACGTTGCTCTTAATAGGATGGAACTTACTTAAATCCACACCATTATTTATGACTATGCAAGGTTTATTTTTTAAGAAAGACTGTTGCTGTAACTTTTGCAACCAATTGGAGGGGGTGACAAAAGTAATATCGAGTGGCTCAAACAAAACTCTTTTATGCCTATAATTCCAAGGAGACGGATCTATCAAAGCAAACGTCTTTGGATATTCTCGCAATTGATGGCATTTGTAGCAACCTGTTTTCCAACGCTTACATCCTATACGTTCAAAATTTGCACAATGTCCTGTGAATGTCCAGCAATCATGCATTGTCAATACACATGGAATGTTCTTTTTTGCAATATATTGAAGAAGCATCCTTATATTCACATAATGATTGTGTATGTTGTGCATGTGGATAATGTCTGGATTTACTTCATCTATCCAACGTAGCAGCTTTTTAGTCTCACGCTTATTGTTGAATCCATGATGACCAGTTAACTTCGTCCATACCTTACTTATAAATAACTGTTTATCAGTTTCTATCCTGTAGACATGACTTTTTTCTTCATCCTTAGGAGTATAACCAAAGCCGAAAGCTACATAATTATCAACGCCTTGGTTTATCATTACTTGCTGAAGATCATAGACTATACGCCCAGTACTTCCACCATTATAGTATCGTGTGTTGATTTGTAGAACTTTCATTTTCAAATTAATAATAAATCACCACTAATAAATAATAGTTTCCCATTTGGAAAGGATATTTTCCATTTTGAACCTATCTGCACTTTTAAATGCATTCTCCGCCATTTTCTTCCTTAATGCACTATTTTGCGTAAGTAGAATAAGTTTCTTTGCATAAGCTTTGCAATCAAAAGCTTTTATAATAAAGCCATCTTGCCCATCATGAATAATATCATGTACTGCACCATAGGAATCAAATGCCATTACAATATTTCCAAAAGCCATACCTTCTGCAAGTACTAGTGGCCAACCCTCAAATCTACTTGTCATACAAACAATTGCACTTTGTTTATAATAATTTGAAACATTCCTCTGATTGCCTTCAAGTATAACATTTGGGATATTTTCCTTTAATCCTTAAATTCGCAGCTTAATTATTTGTTATAAATGCAAGTCCTTGACAAACAT
>CAYVGR010000223.1:0-4479 GCA_964450065.1 uncultured Prevotella sp. | reverse complement strand
CGTAGTAGCACCACTTCCAGATGTAGCCGCCATCCTTTGATTTGCCCACGCGATAAACGTGGTTCTTGTCGCCGGGCCAATGGGCATTGTTGTCGGGCGTGTAGTTGGCGCCACCCTCAATCCATGCCCAAGCATGAACCTCAATGTCGGCCGACCAAGTTGCCGGGGCAATGAAGTTGGCAGAGAAAGTGTAGCCTGCGGGCGGAGTTTCAAAGGTTTCGTCTTCCGGCTTGGCAAACGTATAATTGCGGGTGGTGGTCGAGGTCACGCTTCCATTCACTAACAAGCCCACTTTCAGGGTGCAGTTGTCAGAAATGGTGATGCTCGTTCCGCTCGCAACAACTTTGCCGTTGGTGGCAGAGGGGGTGGAACCGTCGGTGGTGTAGACCAGTTTGGCACTGCTCTCGGCGGACACAGCTGTCAGTTTGGTGTTGAAGGCCTCTGTGTATGTTCCCGACGGCTTGTCGGCGAAAGCTACCTCCGTTTCCGGCGAGAGGTAGTAGGCATAATGATGACCGCTGAGAATCTTGACATAGCGGTTTGCGGCCGGCTCGCTGTAGTTTGCGCCAACCATGACAAGCAGCTTTCCCTTGCTGCCGGTTACAATATTACCGAAATAGCTTGCAGCGCTGCGATAGTTGGAGTAGGAACTGGTGTTGGTGATGCCGGCAGCCTTGCGGGCATCGATCATGGCTTTTATCTCATAGGGATAGGCCAGATAGTGCTTGTAGAACACGCAGGGCGTGCCCGGCATGGCCAACAGGAATGCGTTGGCTGCCAACGTATCTCTGCGGATGGGGTCTTGTGATTCTTTGGCAGAGCGGTATTCGGTGTCGTGGTTTTCCACAAACGTCACGGCATATTGCCGGTATCCCGCATTGTTCACGAGGTTGTTGGTGCTGTTGAGCTTTCTCCAATCCTTTTGATTGATAGCGTCGCGCACATTATACCTGAATTGGAAGTCGAAGGCCGCACTCCGCTTGCCCGTAGAGTTGATCCAATTCTGAATCGTGGTGTTGCTGTCCCAACATTCTCCCACCGAAAACTTCACTTCGGCGGCATCGTTGTAGTTGCCCACATGCGAGCCCGCAAAACCTTTCACCATATCGTATCGGAACCCCACATAGCCCAGATCCTTGACGAGAAACTGCTGATAAGCCTTTACAATTTTCTGCACGTTGGCGCTCTTGTGGTCCAAGTCGCGCATGCCGTCCCAACCTTCGCCCTCGTCAGGGTTGGGGCTGAGGGAAACACCGTCTTTATCGGCTTGCTTTTTCGTTGTGCCGCCGCAGTCGTTGGCCACAATGTCTGTGGTTTTCAGCTGATAGGTCACGCCGTTATAGGTTTCGGCGGGAAATTCCCACCAGCCTATGGTGTTGTGGTGGTTAATCACCACGTCGGCTATTGTGCCTATGCCATTGGCCTTGAACGTGCTGATCATCGACTTCAACTCCTGTTGCGTTCCGAACGAGGAGTTCTGGTCGAAGTAGTAGTAGGGGTCGTAGCCCATCGAGCGGGAGTTGAGGCATTTGCCGCTTTGCGGCACCCATACGAGGTCGAAGTATTCCTTGAAATCACCGGTCTGCTTCTCGAGTTTTGTCCATGCCGACTGCGAGAAACTATCCCAATAAAACCCCTGCAACATCACCCCGTCGTAGGCCGAAGGCCAACCTTGTGCCATGATGGTGATGGGCAATGAGATGAGAGAGAGGAAAAGCGTAGATAATTGTTTCATAATTTTGTGTCTTAGGTTTATCGTTGGCTAAGTTACGATAATTCTAAATACAAATGAGTGCGTTGGACTGGAATCTTCAGTGTTGTTTGATGCGAACGATTGCGCTGTGCCATTTCGCTGACATTCAACCTGTTCTTTCCTGCGATTAGGCTTTGCTGACAGCGTCTAACGTTCGACAGACAAGCGTGCATCGGGCGTGAAACGCGTGTCCGTCGGTCGCAAGACGATCGTCTGTCGGCCGTAAGACGTCAACAAAAAGCTCTATGCACGTCAACAGTTGGCTGCACCCATGATGTGCGCAATAGGGACATGCGGGTTTATTTGCATGGTTCCATTTGCAGGTTACACTGGAAAAGCGTATATTTGCATGGTAAAAGAAGGAGCAAAAATCTACAAGATTAAGATTGTGCTATCGTTTTTCCAATATTCTAAATAAACATCATCATACCCAAATAAATAATATTCTACATACATGAATAGGAATTGGACAGAGGAAGAAATAATAGTAGCATTGAATCTTTATTGCAAGATACCTTTTAAAGCAATTAGTTCGCGGCATCCATTGATACAAGAATATGCTAAAATAGTAGGCCGTTCTCCTTCGGCACTAAGCATGAAGATGGGTAACTTAGGTAGATTAGATCCTGCACTTAGAGAAAAGGGAATTGTGGGACTTTCCCAAGGATCAAAACTTGATGAGGTTGTTTGGAACAAATTCATTGACAACCCGGAGGAACTGGTATATGAAAGCGAAAAAATTATTGCAAAACTAAAAGCTCAATCCATAGAAAAATCTGTAGGCATAGATGCCGCCACTCTTCCTTTAGGTGAGGAAAGAGAATATGTCATTCGTCAGCGTGTAAATCAACAGTTCTTTAGAACAGCTGTGTTGTGCTCATATAATAACAGGTGTTGTATGACGGGCATCACACAAAAGGGATTATTGGAAGCATGTCATATATCTCCATGGAGTGAAGATGTAAAGAACAGAACCAATCCTGAAAACGGCCTTTCTATGAATCCTTTGTTTCATAAAGCCTTCGATGACTATTTGATTTCAATCAGTCCTGACTATATCATAAGCATTTCAGATAGGTTGATAGAAACGACTCTTGATGAAAGATTCAGCTCATATTTAATAGATATCAATGGGAAACCTATATATCTGCCAGAGAAATTCTATCCTAATAAGGCTTTCTTAGACATGCACTATAGTAAATACAAACAAACTCTTTGAATTATCGCAGGAGTGTGCGTGAAGTGATATAATCTACTAAGTAGATGATATGGATAATCTTAATCACAACAATAAGTTTTCTATTTGTTGTCAAAGCCAACCGCACGATATATTTCAAACCACCAACAACATGAGAAGGGCAATAGCAATTATCATAGGAGTTCTCGCAACGTGGTCGGCTCATGCTACAGGTCGGGATACCACATCCTTGTGCCGCTACGGACTGGAATTTGGTGCACAACCCGGATGGGTGATTGCCGCCGACCCTTACGAGAAGAAATGGCTGAAAGGAAACTTTGCCATGGCTGTTAATGCCAGCATACGCTATTCGGCATTGCCCTGCGACAGCGATGCGTACGCCCGCGACTTCGGCTATCCCGTTTTGGCCGTAGGCATCAAATACGGCATGAACCATGGCGTGACGATGCACCGTGAAGAGGATCCAGCGTGGGGACTGCTCGAGCCTGTGGACTATACCTCGCGCATGGGTAACACGGTGACGCTGTATGGCTCATTCGAGCGTCCCTTCTTCCGAAACCGGAGGTGGCAGGCTGACTATACGCTGTCGTTCGGAGTGGGGTATAGTAGGTCGAAATACAACACCCACGATGCTATCGACAATGAACTCATCGGTTCGCGATAGCTTATCTATTTCGGGACAGGACTACACGCTACCTATCGCATAACCCGAGAACTCGGATTGCGAGCCGGTGTGGAATTTTATCATCACAGCAACGGTGCACTGAACCGTCCGAACAAGGGAGCCAATGTCGTTGCACCGTCTCTGGGGGTGGTGTACGAGCCTTATTATGAGGAATTGGCATTGCGTGGCAGGAACAGCAAGTCCACTCCTTTCAAGCCTTTCACGTTCGTCGACTTTGCTTTGGGCATAGGAGCCAAGACACTCAACGAGGACTGGCAGCACACCCAGTTTGGAACACCGCCGGAAGACCCTGACTACCGCACGTCGAAATTCAAACGCTATCCTACCTGTTCGATGCAGGCCTCGGTTATGAGGAGATATGCCCGACGGTGGGCATCGGGTGCAGGAGTGGATGTCTTCTACGGTTCATATACCTCGCACGTGAAGGACTTGGAAATGAAAAAAGGTATCAATACCAAGTACAGCCCGTGGTCGTTGGGACTGTCGGCCAAACATCGGGTGTACTATCACAACCTGGCTCTGCACACCTCATTGGGTTTTTATCTTTTCAGAAGGGCGGGCGACAATGCCAAACAGGTGGAAACTCCCTATTATGAGCATATTGGACTGCACTACAGCTTTCCTTCCCTGCAACGGCTCACTATTGGTATTGACGTGAAGGCACACAAGACCAAGGCCGACTATACGGAGTTTGTCGTCTCGCTTCCCATACAACTATAAAATCCCATGGTACATGATGTTTTCCGTTAAAAGACGCAAATATCATTCTATTTTTGTATCTTTGCATCGTGAAGTTACGAAAAGAGTGTAATTTATTGGAAATGAGCGTAGGTTAATTGCTCT
>CAYVGR010000222.1:0-4482 GCA_964450065.1 uncultured Prevotella sp. | reverse complement strand
CACATGAGCTTCACGATAGGTGTCGTTATCGTTCTTGGCAAGCACCATAGGCATTTGGAAAGTGCCAGCCCCTCCGCTCGGTCTGGTTAATTTAAGCCAATCGAGGCTCACTTTGTCTGCACGTGTAGTAACGTCCGAACACGTTGCATTCCAGGATGATGCAGAGGTGAACTCTATAAAGCTTTCCACCTCGTCCCATGCAACAATCTTCAACAATTCACTGTCAGCAATTGTAATATCATCCTCGGCTGCATCCTTGTCGCTGCTGCATCCCGATACCATAAATATATCCAACACTAACAGGAGTGCCACATAAGCACTCCTGTTGTAGGCTCTCTGAATAATATTAATCATAGATCAATGCTTACTTATTATCCAAAGGTTGCATTACAGATAAACTCTACGAACTTGCTTGGATCGCTCTTGCTTGCATAAACAAAGTGAATAATCTTTTGTGTACCGGATGGAATGCCCGGATATCGGCCTACACCAACAGTTCCATCATGGGTCTCAACGAAATAAACACAGCCGTCGCCCCATCCTCTTGGTGTACCGTCACCTTCGCACCAGTAGCCTATGTTGTTGGCAGTATAGTCTAAGCCTGTCATCCATTTACCTGCTGCATCTACCATATACATGGCAATATCACCATCAGGATCCTGTACCACTGTGTTGAATTCGGCCGCAGTCATGCCCATACAAGTCTGAATGGCCTGCTCATAATCAGCAAACACAACCTCGAAAGAAGCATAGTCGCCCTCAGGAATAGTAAACGAAGGCATAATCAATCCTGGATCGGTTACTGCTATCTGAGTGGTGAAACGAACGTATTGATCATAATTCTGACCATTGTCCACGGCAAAGCCCACGCAGAATCCGAAGGTAATACCAGCCTCAGAATTATCCGGGACGCTGATGACGAGCGTCTTGTTGGCTGCATCCAGCTCGATAGACCCTGCCTGATTGTCAGCATTGGAAATCATGCCCTTAGCTGTATAGTACCAACCATTGGCTCCTTTGGTCGTTGCTGTCTTATCCCATACGCCACGATCCGTGTTGATATTATAGAATACCAACTTACCAGAGCTAACGCCTGCTATCATCTGATCTACCGTCATGCCAAGTTTAGACTGAATAGTCTCGGCATAGTCCGTAAGATTAACAACAACTGGTGTTACATGCCCTTTACGGAACTCGGCTGAAAGGGTGATGTTTGCTTCTGGATCAGTGCGAAGGTATGGTGATTCATCCGCACCGTACACGTGTTTCGTAGAGGCATCTTCGTAGTCATCGCTACAAGCTGCAAGTGACAATGTCATACAGGCCACTATAATGTATAATATATTCTTTTTCATCATGTTGTTTCTTTAATAATTCCCATTGGATTATTTAATGACCATAGCCGGGGTTTTGTTTCAACTTTGGATTACCATCAAGAGCAACCTTTGGAATAGGGAAAATATCACTATGGCGGTCGGTCGCAGCATCCTTGCAGAACCAGGATTTCCCACAATATACATTCATATTGCTGCCCTTGATGTTGAAACGGATAAGATCGGGACGTCGATGAGCCTCAGCAACGAATTCCTTGGCATATTCATCGAGCAGGCCACCAAACTCGATATCATCACCGCCCTCCTGGGTAATAATCCAATTATCAGGCTCACCCTGCTTGGCTGTGTTTTCGCGGTGTCCATAATTGTACTTACTTCCTCCTTTCAACTGAGCAACAGTAACCTTTGCTTTGGTAGCATCATTATCGAAAGCACGCATGCGGACTGCTGTAACCAAATCGGCAGCATTCTGCTCAGTCTCTCCCTTGTAACCGCCCAGACGTAGTAGGCATTCGGCCTTCATGTAGTATGCGTCAGCCAGACGGAAGTAAGCCACATCATCATAGCTTGTTCCGAAATCTCCGCTCTTGATTTCATACTTGATGAGTCGTTCACTTTCAAAAGGATAGCAACCAGGATTGTCTATGCTATGAAGCTCGCGTGTATAAACCAAAGGCTCGCCGTCTACAAGGATAGCACTGCCGTCCATGGCAAATTGCTGACCACCTGTCCACGTGGCATCGTAGCGCGTATCTCCCTTCTCGTAAGTATCGAGGAACTGCGGAAATACCACACCACCGCCAGTAGCCCATCCGGAGAAGTTCCAACGGGCACGTCCTGCGTTATGCTGCCATAAGTTGGCCATATAGTTACCTCCAGCATACTTGTTCTCGAAAGGAATTCCAAAAATGATTTCCGGTGACGATGAAATATCTTCCATGAAGTTGGAACTGTAGGATGAGGCCAAAGAGAAAGGTCCCTTGAACACTTCATTTATCTCGTCTATACATTTGCCGTACCACGACTTATCCGTATCATTCTTAAACCAAGCATTGTGGTTGAGATAGAGCTTAGCCAACAACATATGTACGGCATATTTGTTGATTTTTCCCATTTCTATCTTGGAGGGACAAAGGTCAACAACGGCTTTCAGCTCGCGTTCTATCCAGCTGAATGTCACCTGTGGGTCAGCCTGGTCGGGCATCCACCCATCTTCATGAACAAAAGTTGTGTCCAATGGAATGTTGCGGAAAAGGTCGAATAGGTTATAATAGTAAAGAGCTCGGTATGCACGTATCTGCGCAACAACATCCGGGTCGGCTGTAATAGCCTTGTTGGCCAGCATCTTGTTGCAGGCATTTACACCGGTATAGTTGTTGTTCCAATTGACAACGAAGAACCCCATCTCGGAGTTGAAGTCGTGTTTGTGCATGGGAATATAGAGATCGCCCCATCCAATACCTATACGATTGGGTACACCCCATACATCAGAGCTCATATCCTGTATGTCGAACATGCCAAACCACCCCCAACAAACGGTGCGTAAAGAACTGTATACCGGGGCAATGGTAGCCTCAAGTTCAACCTCTGACATCTCATGGGTCTCAGATGCAATATCATTGTAGATGGTCTCATCCAAATTGGTGCATCCGTTTACAGAGAACCCAACGAAGCCGATAAAAGTGGAAAATATGATTTTATTGATAATAGATTTCATAGCTGCATAATTTAGAAGGTAACATTCAAACCCAACGTAAATGAACGAATAGAGGGATACTTGTCACGATAGTCGATACCGGAATAACGAGGATCGGAGTTTGACAACTCAGGATCCAGCCCTTTGTAGCCGGTAATGGTAAACAAGTTGGATGCTGAAACGTATGTGCGGAGTGCATTGACATACTTATTCTCCTTAAGGGGAACATTGTATCCCAGGGTGATATTAGACAATTTCAGATAGTTTCCATTCTCGAGATGATGGCTCACGAAAGTTTGTTTCTGCGCTACGGAAAGAACATTCTGCCCATACTGCTTGTCGGCGGCCGACTTTAGACGGTTGTAGGTTACGGCGTTGTTCTCGTAATAGGCTCGGGCTTCGTTCAGGATTTTAGCTCCAAACTGACCGGTAAATTGCATGTTTAAGTCAAAATCCCTATATCGGATAGTATTACTCCATCCAAGGTTGAACTTGGGAATGGCATTCCCCAAATGCTGATGATATTTGGAATCTGTCAACATTCCATCGGTAAGTTCCACCGCTTCGCCCGTTTCCGGGTTCTCTATCAACCATAGTCCATTGTCAGAGACTCCTACGCTCTTAAGCCCAAACCATTGGCCAAGAGGCTTTCCCACCTCGAGACGCTGTGTCGGTAGGGTGATAGGCTCACCCAGATAGGCATCATCTTGCTCGTTAGAGGTCTCATACAAGTCGTTGGAAAGACTAAGCAACTTGTTGGCATTGTATGCAAATGTCAGAGTAGTCTTCCACTCGAATTCTTTAGTTCTAACAGGCACACCATTAACAGCAACCTCAATGCCCTGATTGCGCATTTCGCCAACATTGGCCAAAGTATGGTTCACGAGGTTGGGAGGTGAGGGCACAGTGTAATTCCAAAGCAAGTCAGATGTTTTCTTGGTGTAGAGGTCAACAGTTCCGCTCAAACGGTCATCGAACATACTCCAGTCGATACCAAAATTGAATTCGGTACTCTTCTCCCATTTCAGGTCAGGGTTGGGGTTTTGATCAACTGCTAATCCTTGCTTCCAAGTGCCATTGTCATAATAGTAAGTACTGCCCAATCTCCAAATAGTCATCGACCGATAGTTTTCTCGGGGGATAACGCCTGTCACACCAAATCCCGCACGAAGCTTCAAGTTGTCGAGCCAGTTAACATTCTCCATGAATTTCTCATTACTGATGGTCCATCCCAATGAAGCAGAGGGGAAAGTACCCCACTTGTTGTTGTCACCGAATCGAGTGCTGCCCTCACGACGTAAACTCACCAAAATGTTGTATCGGTCGGAATATCCATAGCTCACGCGACCGAAGAAACCAATCAATTTACTGTCTTCGGTACCACTGCCCATTCCTGCCTTTCCATCTTTCAAGTAAAGCCCAACGCCCATATTATTCCAGCCATAGTAATCG
>CAYVGR010000221.1:0-4485 GCA_964450065.1 uncultured Prevotella sp. | reverse complement strand
ACAAAAATAAGAGCAGCCGTTGTGGGCTACGGAAACATAGGGCGGTATACCATAGAGGCATTGGAAGCCGCTCCCGATTTCGAGATTGCGGGCATCGTTCGCCGTCAGGGTAATAAGAACAAACCATTGGAGCTCACACCTTACGAGGTGACCGACGACATCGCCGAGCTGAAAGACGTGGACGTGGCCATTCTCTCCCTGCCCACCCGCCTGTGTCCCGACCATGCCGCAAGGATAGTGGCCATGGGCATCAATACAGTAGACAGCTTCGATATCCACAGTTCTATCCTCGACTATCGCACCAAGCAGATGAAGCTTTGCCGACAGGCCGGCAAGGTGAGTGTCATCTCGGCAGGATGGGATCCGGGCTCAGACTCTATTGTCCGTATACTGATGCAGAGCCTCGCTCCCAAAGGACTGACCTACACCAATTTCGGACCGGGCATGTCGATGGGGCACAGCGTGTGCGCACGTGGCAAGAAAGGAGTGAAAGACGCACTCTCCGTTACCATTCCGCTGGGTGAGGGCATTCATCGCCGCATGGTATATGTGGAATTGGAAGACGGTGCCAAGCTCGAGGAGGTGGCTGCGGAAATCAAAGCCGACCCCTATTTCGCGAACGACGAGACCCATGTGTTTGCCGTGCCTTCCGTGAAAGACGTTCAGGACATGGGACACGGCGTGAACCTCGTGCGCAAGGGCACGAGCGGCAAGACACCCAACCAACACATGGAGTTCAACATGAGCATCAACAACCCTGCGCTCACAGCCCAGGTGCTGGTCAACACGGCACGCGCCACCATGCGACTGCAACCGGGATGCTACACCATGCCCGAGATTCCCGTCATCGACCTACTGCCGGGCACGAGAGAGGAAATTGTGGCCACTCTGGTGTAACGGCCTATCCGATCTGCATGGTTGTTATGCCATGCAGATCGGCTAAAAACCATGAAGAATCAACATTAAAACAAGAGATTCCCAAGGACTTTCATATTTTATTATCCACCCGCTCGGTCACACTCAGTAGAACCGAGCGTTCCCAAAGTCACGCGCTTATCGGCTCGGTATGAGTCAAGTTTAATGTTTTTCCGTTAATGCATCTTGACAGCCCGAGTTATTCTTTTCTTCTCAACGTAATCACATTCACCTCGGGCCAGGCTCCCAAGCGAAAGGGAACTGTTCCCCCCACGCCCATGGAGACGTGCAGCATCGAGCCGCCCTCCACATATTTTCCACCCCACTCGTTATACGCCCACTTCACCGGAGAGAACCGCCCAATGCGCACCTGCCCCGCGTGGGTGTGACCCGAAAGAGTGAGGGCGATGTCGGTTTTGTGCAACACACCGCGCCGCCAATGGCTTGGGTCGTGGCTAAGCAAAATCTTGAACATGCCATCGGGCAGTCCTGCAATGGCCTTTTCCAAGTCGCCGTAATCAGGAAACGGAGGACGACTGATATTCTCCACCCCGATGACAGCTATCTCATCGCCATGCTCATTGCTTATACGCACGTGCTCGTTCATAAGCAGTTGCCAGCCTATCCTCTCCTCAATGTATTTCAACACATTCTGATTGCGGGTCACGTTCTCGCCACTTTTGTCGTGCCCATATTCGCAATAGTCGTGATTACCCATGACGGAATACACCCCATCACGTGCAGATATCTGTTTGAGGACATGTTGAAAGGGAATAATCTCCTCAGCACTCACGTTCACCAAATCGCCGGTAAAAACAACGAGGTCGGGCTCCTGCGCGTTGACGATGCGCACCAACTTGTCTACAAATTTGCGATTGCGGAGGAAAGTACCAATATGAATGTCTGACAGTTGGAGCACCCGGTATCCGTCGAAAGAACGGGGCAACAGCGGGGATTCACAACTCGCTGAACGCACAACAATGTGTCTCCAACCGAAAAAGAAGCCATAAAGCACCACCACCCAGACCAGCGAGGGCACAGCCAGAGCCATTTTCCAACCCAGCACCGGCCATAGGACGAGGAACAGCAATCCTGGGAGTACAATAAAAAGCATGCTGCCAAAAACAAGGCGCATCAAGCTGTTGTGGCGAATTTCTATTGCCATAGAGTCCGTATTTGCTGACAAAGATAAGGGATTAAACGTTAAAAGATAAAGGATAAAAGTTAAAAACAAGGCCTATGCTCCTTTTTTATTAAACTTTTAGGTAACTTGCCATGTCTTATATAAGAATATATCTGAAACAAGTATTAAAAATGATGAATAAGAAAAACATTATCAGGCCCATTGTTGCAGCATTAGCCATTACTTTTTTTATCAGTGCCATTCCGGCCGACAGCGTGATTTCCAAAGACGGAGCCACGACGGTGGTCAACACCAGCACACTAACCCAGAAAATAAGGGGATACAAAAGTCCGACTCCTGTCAAAATCTACATCGAGAAAAACAGAATCGTTAAGGTGGAGGCTCTGAAGAATCAGGAAACTCCAAAATATTTTGCAAAAGCCAAGGCCGTACTCAACAACTTTACGGGGAAAACCGTGACCAAGGCTGAGAAAATGAACGTGGACGCCGTGAGCGGTGCTACCATATCGAGCAATGCATTGGTGAAAAACGTCCGAGCCGGTCTGAAATACTATAAGGAAAACAAGTAACCGCACATTCACGCAGTTACCAAAGGAGTTAAAATGTTTGTGAAGCCAGGGCTACCATGTACCTGGCTTTTTGTTATTATCCTCTTTTTCTTGCACCCTCCCAACATTAGAATACCTACATTTTTTTAATAACAACCGGCTATTCTTTACGGTGTTCTCTCAGGCAAGGTATTCCCCCTCTCTCCCATGACGAACGTGGGGAATTTATTATTCGAAATAAAACGTCAGGGCTATGATTTTAGACCGCGCCTTATCGATGGACTTGGCATAGGGCAGCATGGTCTTGTCCTTGATGTGGTTGGGGTGGTCGGTGTCCAGCGAATTGGTCAGACTGTACATGAATTTAAGCTCCGGTCGCAACTTGAAGAAGGGAAGATAAAAGTCGCAGCCTATGCCGGCCTCGAAAAACAAGTCGTATCGCTTGAGCCTGATATAATCGTTTTGCGAACCGGTGAGATTAATCATGGGATTAAGTCCCAGCATCAGGTAGGGGCGATGATTGTTGAGCCGCTGGGCACCAAAGATGAGATTCATCGCACAGCCAACATATACCGACTTCAAGGTTTGCGCGCGAGTAACCAGTGTATCGACGGCTTGCGGATTCATATTGTGGAATGAGATATGCCGGCTGCCAAAATAAAGCGTAGGGGCGAGGCGGAACTGGAAACTCCTGCTCAGTCGCAGTTCGCCCAGCACGCCCACATGGAATCCCTGATCCCAGCGATCCTGGTCGGCAGTAATGGTATATTCCTGCTGCGTCCCGTCGTCATTAACAAAGGCCCGTGGTCCGACGTTGTTAAACTCGAGGTCTTGCAAGTGCGGACCAACCAAGATGCCGAAATGGAACGGGCGCAGGTCGGTATATGGCCGGTTCTGCACCGTTCGCTCCTGAGCAGACAGCACGTGCATGTAGGTCAGCAATGCCAACACGGCAGCAATCTTTCTTTTCATATCCATATAACGTATTCGCCGTGTTGATTATTGCTTTTTGCAATTCACAATCCTTAGAAATTCACAATTCATAATTCAAAATTCACAATTAGGCTGACGCGCTGGGGTAAGGCAGATATTCTAAGATTAATCTTGCGAAGCAAGAATATGAGATTTTCTGCGATGAGCCTTTCGTCCATAAAATATATTCTCCTGATATTCTAAGATACCGCAGAGCGGTGCGGAGGAGTTTTTCAATTCACAATTCAAAATTCACAATTAGGCTGCGCATTGATTCTTCGTTCTTCACTCTTCACTTCCTCATCACTCTTCACTCTTCATTTACTTACATTCTTATTTTTATTTACAAACACCCCTCTGTGCTTCTCGTATTTAAAAACAAAAGTACTTCCGGTCTAAATTCGGAAAATTTGAGGCATGTTGTAGTTCGTTGATTATCAGGTGCTTCTCAAAAACGACCATTCGTTTCTCATTTTGTTGCTCATCGTTTGATATCGAATTGTCTTGCGACAAAGCCTTAATCGTACCGCGATTAGAAACCTTTCACACGCTCATGAAGTTCAAATCGCACGATAATAAGATAGCGAACGCAAAACTACAACTATTTTCATGTTGCTCAAGCAAAAATTATTAATCAAAACATGGCGCAATTTTCTCTGGATGCTCCGAAAATAATCACCGAAAAACGATAAATATATTTTATAAAATGAAGAATCAATGCGCAGCCCAAATTATGAGTGAAGAATGATGAGGAAGTGAAGAGTGAAGAGTGAAGAAAGAAGAATCAATGCGCAGCCTAATTGTGAATTTTGAATTATGAATTGCAACGCGTCAGCCTAATTGTGAGTTGAAAATTGTGAATTGTGAATTGAAAAAAACTCCTCCGCACCGCTCTGCGGTATCTTA
>CAYVGR010000220.1:0-4486 GCA_964450065.1 uncultured Prevotella sp. | reverse complement strand
CATGCTACAATTCGGAAAAGGCACACACCTTATTGGAAATCAACTCCTCCAAGAATGACAAGGACTATATTCTCGCCATCAATTGGAAAAAGGCTGCCGAGCATGCCGCCAATGGCGACTTCAAGTTGCTGGCATCCAAATATGCCCACAACTTGGTTGACCCAAGCACGGGCATAGCCAAGTCTGAGATTCTCGACAAGGTAAAGGTTATCGAGACCAAGGACGTGAACGACTTCCTGTATTTCATTCCGTGCCCCAAGTCTCCTCACGGCTGCGACGTAGATCCTACGGGTGAATATATTGTGGGCAATGGCAAGTTGTCTACCAATGTACCGGTGTTCAGCTTCTCAAAGATTCAGAAAGCCATAGAGGACAAGGCTTTCGACGGCAAGGTAGACGGCATCAATGTCATCAAGTACGAGGCTGCCCTTCACGGCGAGGTGCAGGCTCCCGGCATTGGTTCGCTCCACACCGAGTTTGACGCTGACGGCCATGCCTACACCAGCTTCTTTGTAAGCTCGGAGATCGTCAAGTGGGATGTGAATAGTCTTGAGATTCTCGACCGCGTTCCAACTTACTATTCCATTGGTCACCTGTGTGTATTTGGCGGCGATACCAAAAAGCCATACGGCAAGTACATGATAGCTTACAACAAGATTACCAAAGACCGCTTCTTGCCAACGGGACCGGAGCTTTGCCAGGCAGCACAGCTCTACGACATCTCCGGCGACAAGATGAAGCTTATCCTTGAATTCCCAACAATTGGAGAGCCTCACTACGCAGTGGCTTGCGACGCAAAATTGCTGACGGAAAACATGGAGAAGTTCACCAAGCTGGAAGACAACAAAAATCCCTACAAGATTAGCAGCACCAAGGAAGCTCGCATAGAGCGCAAGGGCAACCGCGTTGACGTTTATATGGGCGCCATCCGCTCACGCCTTGTTCCCGACAACATTGAAGGCATCAAGGTGGGCGACGAAGTCTACATCCACGTCACCAACTTAGAGCAAGAATGGGACATTCCTCACGGATTTGCCGTAAAGGGCAACAACAATGCCGAGATACTCGTTTTGCCTGGCGAAACCAACACATTGAAGTGGGTTGCCAACCGAGCAGGCATCCTCCCCTTCTATTGCACAGACTTCTGTTCGGCTCTCCACCAGGAGATGCAAGGTTACTTCAGGGTATCCCCGGCCGGAAGCACCACACCGTTGGCATTCTCAATAGATGGTAAGGACGTTAAGGATTTGAAGTAAGTTTTTTAATGGGGACAAATCCGCCGCCGTTGTAACAAGGCAACGTGAAAGGCGGAAAGTCCCCATTTTCATGCACAAAGGATAGATAAATTACACGACTATGAATAAAATATCAAAATATGGAATGTGGCTAATGATACTGGCCGGTGTGCTCACTTTCATCACAGCGTTCATACCGCTGTGGGTTATCGACATGCAAGCACCTCAGTATCCGGAGGGATTGGAACTGATCATTGGTGGTTTTGCCGGCTTATCAGGCAACTTGGATTCCGTGAACGATCTCAACCACTATGTGGGAATGGCCAAGCTCAATCCGGCAGATTTTTGGGAATTCCAAATACTCCCATGGATATTGATGGCCTACGGCGTACTTTTCATCATAACGGGATTCATGAAGAGCAAGAAGATGACCTTCGTGGATCTTGTGTTGTTTGGCATCTTCGGCATACTTGGATTCATCGATTTCTATCGTTGGGAATACAATTACGGCCACAACCTTTCAGACGACGCGCCCATCAAAATACCGGGAGGCGACTTTCAACCTCCATTAATAGGCTACAAGGAACTTGCCAACTTCCAAGTCTTTTCCCAGCCAGGCATTGGCGGATGGTTATTGATCCTGGCAGGCATCATTATCTTTTTAGTGGTGTGCTATGAGTTTGGCATCTTCCAAAAGTTATTTAAAAAATAATCCAAAAAAAGCCTGAACATGCAACTATCCAGAATATATCTTTGTCGGCCAGTGCCGGCTCTGCTGCTGGCAGTGTGTTTTGCCATGCTGTGCGTTTCATGCAGCGTTGACGACAAACCACAGCCCGTGAAGCTTGGCGAGGAAGACTGCGCTGCGTGCCAAATGACCATCGTCGAAGGTCAATTTGCCTGTGAGTTTATTACGGACAAGGGAAAATGCTTCAAGTTTGATGACCTCTCCTGCCTGTTCACATATATTGCCAAAAATGATATTGACGAGAACAGCATTCTCAAGATATATGTGAGCGACTATGAACATCCGGAAACACTCATCGACCTGAAAACGGCAGCCTTGGTGCTGGGCGTAGACATTCAGAGCCCCATGGGCGGTGGTATTGCAGCATTCTCCAATCGTGAGGCCGCTGTTGCGTTTGCTGAAAACACCAAGTCAAACCTTCTCACGTCATGGACCGTATTGCGCAAATCCAAAAGACTGGAAGACAAAGCCGATATGCCTATGCATCATGGGGGAAACAAAATGACACCCCAAGAGCCATAAGGCTTGGCAGAAAGCAGACATGCACAAGTTCAGGACCATCGTATTACTGTTTTTTTTAAGTGCAACATCATCAGTTTTCCCTGCCACACTGAGGGTGGGGAAAGGGAAACCCTACTCCACCATCGGCAGTGCGGTCAAGGTAGCCCACGCTGGTGATGTTGTTCTTGTGGACAAAGGTGTTTACAAGGAGCGGATCACCATCACCACGCCCATAGTCCTGAAAGGAGTGGGTCGGCCGGTAATCGACGGACAGAAGAAAGAAACGGTAGTCAGTATCCAAAGCGACCGCGTGACCATAGAAGGTTTTCAGGTCATCAATTCGGCACGGTCATCGCTGCGGGATTATTCCGGGATACATGTCGAAAACGCCAAACATGTCAAGATACTGAACAATACACTACGCGCCAACCAATTCAGCATTATGCTGCAAAACGTCACAGACAGCGAGGTACGCCACAACGACGTGGAGAGCGACATCAGATCCATGCAGGTAATGGGGAATGCCATACACTGCTGGAAGTGCGAACGCCTGCAAATCTATGACAACAAGGTGGGACACAATCGCGACGGCATCTATCTGGAGTTTGTTTACTATTCGGACATCGGGTACAATTTTGTCTCCGGATGTGAACGATACGGGCTCCACTTCATGTTCTCACACTACAACAAATACCACAACAACCACTTCGCGGGAAGCAGGGCGGGAGTTGCCGTGATGTACACTCACGACGTAGAAATGTATAACAACACCTTCGAGCAGAGCAAGGGGGGAGCATCTTACGGACTATTGCTCAAGGAGATACAACGTGGTCATATTCACAACAACAAGTTTTGCGACAACACCGTGGCCATTCTCATGGACGGTGGTGTAAATATCAATTTGCACAACAACCTCTTTTATAAAAACGGCTGGGGCATGCGCGTGGTGGCCAGCTCGACCAACGACACAATATCGCACAACAACTTTATCGGCAACACCTTCGATGTTTCCACAAATGGATCTTACAACAGCAATGTGTTTGACAACAACTACTGGGACAAGAACGATGGCTACGACTTGGACAAGGACGGCATTGCCGACGTGCCTTATCACATGCTCAGCCTCTTCTCCATGCTGGCCGAGAAAAACCAGATGCTCCTCCTCTTCTTCCGGAGCTTCCTGATGACGCTGATGGAGCAAAGCGAAAAGATGCTGCCCTCCATCACTCCTGACAACTATGTAGACAATGCGCCAAGCCTTAAACCATTCCCTGTATGATATCTATTCAGAACCTCAACAAATATTATGGTCGCCAACACGTTTTGCAAGATGTGAGCCTTGAGCTCAACGACGGCGAGTGTGTGGCGTTTATCGGTCCCAACGGATGTGGCAAGACTACACTGATGAAGTGCATTCTGGGTCTTGTCACTCCAAAAACAGGACAAATATTGGTCAACGGGCAAGGGGTGGCCGACAATCCCCTGAGCCGATCGAAAATAGGTTTCATGCCACAGAAAAGCTGCTTCCCCGAGAACATGACCGTGGGGCAAACTATCGACACGCTCCTCGCCGTGCGCAAATACTCAGCTGAACTCGACAAGGAACTGTATCATAAATTTGATATTCCTGCCATCGCCAACAAATATACCGGAGCCTTGTCCGGCGGAATGGCACAAAAAGTAAATGCCGCCATTGCTTTCCTGTTCAATCCCGACATTCTGGTTCTCGACGAGCCGGCAGCATCGCTGGACCCGTTTGCCTCGGAAATCCTAAAAGAAAAAATTCGCAAGGAAAAGCAACAAGGTAAACTCATTTTCATCACATCGCATATACTCAGCGAACTGGAAGACCTGGCTACACATATTGTCTTTATGGAAGACGGGAAAATCATGCTATACAAATCGGTGGAAGAGCTGCAGAAAGAGACGGGTGAGAGCAGCATTACAAAGTCTATTATGAAAATCCTCAACGAAAATGAAGTCAATCACTAAGATCATCATG
>CAYVGR010000219.1:0-4491 GCA_964450065.1 uncultured Prevotella sp. | reverse complement strand
GTTATTGGTATGGAAAAGATGAGAATAGCGATTATTGGCGGCGGTGCGGCCGGATTCTTTGCTGCCATTGCGGCAAGGGAGCAGAATGCTTATGCCGAGGTGACGATATTCGAGAGGTCGGCCAAAGTGTTGGGCAAGGTGGCCATCACCGGGGGTGGACGATGCAACCTGACCAATTCTTTTGAAGAGATTACCGACATGAGACAAGCTTATCCGCGTGGCTTCCGGCTGATGAAGAGATTGTTCAACCAATTCGACCACCAAGACGCATACCGATGGTTCGAGAGTCATGGCGTGAAGCTCGTAACTCAAGACGACCAATGTGTGTTCCCGCAGTCGCAAGATGCAATGAGCGTGGTGAACTGCCTCGCCAATGAAGCTCGCAGGCAGGGAGTGCTTGTGGTGACTGGCCGAAAGGTTGTCGGGATTAACGTGAACACGGAAGGAGGCTTCGTTCTCGGTTTCGAGAATGCGGCACCCGAGCGTTTCGACAGGGTGTCCGTAACCACAGGCGGCATGCCCAAAACGGGCGATTTCCTTTCGCTCCGACAACTTGGGCATGATGTGGAACAACCCATTGCATCGCTCTTCACGTTTAATATCAAAGATCCGGAGTTGTCCAAACTAATGGGGACGGTGGTTAATCCCGCTATCGTATCAATACCCAAGACCAAGATGCGCAGCGAGGGAGCTTTGCTGATTACGCATTGGGGCATGAGTGGGCCGGCAATCCTCAAATTATCGTCGTATGCGGCACGCTATTTGCAAGAAAACAACTACCAGTCGGCAGTGGCCGTCAACTGGGTGGCCGAGCCTAACCGCAACATCGTGGAACAAAAGATGCGGCAAGTTGTCCAGACCCATTCGCAGAAGCAACTCATCTCTATCCGACCATTCAGTCTGCCGTCACGGCTTTGGCAATATCTGTTGCAGAAGACCGGCCTGGCGGAAAACCGACGATGGGCAGAGCTGGGCAGCAAGGGTATGAACCGCCTTATCGAAACGCTGACCAACGATACGTATCAAATCAACGGGAAGGGAGCCTTCCGCGACGAATTTGTGACATGTGGGGGAATATCGCTGAACAATATAGACTACAACACGTTGGAAAGCAAACGTTGCGGCGGTCTCTACTTTGCCGGAGAGGTGCTGGACATTGATGCCATTACCGGAGGCTTCAACCTTCAGGCCGCATGGACCACCGGATATGTGGTGGGGCGACATATTGCCAATAGTTTGAATGCTAAAGAATGATAGAACAACATGGAGCTGAAAACAGATTATGAAGCATTGATTCGGGCAAACCTGTCCGAATATCTCAAAAGAAAAAACGAAGTGGACGGGCATCTGCCCGAAGCACCGGATATCGAGGGGCTTTGGGGTAAGATAGGCGAGTCGTATTTGCCGGATGCCATACGCGAGTTCAACGCATATCCCACGGTTGCGCTGGGCTGGATTATGTATGTGGGTATGGCCATCGCCAAGTATTGGGACGAAGACTGGGAGCGTTATCAGAACAAGGGTGACCTGTACACATACTTGCGCGACAAGGTCGATTTCGATCATCTGGACGATTATGTGCGTGGTGAGGTGTTGCTGCTCAATACCACCGAGGCCGAAAAGCTGCAGGCCGTGGTGAGCGAAGCATCGGCGAGGGTGTATAGCCAGATGTGTCGTTTTAATTTGGAGCCGGGTACAGAGCAGGCTTTTCGTGCGTTCGTGGCGGCCTTGCACCAGATGTATCTCATGGGTGCGGCCATGCAGCTTAAGCGCATGGGATATCACATGACACAGCTGGGGACATAGCACGACTGCTTGTCGGGAAGAGCGAACGCAGTCTCTTTGGCTTTGCAAAGCTGAGCAAGTATAAAAGTATGTATCAAAGTGGTGGCTGAATATCTGATTTGACAGACGACAACCCACACGATGTGTTTAATGATAATAGGATTATTTTAGCAATCCCTCTTCGTAATATGTGGAAAGATTTTCTTATTGTTAGTATAGGTAGTTTCTTTGGCGGTGGCATGCGCTTCCTTATATCCAAAGCTATTCAGACGATTACAGTTATTCCATTTCCCTTCGGCACCTTAGCCGTAAACGTGTTGGGATGTCTGGTTTTCGGGTTTCTCTCAGGGCTTTCCATAACGAATGGAGGCAATGGAGGAGCAATATCAGCAACTACCAAACTCTTGCTCACCACAGGCTTTTGTGGTGGATTCACCACATTCTCAACCTTTATGAACGAGAGTTCCGCACTGTTCAAGGAAGAACATTTCATTTATATGGCTGTGTATGTCGTTTCCAGCCTTGCGCTTGGCTTTCTTGCCATTGTTGCAGGTCACGAGGCAGCCAAGTTAATATAATCAGAAAGGGGGCATGCTTCGTGCTTAAAGTGTGCTTCTGCCTTTATCGATTCTCCTACAACGACTGATAAATGCGCCTGACATAATCATGAAAATGCCAGTGAAATAGTGCAAGGTTGTTATAAGAATTGTTATATAAGTGACATTCAAACGTTAATAGTTGTTGTGCACGAACACAAAAATGTTGAAATCGGATAAATGTAAGGGTAAAGATTTGGAATGTAAGTCCAAAAGCCCTACCTTTGCAATATCATAAGAAAGTAAATCATTTATTTAGGTTATAGGTTAGTAGTATAATTAGGTTTTTAGTTTTCATTAAAGTAGAACAAATAGATTGTTCAGGTAATAGGTTTTAGTATTTAATAAGGTAATAAAAAGATTAGGATAACATGTTGACGCGAGATTGTTGGTGAACGCCGTGAGGCGGAACCCACTATCAAACATCAAAAAGATAATGACAAAGCTAACATAGAAGAAGCAAGGCCCTGTTTTGGACCTTGCTTTATTTTTTATTTCACCAATGCCTCACACAATTTTCGCTGCAATACACGGGCATCGAGCACCGACATCTGCGTGTCCATAATGGCAAACGCCAGCAAATGGCCATTGCTTCCACGGCAATATCCGGCCAGCGAGCTAATGCCATAGGGATGCGACAGGGTGCCCGTCTTGGCGCGTACTTTCCCACGTGTCTTCACGCTGGTCATCTCGCGGCGCAACGTTCCGTCCATCCCGCTAATAGAAAGATCATTGTACAACCTCTCGTATATGGGTTTATGCTGATAGCCAAAGCGCAGGATGCTGGTCAGTGACAGGGGTGAGAGATGATTGTGGATGCACAATCCGCAGCCGTCGTGGATAACAAGGGTTGAATCTTTCAGGCCAAGCGTGTCGCGCATAAAGCTACGTAGATAGTACACACCGGCCAAAACGGGATTGGCCTTTGGGTTTGCCCGATGACCTATGGAGTAGAGCATGGCTGTAGCCTGAGTATTCGAACTGTTCTTCCACATGCGTTGGGTAACATGCTTTATCGGCCTGTATAGGCGGTAAACACAGCGCGACCCCTTAGGCACTTCAGCCAACACCACCTGACTATCGGCCACGCTGATTCCCTGGGCACGCATGGCTGCTTTAAGTTCTTTAGTCACACGCTCATGCCCTTTGTAGAGCACACCATAACGCGAAAAGCTCAAATCCCATGGATACCAGTGCTCCTCGCTTTCCACGGGCTCGGTGATGGTGAGATCCATATACAGTTTCCCATTCATCTTAACGATGCCCTGACCTTTCAAGGCCTTTGCAAACTTAGCTAAATCAGGGCCTTGCAGCTGAGGGTCGAGACCGCCACGAAAGGCCACATCGCCATGCAACACCCCATTATTCACCCGTCCGTGCGTATAAATGGCTGTCTCGTACATGTGGTTTGCACCGAGCAAATGCAGCCCGGCCACACCACTGAGCAGTTTCATGCACGATGCCGACGACATGGCCTGGTTCTCGTTAAATCCATACACAGGCTTGTCCACGGTGAGATCATAAACGTGAAAGCCAAACTCTCCCTCTACCCTTGGTTGTTGTCCAAAGTCTTCGAGACGGCTTCGCAAGGCCGTATCCACCAATTCTGGGGAATGATGTGCAGATGCTTTTAAATGGTTGTTATTCGCTTTTTTGTCGCTGTTGCAGCCACTTATCGAGCACAGTCCCAGCGACAAGAATATGGTGTAAAATAATATATATGTTGATTTCAATATGCAATGCTGTTTTTTGTGTGCATACAAAGATACACAATAATTATTGCTTCGTTATCCCGTTTCATCAAAACCTATCCGAAAGGCATGCGCCAATCGCATCCCTCGCGCCAGCGCGAACACCCGAAAGCTGTCTTTCCCTTGACAACATGCCCCTGTCCGCACTTGGGGCACACGTCTCCTTCCTTCACTTTCAGGCCTGACGCAGCAGACGGCTTGGCCTTCCCGGCATCTTTTTTCGGCTTGGCAGTCCGCTTTCCCGATGCCGGCTTACCTGCGGTCTTCGCCTTGCCCTTTGTATCGGCAGGCTTGGAATCCGGAGCTACTCCCTCTATCTGTCGGTTGCTGTTATCGTGCAACACATCCTGCACAATGTT
>CAYVGR010000218.1:0-4500 GCA_964450065.1 uncultured Prevotella sp. | reverse complement strand
TTGGCATTGGCAATGAGCTGCTCACGGTATGAAGCCGGAATGGAGTCGGGCATATAGCGGCCGTCCACAAATTGGTCGTACTTGCCCGCCACGAGCAACTCGTAGTAGGCCTTAGCACTTTGTGCGGCAATTTCCTCGGACTTGGGTGCCTGACGGCAACTCAAGCATAGGGTACATAAAACAAATACTGTCAACAACAAGTTCTTCATTTTCTACTATTAATCAGCGATAATGCTTCATCGCAAACAAAACACGGCATGCCCGAATTGTGACGAGTTGATAAGCTTGCGAATAATTATGAATTGAAAATTCCTCCGCACCGCTATGCGGTATCTAAGAATATCCGGAGAATATCTTTTTTAACAGAAAGCTCATCGCAGAAAATCTTACACTCTTGCTTCGCAAGATAATCTTAGAATATCTGCATCGACACAAAGCGTATTTTGCAACGACGTTCACGACATTTCACGACCTCCTGCTACCCGTATATTGCATTAACACCGCGCCAGCCTAATTGTGAATTATGAATTGTGAATTGTGAATTACAACTACTTTTTCCTGATAAACACATTGATAGGACATCCATGCATGGACCAATGCTCACGAATCTTGTTCTCTAAGAAACGGCGGTAGTTCTCTTTGACATACTGCGGCAGGTTGGCATAAAACACGAAAGACGGAATCTGCGTATTGGGCAGCTGTGAGCAGTACTTGATCTTGATGTACTTGCCCTTGATCGATGGCGGAGGAGTCTGCTCGATAATAGGAAGCATCACCTCGTTGAGCTTGGTGGTGCCAACGCGCGACTTGCGGTTGAGATACACTTGTTTAGCGGTTTCGAGCACCTTGAAGATGCGTTGCTTGGTGAGGGCAGAAGCAAAGATGATGGGGAAGTCTGTAAACGGCGACATGCGCTCGCGGATGGTGTTTTCGAACGTCTTAATGACTTTTTGGTCCTTGTTCTCCACCAAATCCCACTTATTCACCACGACAACCAAGCTCTTGCGGTTACGCTGGATGAGCTGGAAGATATTCAAATCCTGCGATTCGATGCCGCGTGTTGCGTCGAGCATGAGAACACATACGTCGCTGTTCTCAATGGCACGAATGCTGCGCATTACGCTGTAGAACTCCAAATCCTCGGTTACCTTATTCTTTCGACGGATGCCTGCTGTGTCAACGAGATAGAAATCAAAGCCAAATTTGTCGAAACGTGTGTAGATGCTATCGCGTGTTGTTCCTGCAATCTCGGTAACGATGTTGCGCTCTTCACCAACAAACGCATTGATAAGGCTCGACTTCCCGGCATTGGGACGCCCTACAACAGCAAAGCGAGGAATTTCCTCCTCTGTTTCCTCCTGGTTATCCCAAGTCATAGTCTCGATTACGATGTCCAGGAGATCGCCGGTGCCACCACCCGAAATTGCACTGATACATACGGGGTCGCCCAAGCCAAGCCTATAAAACTCGGCCGCAATATATGCCTCACCACTGTTGTCAACCTTGTTGGCCACGAGAATGACCGGCTTTTTCGAGCAACGGAGTATCTTCGCAACATCCTCATCCCAATCGGTAAGACCAGTCTCAACATCTACCACGAAGAGAATGAGGTCGGCCTCGTCGGAGGCAACCTTCACCTGCTGACGGATGGCCTCTTCAAAAACATCATCTGATTTAACTACCCATCCACCGGTATCGACAATGGAAAACTCACGTCCATTCCAATTACATTTTCCATACTGGCGGTCACGGGTGGTGCCCGCAACATCACTCACGATTGCATGACGCGTCCGGGTCAAGCGGTTGAAAAGCGTGGACTTACCCACATTCGGGCGTCCAACGATAGCTACTAAATTTGCCATTTGTTTTGGTCTTTCCCTTCTCCTGAAGGGATGAGCGAGGTCATGCGCTCTGTTAATATTTGCCGAGGATGACCAGTCCCCAGCCCTTGCTTTCGCAAGAGTTTGTCCTACATCCAGTCAGGACTGATTTAATTTCTTGATTCCCTAAGGGAACTTCTTTCATTTCCCAATGCCTATCTCTCGTTCTCCATTCTTCTTCCTTACTTGGAGAGAGAACTGTAAGAAAAGGCTCTACTGCGGATTATACCCAAAATGATTGAGTTCCTTCTGCGAATTTCGCCAATTCTTATTCACCTTTACAAAGACTTCGAGGTATATTGTCTTATCAAAAAAACGCTCCAAGCTCTTGCGGGCCTCGGTAGCCACCTTCTTCAAGGCCATGCCCTGATGGCCAATGATAATGCCCTTCTGCGATTCACGCTCCACATAGATCACGGCATTGATGTGCACACGTCGCTCATCCTCTTTGAACTGTTCCACTCCCACTTCTACAGAATAAGGGATTTCCCTGTCGTAATAGCGCAGAATCTTCTCACGGATAATCTCAGAGACAAAGAATTTCGCAGGCTTATCGGTCAGCTGCTCCTTATCAAAATAGGCCGGACTCTCGGGCAACAGCTCTGCAATGCGCTTCATCAGAATGTCCGTCCCAAACTTATTCTTGGCCGAAATGGGCAGAATCTCCGCATTAGGCAGCAGCGCATGCCACCTCTCAACGAGGTCGCCAAGCTTCTGTTGGTCGGTTTCGTCAATCTTGTTGATTAGCAAGATAACGGGAATCTTCATCGACTTCACACGATTGAGGAAATCCATATTCTTCTCCGGATTCTCCACTACGTCGGTCACATACAACAAGATGTCGGCATCGGCAAGTGCAGACTCCGAGAAAGCCAACATCATCTCCTGCATCTTGTAGTTCGGCTTCAGAACGCCAGGCGTGTCGGAGAACACGATCTGCATATCTGGCGTATTGACAATACCCATGATACGATGGCGTGTGGTTTGTGCCTTGAACGTTGCTATGCTAATTTTCTCACCAACAAGCTGATTCATCAACGTAGACTTGCCCACATTCGGATTACCTACAATATTTACGAAACCTGCCTTGTGCATACTTATGCCTATAATTTAACGAGATTAAAAGAATAAAAAAACGCATGATTCATAATAATGAAGGATGCGTTTTCTTTGAGTTATTTAATTACTTTTTATCTGCTACTGCCGCTCCGTCATATCCCCATTTGTAATATGAAGCTCCATGAACAAAGCCGGCTCCAAAAGCTGTCATAACAACATTGTCGCCCTTCTGCATCTTGGACTCGTTATCCCACAAGGCCAATGGAATGGTTGCGGAACTCGTATTGCCATAACGTTCGATATTAATCATCACCTTCTCAAGAGGAATCTCAGCACGCTTGGCTACGGCTTCGATGATTCTCAGATTGGCCTCGTGAGGCACCATCCAATCCACATCTTCGGACGACAGGCCGTTACGTTGGAGTAGCTCTAACACATCATTGCCCATATCAGTAACAGCATGACGAAATACATTACGCCCCTCCTGGTAAAGATAGTGCAAATGATGATCCACTGTGAAATGAGACGGTGGACAAACACTGCCGCCTGCTTTCAAATGCAAGAAGGGTAGTCCCTTGCCATCAGTGCGGAGGAATGAGTCTTGAAATCCAACATCCTCATCCTCCGTAGCTTCCACAAGCACAGCTCCGGCTCCATCACCAAAGAGGACACAAGTCTGCCGATCGGTATAATCTACAATGGAAGACATTTTCTCGGCAGAGACAACCATAATCTTCTTGTATCGTCCACTTTGAATCATTGCCGAAGCAGTGTCCATGGCATAAAGGAATCCGCAGCATGCACATGACATGTCAAACGCATGGGCGTTTTTTAGCCCAAGCTTGCCAAGCACAATGCTGGCCGTGGAAGGAAACGCGTAGTCGGGGGTAGAAGTGGAAAGTATAAGTGCGTCGATGGTGTCCGGATCAACGCCGGTCTTCCGCAAGAGTTGCTTGGCTGCCTTACGCGCCATGTAACTGCTTCCGAGTCCCTCTTCCTTGAGAATACGGCGCTCCTTGATACCAACTCGTGTTGTGATCCACTCATCACTGGTGTCTACCATGCGCGACAATTCCTCATTGGTGAGAACATAGTCGGGCACATAGCCACCAACACCTGTGATTACAGCGTTGATCTTATCCATTACTCAGCAACTTCCTTTACGATAGCAACTTTACCACGATAGTAGCCGCATGTAGGACAAACAGTGTGGTAAACATAGTATGCACCGCAGTTAGGGCAAATAGCCAATGTAGGTGCAACTGCCTTATCGTGAGTTCTTCTTTTACGAGTACGAGTCTTTGACTGTCTTCTTTTAGGATGTGCCATAATACTTTAATGTTTAATTTATTATTCTCTGTTTTTTAACTTATTTAGTGCTTCCCATCGGGAGTCCATAGGTTTCTCATCGTCTCCAACACCGCTTCGGGCGGCTGAATGTTCTTCAAGAATCTTCATCATGGCAGGGTTACATTTTCCAGGTGCATGCACATGCCTGATTGGGACGCTGAGCTCTATGAATTCGTAGATGTACCAAGATACGTCGAGTATTCCTTCGTTC
>CAYVGR010000217.1:0-4506 GCA_964450065.1 uncultured Prevotella sp. | reverse complement strand
CCCATTTACCCTTTTCCTTTATGAAGAAGTGGACTATTGAAGATTCGAAGGAGCTATACAACATTAACGGTTGGGGCACATCCTACTTTGGTATCAATGAGCGTGGTGATGTTTATGTGAGTCCCTGCAAGGACAACACGGAAATAGACCTCCGTGATGTGATGGACGAGCTTGCCCTTCGCGATGTCACCCCACCAGTGCTGTTGCGTTTTCCCGACATCCTCGACAATCGTATTGAGAAGACGGCATCGTGCTTTATAAAAGCGAAGGAACAATATAATTTCAAAGCCGAGAACTTTGTTGTCTACCCCATTAAAGTGAACCAGATGCAACCAGTGGTGGAGGAGATTATCACACATGGTCGCAAGTTTAATCTTGGTCTTGAAGCCGGGTCGAAACCCGAGCTTCATGCCGTGATTGCCGTACAAAGCCAGAGCGATTCTCTTATCATCTGCAACGGTTATAAAGACGAAGACTATATCGAATTAGCCCTTTTGGCACAGAAGATGGGCAAGCGCATCTTTATTGTCGTGGAAAAGCTTAATGAGCTGGACACCATTGCCAAAGTAGCCAAAAGTCTGAATGTAAGCCCTAATCTCGGCGTGCGCATCAAACTGGCTTCCTCAGGATCGGGCAAGTGGGAGGATAGCGGCGGCGATGCCTCGAAGTTTGGCCTGACTGCCACAGAATTATTGCAAGCCCTGCGCAAACTTGATGCCATGGGAATGCACGACTCCCTACAGCTCATCCATTTCCATATAGGTAGCCAGATTACCAAGATACGTCGCATACAAACAGCATTGCGTGAGGCATCTCAATACTATATCAACCTGCACAAAATGGGCTACAATGTAAAGTTTGTAGACTGTGGAGGTGGCCTTGGTGTGGATTATGATGGCACCCGAAGCTCTCATAGTGAGAGTTCGGTGAACTATTCTATCCAGGAATATGTGAACGACTGCGTGGCCACGTTTGTAGAGGCATCCGAAAAAAACAACATCGAACATCCCAATATTATCACTGAAAGCGGACGTAGCCTTACGGCTCATCACTCCGTGTTGGTTGTCGATGTGCTCGAAACAACATCCCTGCCTGAAATGCCGGAGGAGTTTGAAGCCAAAGAAGATGATCATCCGTTAGTGAAAGAGCTGTACGGCATCTGGTGCAACCTCAACCCCAAGCGCATGCTTGAAGACTGGCACGATGCCGAGCAGATACGTGACGAGTCGCTCGAACTGTTCTCCCACGGCATTGTCGATCTGCAAACCCGCGCCGAAATAGAGGCTATGTATTGGAGTGTGTGCCACGAGGTAAACCTTCTCACCAAGGATATGAAGCATGTTCCCGACGAACTGCGTAGGCTCGACAAGCTGTTGGCCGACAAGTATTTCTGCAACTTCTCGCTCTTCCAGAGTCTTCCCGACTCGTGGGCTATCGACCAGTTATTTCCCATAGTTCCCCTGCAGCGGCTCAAAGAGCACCCCACACGCAAGGCTACACTGCAAGATATCACTTGCGACTCTGATGGGAAAATCAGTAATTTTGTAGTTGACGGGCGTGTCAGCAGAGTTTTACCGTTGCACACCCTGAAGAAAAATGAACCCTATTATCTTGGGGTTTTCCTCGTCGGAGCCTATCAGGAAATACTTGGGGACATGCACAATCTGTTTGGAGATACATCAGCTGCACACATCAGTGTAAAGAACGGGAAATACAAAATAGACCAAATATTTGATGGTGAAACTGTAGAAGAGGTGCTGGAGTATGTGCAGTATAACCCTAAGAAACTGGTACGACAGCTTGAACAATGGGTAACCAAGAGCGTCAAGCAAGGCAAGATTTCGGTAGAAGAGGGAAAAGAATTCCTGAATAATTATCGTTCTGGTTTGTACGGCTATACGTATTTGGAATAAGAAACACCAATAAACCCAATATCACCATGAAAGAAAAGCTCACCATAGTAAAAGTTGGCGGTGCCATAGTTGAGGACGAAGCCAAACTGTCGCAGTTGCTCCAAAGCTTCTCGGCCATCGAAGGCTGCAAAGTTTTGGTGCATGGTGGTGGGCGCAGAGCCACGAAGGTGGCTGCAGCCTTAGGCATTGAAAGCAAGATGGTGGACGGACGACGCATCACCGATGCTGATATGCTCGAGGTAGTGACGATGGTATATGGCGGTTTGGTGAACAAGAATGTCGTAGCGCGACTGCAGGCTGCAGGCGTGAATGCCCTGGGACTTACCGGAGCAGACATGAATGTGATACGAAGCCGTAAGCGCCCCCTTAAAGACGGGATAGACTTCGGATTTGTAGGCGATGTGGAAGATACTGACGGAAACAGGTTGAAAAAAGTGATCGACCAGGGCATCACACCCGTTATGGCTCCATTAACGCACGATGGAAAAGGCCACATGCTTAATACCAATGCGGATACTATTGCCGCTGAGACTGCTAAGGCATTGGCAAAGCTTTACGATGTAACGCTTATTTATTGCTTTGAGAAGCCCGGTGTGCTTGCCGACCCGGAAAACAGCAACAGCATCATTCCAACGATTAACCAAGCTGACTTTGAGCGCTATGTAGCCCAAGGGATTATCTCCGGAGGCATGATTCCGAAGATAGAAAACGCGCTTCAGGCAGTCAATGCCGGTGTTTCGCGCGTTATTATTACTCTCGCTACAGCCATTGACGGTAACCACGGGACCGTTATTCTACCATGAAAAAGATAAGTTTCCGAAACGATATCCTCCCAATGAAGGATCAGCTTTATCGCCTTGCACTGCGCATCACACTCGACAAGGCCGAAGCCGAGGATATCGTACAGGAAACGCTAATTAAAATTTGGAACCGGCGGGAGCAATGGGATAAAATAGAACATATTGAGGCATTCTGCTTTACTGTTTGCCGAAATCTCTCCCTCGACAGCATCAGGAGGCGCGATAATCAAAACGAATCTATAGACCAGGCTCAAATAGAGCATCCGGACAATGCGCTGACGCCGTCTGACCGAGCTATACAGCGAGATCAGGTGGCATGGGTCAGGCAGATTGTAGACAGCCTGCCCGAGAAACAGCGCAGCTGCATACAATTACGTGATTTTGAAGGTAAGCCATACAAAGAGATTGCACGAATACTCGAAATATCGGAAGAGCAGGTCAAGATAAATATCTTCAGAGGCCGACAAACCATTAAGCTACGCTTCCAAAAACTCAACGATACGGATAAGCCGCAATTACTTCAATAAGCCCTATCCCTATTGTAAACTCATTACTATTGTTTATCATTGCTATAGAATATTTTTATTCTAATAAGTGATATTTAGATGTTTTATGCTTATATTTGCAATCACCTTAATATATCACGAAGCGATTAAAATCCTATGATAGGATTAAGAATAACTAAAAAGAGTTTGCTGCACCTCAAAACGAATAATAATGAGAACATCGCATATACCTGTCGTCAAATTGTATCCGGAATATTTTTCGAACGTTAATTTCATATCCATGAAGCCGATACCGGCTGTCATATATTTCCTGTTGATATTTTCCACAGCATTTGTTTCGTGCCGAAAAGAAGGCACGACAACTCCTTACACACAAATGCAGAAAGAAAAGATGGAAAATGAACTAAAAGGTATAAAACTGATCGATGAGCAAAAAAATCGAATCCGTCAATATGAGCTTGATGATAATAAATTGGGCTTGATGTTGTGCTACCGCTATTTAGGTTTGGCTTACCGTGATTCCGGCGAATTTGACAATGCATTGGAAGCTCATAGAAAAGAGTATAAGCTGGCTGGGGAGCATAGAGATTCTGTCGAAATGATTATAGCGCTGAACAATATCGGTACAAACTTCAGACGTATTGGCGCATTGGCTGAAGCTTCTATATATCATTATAGGGTTTTGATGATCAGCAATCAGTATAGTGACCATACAAGTTTTCTTGCTCGTAAAAACAGGGCTATCTCATTGAATGGGGTGGGCAATGTACACCTCACGTTGGGTAATTTGGAATTGTCCGACAGTGTATTCCGGTTGGCTTTGAAAGAAGAAGAAATATTGGGCAGCAAGATAGGGCAGGCCATCAATTATGCCAACATAGGTGCTTTGCTGGATCAAGAAAATAAAACAGACTCTGCCTATCTGTATTATAAAAAGTCTATGGAGCTAAACCGAGAAGCCGGGTCGGATTTAGGCGTGGCTTTGTGTCAGCTGGCCTTAGGTGGGCTGGAAGAAAAAGACAAGTCTTGGAACCAGGCACTTCGGCAATATGAGCATGCTTATCATCTTTTGAAAAAGATAAAGGATCATTGGCATTGGATGGATGCTGCATTCTCATTTATTAAGATTTATATTTCCATGGGCGATTATGACATGGCCGAACACTACATTGCCGAAACGAAGCCTGTTGCAGAGCGGCTGGGTTCGTTGGAGCATTTGGCAAAGTTGTACCATGAAGAATATATACTTAACGATAAACAGGGAGACAGCCAACAAGCATTAAAAAG
>CAYVGR010000216.1:0-4530 GCA_964450065.1 uncultured Prevotella sp. | reverse complement strand
AGAAGGTGTTTTGTCAATAGTTTTAACCTTTCCTGCTGCTTCAAAAACGGAGATTAGGATAAGAACGGCCTTATCAAGATAAAACCCCAAAGAGATGAACCTGCCGTTTTCATTGAAAGCAGACATGTTTGCTGCAAATATAGGTATAAACAGCAAGGATGCCACATGCGAATAGCTGTTTGCATGTGGCATCCTTGTCTTATCCTTTAGTGTTGCAGGAAATCTGTTTGACATTTTGCTTCCTATCCTTATCCTTCCCCCCGTGAGCTGTACTCTAAAAAGTTGACGTCCAACTTTTTGAAGTCACTTCATCAGTGGGGGAGAGGAGGACGGGAAAGTAGCCTAAAGTATTGTCTTCACGGCTTCCAGCATTCCTTTTTCCTGAATGAGGTCGAGATAAGTTTTCACGAGAATGGTCAGGCCGGGAACGGTCTTGTTAAGGTCTTCCTTCCAAACATAGTCGAAAGCCAGTACACCCTCAGCTACCTTCTGTGTGTCGCCAGTAGCCCATAGTTCGGTAAGCTTATCCATGATTTTCGGGTCGTCGTTTGGGGTGATTGTGGCGCCATCGGCACGCTTTCCTCCCTTATAATAGGTGATGATGGCAGCGAGACCAAACACCAAGCCCTTAGGCAATTCATCCTTACGCTGCAGGTAAATCTTCAAACCGGGAAGGTCGCGTGTCTCATACTTGGGGAAGCTGTTGAGCATGATGCTTGTCACCTGATGGTCTACAAACGGGTTCTCGAAACGCTCCAATACATCGGAGGCGAACTGCTGAAGCTCGTCCATTGGAAGGTCGAGCGTTTGCATGAGTTCGTCGAACTGCACCTTGTGGATATATTTGCCGAGCACGGGATGCTCACAGGCATCACGCACAATATCTACACCGCTCAGGTAAGTAACGGGTGACAGCACCGTGTGCGGACCGTTTAGCAATGTTACCTTGCGCTCGTGATAGGGTTTCTCGTTATCAGTGATGAGCACATGAAGCCCTGCCTTGTGAGCGGGAAACTCTGCTTTCAATTCGTCTACGGTCATGTTCTCGGCCTTCTCGATTACCCAAAGGTGGAAGTTCTCTGCCTTGACAACGAGGTTGTCCTTGTAGCAGATCTTCTCCTGGATTTCCTTGATCGTGTCTCGTGGGAAGCCCGGTACAATACGGTCTACCAACGTGGCGCAAACATAGCAATATTTAGTGAACCATTCCTTGAAGCCTTCATAATCGGCGCCCATGTCGTCCTTCCAAAGCTCTATGTATTTGTAGATGCACTCTTTCAAGTGATGCCCGTTCAGGAAAATAAGCTCACAGGGCATGATTATCATACCCTTGGATGGGCAGCCATTAAAGAACTTATAGCGGTGGAACAACAGCTGAACCAGTTTGCCAGGATAGCTCGAGGCAGGAGCGTCGCTAAGCTTGCAGCTGTCGTCGAAGGCGATACCTGCCTCGGTGGTGTTGGAGATAATGAAACGCATCTCGGGCTGCTCGGCCAATGCCATGAAAGCCTGGTTTTGGGTATAGGGGTTCAGAGCCCGGCTGATGACATCGATGCGTGTTAATGTGTTGACGGGCTTCCCGTTTTCTTTTCCCTGAAGATTAACATGATACAAGCCATCTTGTCCGTTGAGCCAATCTACCATACCGTGTTCAATGGGTTGGACAACCACAACAGAAGAGTTGAAGTCGGTCTTCTGATTCATGTTATAAATAATCCAGTCTACGAATGCGCGTAAGAAATTCCCCTCGCCAAACTGAATGATTCTTTCTGGCATGTTGCTCTTGGGAGCAGTACGTTTGTTAAGTGCTTTAAGTTTGTTCATGATTTGTTTTATAATTATTTATTTTTAAAGATGCGGTTTGTATTTATTTACAAAGATACTAAATTACATAGTATCATCATGTTAATGGCTATGTTAAATATACGTAAACCTTTGCGTATGTTATTTATTTGGTGCTTTCATTATTAATATAAAAAAAACACGTACCTTTGCAAAAGGTAGAATAATGCCAGTAGTAGAAAAAAAACATGGCAAAACTACTATGAGAATTCTCTTTTCAATAGATAAAATTCCTCAAAAATGAAACAGACCAAGATAGTATGCTCCATCAGCGACCTTCGTTGTGATATTGATTTTCTCCGCAAGTTGTTCTTTGCCGGAATGAATGTTGTTAGGATGAATACGGCACATGCCACACCGGACGGTATTCGTAAAATTATCAAAAACGTGAGAGCTGTTTCGCCTCGCATTGCTATTCTTATTGATACCAAGGGTCCCGAGGTTCGCACTACGGCCGTGAAAGCACCAATAAGTTACAAGGTGGGAGACGTGGTGAAGATTTTCGGTCGTCCCGAAATGGAAAGTACACATGATATTATTAACCTGTCATTCCCCGATATTGCTAACGATGTGAAGGTGGGAGACAACATCTTGTTTGATGATGGCGCACTCAATATGGAGGTGACAGATATCATTGGACCAACGGTTTACGCCCGAGTAACCAACGATGGTGTCTTGGGATCGCATAAGAGTGTGAACGTACCCGGTGAACATATAAACCTGCCAGCACTTACGGAGAAAGACAAGCAGAATATCCTTCTTGCTATCGAGGAGGACATTGACTTTATAGCACATAGTTTCGTGCGGTCGGCAGCCGATGTAAAGGCTGTGCAAGATATTCTTGACGAACACCAATCGGACATTAAGATTATTTCGAAGATTGAGAATCAACAAGGGGTAGACAATATCGACGAGATTATTGATGCCAGCTACGGCATTATGATTGCGCGTGGCGATCTTGGTATCGAGGTGTCCCTCGAGAGGATTCCAGGCATACAGCGCAACATTATCCGTAAATGTGTGCAGAAGAAAAAGCCAGTCATTGTGGCTACCCAGATGCTCCATACAATGATCAATAGCCCACGACCAACTCGGGCCGAGGTAACTGACATTGCCAATGCCATCTATTCCAACACCGATGCACTCATGCTTAGCGGAGAGACGGCGTCGGGCAAATATCCTTTGGAAGCAGTGCTTACCATGGCAGCCATTGCTGAGCAAGCAGAGAGAGACCGTGCGCACTTTGGTGTACAGGACGAGGTGCCACTGGCCGAAAGCTGTTCGCAGAAGGAGTTTTTGGCTCATGCGGCTATCAATTCTACTCGCCAGTTGGGTGTGGCAGGTATCATTACCGACTCTGAGACGGGTGAGACAGCACGTCATTTGGCAGCATTTCGGGGTCCTAAGCCCATCCTCGCCATTTGTTACAAGGAGAAGACACAACGTTGGCTTAACTTGTCGTATGGTGTTATTCCTATCTATCAGAAAGAATATGTCAGCTCCGACTACATGTTCACGGCAGCACTTCGTATGCTCCGACAAAAGAATTATATTGGCTTGGACGACAAGATCGCCTATCTGTCCGGGTCGTTTGGCGAGAATGGTGGCACCACCTTTGTTGAGATCAATGACGTGAGAAATGTGTTCAACAAGGATTATCAATTCCACTTACCCGATAGAACATAATAACTCACAACTGTTTTGGCAGAGGGAACAGGTGTCTTTGCGTGCTCCCTCTTTTTACTTAGACGTGTTGCGTTTTCCCAAGGCACCATAAACGACCTTGGCTACAAGTGGCTTGCTCGACTCCTCCGTCAATCCATGACCTAAACGTCCATAAATAAAGGGAACTTCCAAACCTTTTATACAATAATGTGTTATATCTGCAACAAGTTCTACATTATCTATGTCAAACTCACCATCTGCTTTTCCCTCGGCATATACTTTGCGGAAAATTTCTATTTCATCTTCATCAAAGTTCTTGCGGATCTTTTCTACCGTCCAAATGTTTCTAAAGAACTCCGCACGAAGATTGCCATTTCTCACAACAGTTTCCTTAATCATGCTTAGATGAGTATAAATCAACTCTATGATCTTGTCCTGAGGATGAATGTTTTTAGCTGCAACTTCATCAAGCTTCTCACTTAAACGCTCTAATTCAGATTCTATTACAGCATAATAGACCTCCTCCTTTCTACTAAAGTATGTGTAAAGTGTACGGCGTCCCTTACCAGATGCCCGTGCAATGTCATTCATTGTCGTGGCAGCAACACCGTTCTTTGCAAAGAGCTGACGAGCAACGTCAACAATTTTTTGTCTCGTTTTAGAAATTGACATATCTATAAATTCTTCAAAATCAGAAAGGTAACTGTCATTTTGCACACCTTTGTATGTATGTGCAAAAATATTGTTTTTCCATGAAACTAACAAATATCATAACTAAAAAAAGAATAAATCATTAAAAAATGAAAATAATGCTACAAACATTTGGAAATGTCATTAAAAAGCACTACCTTTGCAAGTGCAAATAAGGAAACAAGGATTATTTATCGTGATTTCCTTAACAATTAATATCGCGGAGTGGAGCAGTTGGTAGCTCGCCAGGCTCATAACCTGGAGGTCGCATGTTCGAGTCCTGCCTCCGCAACTCGTAAGCTCGGAAGTCTTTAGTATAAAGCTTCCGAGCTT
>CAYVGR010000215.1:0-4560 GCA_964450065.1 uncultured Prevotella sp. | reverse complement strand
TGTTGCGCGAGGGACTCGATTTGCCTGAGGTGTCGCTCGTGGCTATTCTCGATGCCGACAAAGAAGGTTTTCTGAGAAGTCACCGAAGCTTGACCCAGACGGCTGGCCGTGCTGCACGAAACGTGAACGGCAAGGTTATTATGTATGCCGACACCATTACCGAGAGCATGCAGCGGACTATCGACGAGACGGCTCGTCGCCGCAGTATTCAGATGAAATACAATGCCGAACACGATATTATGCCACAGCAAATTGTGAAGAGTATCAAGGGCACGTTGCCCAATGCCCGGGGCGAGGAGTATAAACGGACTGTCGTGGGGGCTGGGCAGCAGGTATATCTGGAGCCGGACAGCGCTGCGTTTGCGGCCGATCCCATTGTGCTTCGCATGACAAGACCCGAGCTTGAGAAGAGCATAGAGAATACCAAGCAGCTCATGGAGCAGGCGGCTAAGTCTCTCGATTTTATCCAAGCCGCGCAATATCGCGACGAAATACTCCGCCTGCAGGCACAACTGGAGCTGAAATAACCCTACCTTGTATGGTGGATAACCATTCAGCATGCACAATGTTTCATAAGTCCTCTAACCTGTCAAACGTGTTCGAAGACTCAGCAATTTGTCATAGCATTTATTTTGACAAACACCCCTTTATGCTTTGCGTATTTGAAAATAATTATCCCTCGGTCTGAAATTCGCGAATTTTAAGAAAATCATAGTGGGCTGACAGTCAGATGTTTAACAAAACATGCCTTTCTGATGTCAGGTTTTTGGTCTGCGATTGGGTATCGAATGACATGACGATAAAGCCTTATTCACATGGCGAATAGGGCTTCATCATGCGGTCATGAAACCTTAATCGCAGCATCAATACATATCAATCGCGGTGTCGCCGGTTTTTTGCGCTCATACGAACCTATTTCAACGGCTGAAACATGGCGTGTTTTTCTCTAAAAGCTCCGAAAAAAGCCACCCGAAAAACAGTATTTTAATTTTACATATTCTTGATGAGTCAGGCTGAGTCCATGGTGCTTTTTATGTGGAGACGCGGGCTTTCCCCGTCTCACACCGTTGCAGTGCGGCGTGGTAATGTTTCAGCAATCGCAGAGCATTATGACAGTAAACCGTCATCCATTTCCTTTGTAGAGACCTGCCTCTGTAGAGATGGGACATCCCCACGTCTCTATATCTTTCCTGCTGCGAAAGTTGGAAAGGTGTAATTTGAAATTGGTTATGTAGCAGGAGAAAACAAACACGACATGCCTGCTTAAAGATGTTGAGAAGATAATACAGGCCACCAATAAAAGTTAAAATGTCCGTTTCGTACCTATTATACAACATAATTTATTAATTTTGTCTGCTACAAATATATCATTAATAGTCATGAAACAGATAATCGTCGCACTGTTTGCATGCCTTCCACTTATGGGCATGGCTCAGAATACATGGGAAGTTCCTCAGGAGAAAACAGAGGAGGCAAAACCCAAGCAGCAAAAAAAGGCACTTTTTGAAACAAAGAAGAAGGAGGATGCCAAATATTTAGCCGGAGCGGTGCCCGAGGTGGATGGTAGGGTAGTGTTCACGCTTGATAAGAAAGTGCCGGGCATGTCGGCCGATGAAATATATAAGAAGGTGTACGATGTCATTCATGCTATGACCCAGGAGGAAAACCAGTTTCCACAAAGCAAGATTGCGGTGATAAACAAGAGCGAACACACGATCGCTGCCCGTATGAGGGAGTGGTTGGTATTTCAGAATACATTTCTCTCTCTCGACCGCACTATCTTCAACTATACGCTTATTGCCAAGGCCGCTGACGGCCGTCTGGTGCTGACAATGGAACGGTTGAGTTATCAGTACGAGAAGGATCGCACAGACGTGCGAGGCGGATTCGATACGAAAGCTGAGGACTGGATTACCGACAAAGAGGCCCTGAACAAGAAACAAACCAAGCTCCTGAAGTATAGTGGAAAGTTCCGTCGCAAAACCATCGACCGCAAGGACAATATTTTCGACCGGGTATGCCGGGCTTTGTCTGTCAAATATTAAGTTGTATAAAGTTTTGTTTTCACGTTAAAAATATTTTACGCAAACATTCATGGATAATCAGCAACTTCGCCGGCGCCATCGTGGTGAGGACGAAACCCCAAAAGACAATTTTCTCAGGCTTCGCAACTGGCTCAACATTATTTTTATGATTGGTGCCGTGGTTGGCGTGTTGCTCTACCTCTTTGGCGACCAAACGGTAGGGACAATAGTTGTTTTGGTTGCGATGGTCTTCAAGATGGTTGAATCAGCCATACGATTTCTGCATTAAATGAAAAGATACATATTTGGCTTTCTGCTCTTGCTCATTTCCCTGCCCGTCATTTCACAGGTGGGTGTAGGAGATGCCGGCTACAACCAGATAGATGAAAACGGGAACCTCATGACGCAGGCTGAACGGCAGAACCAAGCTGACTCGTTAGGTTCGGACAAGGAGATTCCGGTGGGGCTAAATGTGTGGACAATAGACCCGCGGTTTGGTGACCGACGCATGGCCGAGCCCGACACGGTGATGCACATGTATATGAACTCCATATTCACTACAGGGTTGCGGGGCGAGTACAATACTACTGGGAACCTTGGTGCGCCGCGGCAGGCTCGTATTTTTCTCGACCGCAGAGAGCAAGGGAAGTTTATTTTCACCAATCCCTACGACTTTTTCATTACATCTGTATCTGACTTCCATTTCACCAACACGCTTTCGCCTATCACCAGTCTGGGCTACAACACTTGTGGCAACCGAACCAATGGTGAGGATCATTTGACGGCCAAGTTTGGCGTGAATGCCGGCAAAAAAATGGGTGTAGGTTTTAAGTTCGACTACATCTATGGCCGTGGCTACTACAGCAGTCAGTCGACCTCGCATTTCAATTACACGATGTATGGTTCTTACATTGGCGACCGTTACGAGGCTCATCTGCTGGCATCGACCAATCATCAGAAGGTGACAGAGAATGGGGGTATTACCAATGATAATTATATTACCCATCCCGAATCGTTCAATGAAGATTTCCAAACATCCGAAATTCCGATGATGCTGTCGCAGAACTGGAACCGAAACGACAATCAACACGTATTTCTAACACATAGGTTCAACGTGGGCTACAACCGCAAGGTGCCAATGACCAAGGCCGAGATTGAAGCCAGAAAATTTGCCATGGCATCTCAAAAAGAAGCTGATAAAAAAAAGGCAATGACGAAAGCCCTGGAGAAAGCGCGCGCGGAAGGTCGGGAAATAGATGAGGATGATCTCAAAGAGGTGTCTACTTACAGTGGGCGACCTGATGACGCAAAGGTAGCAGACTATGCTGAGAACAAGGCCGACAAGGCAAATGCCGATTCTTTATCCCATGCCGGGCGCATAGTCGTGGACAGTAAGGCTGTGGCAGACAGTCTGATTGCAATGTCCGAAAAGACAGCTGAGGATACATCGTGGCTGAAAAATGAGTATGTGCCTGTCACAAGTTTTATCCATACACTCGACTTCAACAACTATAGACGCATATACCAAGCCTACAACACACCCAAAGATTTTTATCTTGATCATTTTACGGTAGCCGAGAAGTTTTCGGGTGACTCCATCTACGACAAGACTACTCACTTGTCGCTTCGCAACACTTTTGCCATCTCGATGCTTGAGGGATTCAACAAGTGGGCAAAAGCCGGGCTTAAAGCTTTTGCGTCACATGAGCTGCGACGCTTTACCTTGCCCGACTCCGAAGCTGACCGATCGTGGACTGAAAATACTGTGACTGTGGGAGGAGAAATATCTAAAACGCAAGGTAGGGCTCTCCATTATAATGCTGTGGGAGAGTTTGGTGTGGCTGGAGCCGATGCCGGGAATATTCATATCGATGGCAATATAGATCTAAATTTCTCTTTGTTCAAGGACACGATGACGCTTGCGGCATCCGGATTTTATCACCATGAGAAACCTGGTTTCTATTATCGGCACTACCAGAGCCGACATTTTTGGTGGGACGACGATGACCTTTCGTTTATCGACCATTTTCGGGTGCAGGGCATACTCAACTATCAGAAAACACGCACACGTTTGCGTGTAGGTTATGATGTGGTCAAGAATCACACCTATTATGCTTTGAGTTATACTTCCACCGAGTCTGGACGCTTCTACAATAGTCTGGCAGTAAAGCAACATGGAGATGCCATTAACTTGCTTACAGCAGAACTTTCGCAGGATCTCACTTTTGGACCACTTAATTGGGAGAGTGTCATTACATTCCAAAAGTCGAGCAGTGATAAGGTGTTGCCATTGCCGACACTCAATGTTTATAGTAATCTCTACCTGCGTTTTAAGATGGCCAAGGTGTTAAGGTGCGACCTTGGTGGCGATGTGCGCTATTTTACCAAGTACAATGCGCCTGAATATGTGCCTGCTATTGGACAATATGCCGTGCAGGGCAATGATGCAAAGGTGGAGATTGGTAACTATCCCTTGGTCAATGTATATGCCAATTTTCATCTGAAACATACGCGTTTCTTTGTGATGATGAGTCAT
>CAYVGR010000214.1:0-4595 GCA_964450065.1 uncultured Prevotella sp. | reverse complement strand
AAACATAACGGCTGAAACTCAACGAGTTATCAGCCGTTATTCGTACCCAGACCCGAACTACAAATATTATATTCAACTATTTTATAAACTATCTGCAAATCCTTTGTTTATAGGCTTTTCTAACTTTATACAATCAATGCAAAGGTAATGAAAAGTATTAAAATAACCAAATTGTTGCACCAATGTTGCACCAAAATGTTGCACCAAACAATTTTTTTTGTAACTTTGCACTTGGATATTTAATTTTATTAGTTATGGCAAACAAAGGAAACACAACATTTGGCTTTATGTTAGCCAACCATCCCAACAGATTTGGTTTTTATCCCGTAATGCTCCGTATTACAAGGGATAGGAAAACAAAGAGGGTAAAGACTGAGTTAGAAGTAAAGAAAGCAGATTGGAATCAAAAGGCTAAAGGCTACAAGCACTTTAGAGATACATTCCACAATGCAAGTGTGTATAATGATATGCTTCTTGGCATTCTGCAAAGGTACAAAGACACCTACCTTGAACTAAAAGAAGATGGTAATGCATCAGCAGGAAACATTATTGAAAAAGTAAAGTCAGGGGATATTACGGAATCATTCCTACAATATGCCAAAGACCGAACACAAGCCATCTATGATGCAGGAGGCATAAGAAATTGGAAGAAATATAATGGTTTCTGTAATAAACTGGAAACATACCTAAAGAGCATAAAGAAAAGTGATTTACTTTTTTCCGAACTAACACCATCCTTTCTTTCTAAGTTTGATGCATTCCTGCATAAACTACCCAATGAAAGACACCCGGAACAACTGTTGCACCAAAACACTATTGCAGTAGTGTTTAATATCTTCAAGACCTTAGTAAATAGGGCTATCACAATAGATGATAAGATGAAGCCCGAACAAAACCCTTTTATGAAGTTTAAGTATGGCTCATTAAAGACCGAAAAGGAAAAGTTAGATGCAGTAGAATTAGACACCATCAAGGCACTTGATTTGCAAGAGGGTAGTTTGATTTGGCATTGCCGTAATTACTTTTTCTTTTCTTTTTATTGTGCTGGAATCAGAGCAGGAGACCTTATACAACTAAGATGGTGCAACATTACCCAAGAGGGAAGATTAAACTATCAGATGGGGAAGAATCACAAAGTTAGGGATTTGAAACTTGTGCAGCCTGCCTTTGATATATTGGCATACTACAAGAAAGAGGGTGCAAAGCCCACTGACTACATTTTCCCATTACTTGATGATAGTGAACAATGGTGCAAGTATATCACACAAGAGCAGAAAGACACAATGCCATCCGACCTAAAGAAAAGAATGTTTGAAGTGATTGGGGCTAAAAATGCTCTTATAAACAAGGAACTTGCTAAGATACAAAAGTTAGCAGGATTGGAAAAAAGAATATCATTCCATATTAGCCGACATTCATTTGCTAAGGCTGCAAAAGATGCAGGGATTGATAACTTGGAAGTGAAAGCCCTACTTGCACACACAAACCTTTCTACAACACAAAAGTATATGGGAGAATTTGATACCCAACAGAATGATGCAGCCCTTGACACCATCTTCAAGAAAGATGATGAAGAAATGCTATTGAAACAACTGCAAGGGGTAAATCCCGAACTATTGAAAAAGGTACTTGAAAAGTTATCTGTAAAGTGATTGTGCTATGGAAACAAATAAAGCAATAGAAATCTATCTGCCAAATAATACAGATAGCCTCAACAAAGATTTGTTGGAAAAGCAAAATGCAATTTCAAAGATACTCAAAGGAACACCTTTTGAGAAAGACACCTATACAATCTTTGAACACCTTGTGAGGGTACAAGGTGCATTGCATATAACAGAATCTAATATGCAATCAAGAAAAGAGCACTTAAAAGAAGAGCTGAATATTATTAAAACACTGATATTGCTTAACTCTACTCCCGAAAGTATGACAATTAAATGTAGTGATGTAATGGTAACACTTCCAAATGCCATTGTAATGGATATTGCATTACGGATAAGAGAATCTACCATCAAATTATTTAATCAAAGTCCATACCTTTTTGTCTCCAAAGATAAGGATAACAATTCCCAAATATTAAACCCCAATAATCTGGAACACTTATACCACAAGGAATCAGAACTTAACAAACAACTAAAGGAATTAAACACAAGACGGGAAAAGGCAGGTAAGGCTACATATACCCAAGAGACACCTAACAAAGTAACAGACACTTTTAGAATGCTTTGTGCCATCAAGGGATTTTGCAAGTGTGATGGCTTTAATGGATGGGGGAAAAGGGGCAATGCTAAGAAGAATAGATGCATCTTTGAATGCTTGCAAGTATTTGGTTATACAACAATCAAAAACACCACAGATGCATTGGAAAAAGCAGACCAAAGGAACTATGAGAAGAATAGAGTAATTGCTGCCGAAAGAAGCAACATTGTATTTATTAGCCCACCATTGTAAGTATATAGTTTTGGATTTGCTATTATATGCCCTTTAGGAACATTCCTATTGGGCATTTTGTTTGGTACTTAATTGCTGCATAATCCTTTAATTAAGTACCTTTTCCCTCCTATGAAATCACATTACCTTTGCATCAGAATTTCAAATTGATTATTTAACTTTTAATATTAAAAAAAGTATGATTGAACAAAAAATGATGCAACCGACAACAACAATGGTTATGCTTCCACAAACAGAATGGGAAGGTATGAAATCCGACCTGCAAGAACTTAAAGAACTTGTAAGGGTAAAGAGTAGTGAAGAACTTAATGCACAGTGGATAGAATCTACTGAAGCAAGGAAACTCTTAGGTGTGAGCCAAAAGACTTGGCAAGGATATAGAGATAATAGAATTATCCCATTTGTGCAAGTAGGCAGGAAAATCTATGTAAAGAGAGGGGATTTAGACAAGTTTATGCAAGACCATTATATTAATTCAAAATAAGAAAGGGGTAATTATGAATGCAAAAGACTTTATAGATGGAATGCTTGCAGATGCAAAGGAATATGCAGGTATAAGTGTGCCACCATTGGCAGCTGGACAAAGTGCCAAAACTTATCTGTTGGAAGATTTAAGGCTTTTCTTGTGTAGTGCTATTAGCCCAAGACTAAAGAAGTACGAAAAATCATCTAAGCCAATAAGGGATGATGTATTGCTACAAGAACTTATTTTGTACTACCATATCTTAGGTTATACGGATGAGGCTGCAAAGGAGAAGATAATATCAATATTAGACCGAAAGGAGGAATGGGATGGAGAATGAATTTTTGCGCAAGCAATTACGGATATGTACCTACCAACTGAAACAAGGCACTAAATCAAGTTATTATTTAAGTGGTGGGGAAAGATTGCTACCCAATAGAGTAGGCATTACCCCTGATGGCTTTACACAAGTGCGGAAGAAAGGGAGAAACTTGCAACCAATAGCAGGGCAATTTGTAGCCAATTTCAACAAGAAAGAGGAATCAATACTAAAGCAATATCCCCCTTACATAGTCCGAACACAAATTTGGAAGATAGAAGATTATCCCCAATTTATAGGATATGGCACTTGTGGAATAACCAATGAGAATAGAGAGACACAAGACACTGGAGACTTGATGGTTTTTTATTCTAATAACAAGTGGGAGACAATAACAATATTCTATTTTGTCGGAATGGCTACACCACAATTTAGGGATGAGGCTTTTATGTATGCAGCAAGTATTATATAACAATAGACCAATGAAAGGGGGGGGATGCTTCACAGCCCCCCACATTGGATATTTATTTTATTAGTTATGATTGACTTTGTCAGTGCAACCATATCTGGGTGCAAAGATACAATAAATTTTTCACATTTAGTACTTGTAAGTGAAAGTTTCAAGTACAACAGAACTTATTATGCCATTGATGGGTGTGAGGAAATGCAATTAATTATCATACGCAACACTGGGGATATAAGGCTAAAGGGTAGTGTGCCGTATTACTATCAAGGCAATAACTTCACTTTTGACAGAAAGAAGTTTGTGCAAGCAATAGACTATATAAACACCATTACTAACATTGATTTTTGGCAGTCAGATTTAGATGAGTTTGAATATGGTGTAATAATGGAAGTACCAACAACACCCCGAAACTATATAATACACCATACTGCAAAGAGAGGGGAAAAGTTATTGCAGAATGAAAGAGGCAGAGATAAAGGAAAATTTAGATGGTGGGAAGATAAAACACTATCCTTAAAATTGTATGATGCAGGCAGGAATATCAAGGCAAAGCAAAGTGAGAATAGGAAACAAGTTATCCGAAATGCAGGATGGGATGATGATAAAGAATATATCAAGTTTGAAATCCACTACAAAAAGCCTCATCTTTGCTTAAACAATGGTAGGGCAATGAAACTATATTGCTTGGCAAATCCTACTTGGGAGGATAGGCTTAAAGAAGATTTGTTTGAACTATATAAAGAGAAGGATATTGCAAGGAAAGGGGTTATTACTGATAATAAATTCTTACAAGAAATAAAAAATGTTAGTACAAATAAAAAGTTTATAAAGGATATTCTACAATATGAAAAAGACTTTAATGATCATGATTGCATTATGTGCAATTCTTTCCAGCT
>CAYVGR010000213.1:0-4619 GCA_964450065.1 uncultured Prevotella sp. | reverse complement strand
ACATGCCACCAAGGGTATTTGCCATAGAAGCGAGAGTTGTTGCACGTGATATTCTTGCAACATTTGATACCCGACTCTCCATCTGTAATCTCAATATTCTCAAGGCAGGCATCCTTCATCCCAAACAAAGGACGCTCACCACCAAACTTCTTGTCCTTAATAATTTCCATTGTATATTAGCGTTTTTTCTTTCGACGAATGCGTTAGGCAAACATCTTGTTATCCTATAACTCTCTACAAATTTACATAAAATTTGCGACATATAAGCCAGTGGGAAGAAAAAACGGCAATGAATTAAGCCAAATGTATTTCCGTTTGATGTAAAAACAGTCAAAACCAATATAGATTCTTTGCCCCTAAACCTGCTTAAACATTAAATGGGCGAAGGCTGAACCAGGCAACAGATGACCGCTCGATATGTTCATCACCGTCATTCGCGTATTCATCTACATCACATGGTTAGATTTTTATTTGGCAATTTTTACCCAGCTAAATATCAGGCTACTAAGATTGAGAAATCTTTTTACAACTCCCTCTCCATGCTTCGCGTATTTGAAAAATATTTGGCTCTTGTCTGAAATACGAGAAATACGAGACAATTCGCAGACGCCTGATAATCAAACGATTATACAAGATTTCTTGATAATTAAGAATAAGTCACCTGCGATTGAATATCGATTGGCAGAACGACTAAGCTCTAAACAAGCCATGAGTGGGTCTCATTGGTAAGACGACAAAGGCCAAAACCCATGACGATAACGTGCTGAACACACCGACGCTGGTATTTTTGTGTTTTCTCAACTGATTTTCTTGACAAAAACATGGCGCATTTTTCTCTGGTTGCTCCGAAAATAATCTCCGAAAAATGATAATCAAATTTTACATCTGACATGTCAAAACGTTGAGAAACATTTTGGATTCAAGAATCAGTGTGAGCATGCTTATGTTGGGTATACGAAATGAAAAAAGCCTCGCACAGAAAATGTTCTACGCGAGGCTTCACGGTTCGTGTTTTTACTCAAACACCGACCAACACATCTATAACAGATGTAACAAAAGAGTTAGATTCGGCTGGCTATCCACTCCCCTATCTCTTTGGTGCCATAGCTCTTGGCTCCCTCTACTTGAATTTCGGGCGTGCGAATATTGTTCTCGAGCGCGTCATCGCATGCCTTGCGTATGGCTGCCCCCTCCTCTTTCAGTCCAAAGTGCTCGAGCATCATGGCGGCTGATAGAATCATGGCCATGGGGTTGGCAATGTTCTTGCCCGCTGCCTGTGGCCAAGAACCATGCACCGGCTCGAAAAGCGGGGTGTGCTCACCAAGCGAGGACGAGGGCTGGAGTCCCATGGAACCGGTAATGGCACTGGTCTCGTCGGTCAGGATATCGCCAAAAGTATTCTCGGTAACAATGACATCAAAGAATCGAGGTTCGGTGAGCACACGCATGGAGGCATTGTCGATGAACATATAGTCTACGCTGACCTCAGGGTATTGCGGTTCCATCTCCTGCGCAATTTGACGCCAGAGACGTGAACTGGCCAGCACGTTGGCCTTGTCGACCACCGTAAGGTGCTTGTTGCGGTTCATCGCAAACTCGAAAGCCACCTTCAGGATGCGCTCTATCTCATGACGATGATATATATCGGTATCGTAGGCCTTGTCGTTGTCCTGATACTTTTCTCCGAAATACATGCCACCAGTCAACTCCCGTATCACCACAAAGTCGGCTCCCTTAATGATGTCCTCTTTAAGCGGCGACTTGTGGAGCAGGCAGTCGAACGTAGCCACGGGGCGCACATTGGCAAAGAGCCCCAGCTGTTTACGCATAGCCAAAAGGCCGGTCTCAGGGCGTACTTTCAGTGTGGGGTCGTTGTCGAAACGTGGATCGCCCACCGCTGCAAAGAGCACAGCGTCGGCATCCATACACACCTTGAAAGTCTCTTCGGGGAACGGATCGCCCACCTCGTCGATGGCGTGAGCACCGCAAAGAGCCTCATGATACACAAACTCATGATTAAATTTCTTAGCCACGGCGTTGAGCACCCCTATGGCTTGGGGCATAATCTCAGGCCCGATGCCGTCGCCGGCAAGAACTGCAATGTTCAATTTCATAATCTATAGTTTATTATTGGTTGTTGTTCTGTTGTTTTCGTTGTTGTGGATAATACTTGGAAATCGAGATAAGAATGCGACCAACATGAGCAAGTGCAAATTCTCCCAGTCATCATGCTACATGTCAGCAACATCGTTCTCCACAATATTCAACATCTTGAAAGTGGCCTTAATGGCCGACTCCGTTTGGTCGGCATCCAGTCCCTGGGTACGAATAGTGCGCCCCGACTCCTCTTGCCATGTGATAACAGTTTGTACAAGAGCATCGGTATGGCCTCCCGGCGGGATGGACACGGCATAATTGGCTAATCGGGGGAAGGTTCGGCCAAGGTTTTCCTTATATATCTTGCGTAGTGCCTTGACAAACGCATCGTACTGTCCGTCTCCGGTCGACTCGGCCACATAGTCCTTTCCGTTGATTTCCACCTTGATGCTGGCAATGGGTTTCAATCCGTATGACGTGGAAACCATATAACTCAGGAGCTTCACACGGTCTTGCCGGGTGCCATGCTTGAGCACATCCGACACAATGAAGGGCAGGTCGGCCTGAGTCACAAATTCCTTGCGATCGCCAAGCTCTGTAATTCGTTGCGTCACCTTCCGTGTTTGCTCAGGGGTGAGTTCCATGCCCAGCTCCTCAAGATTTTTCTCGATATTGGCTTTGCCTGAGTTTTTGCCCAAGGCATAGGCACGCTTCCGACCGAAGCGCTCGGGCATAAGCTCATTGCAATAGAGATTGTTTTTGTTGTCGCCATCAGCATGAATGCCAGCCACTTGTGTAAACACATTCTCGCCCACAATGGGCTGATTGGGAGCCACCATGATTCCACTGTGGTCTTCCACCACACGACTAATCATGTTGAGCTGGCTCTCATTGATATTGGTCTTGACATGCAACTGGTCGTTAAGAATGGCCTGTACACTGGCCATTGGAGCATTGCCACACCGCTCGCCGAGGCCGTTCACCGTGACATGAACACCTTTACAACCCGATAACACAGCTGCCAGTGTGTTGGAAACCGCCAGATCGTAATCATTGTGCGCATGAAAATCGAAATGCTTGTCAGGATAGCGAGTCACCATCTTGCGTATATACTCGGTGCACTGCATGGGGTTCATGAGTCCCAGGGTGTCGGGCAGCATGAAGCGCCGAATCTGTGTTTCCCTGAGTCCGTCCATGAGTTTAAAAACGTATTCCTCGGAATCTCTCATGCCGGAGCTCCAATCCTCCAAGTACAAATTAACTTTTAGACCTTGCTTCTCGGCATAATCTATCTCATCTAAGATGTTGTCGATGTGCTGTTGGGGTGTTTTGTGCAACTGCTGTGTGCAGTGCTTCCAGGAGCCTTTAGCCAGCAAATTGATGACCTTGCCACCCCGATCGCGTATCCAGTCGACAGACTGATGATTGTCTACAAAGCCCAGCACTTCGATTTTATCAAGATATCCCTCGCGCTCCGCAAGGTTGCAAATCTTGGCTACGGCGTCTTTCTCTCCTTCTGAAACACGGGCAGACGCCACTTCCAGACGGTCTACGTTGACGTCCTTAAGCAATATCCTGGCTATCATTAGCTTCTCATGGGGCAAGAAGCTCACCCCGCTGGTCTGCTCACCATCACGCAGAGTGCTGTCCATGATTTCTACAAAGGGACTTACATGGTCGGAAAGCTTAAAATTCATTAGCACGTTTTTTTTCGTAAGCTACAACCTTGTCGAGGTTCTGAACAAGGAAATCCACATCGTCAAGACCATTCATCAGGCAGTGTTTCTTATAGCCGTTAATTTCAAAATGCTCGCTGCGCCCGGTGGCTAAATTGGTAACTGTCTGATTGGGCAAATCTACCTGAACCTCCGATTTGTGGTCTTTCTCGATGGTTCTGAACAATTCTTGCAGGAAATCTTCGCTCACGACAACGGGCAGCACGAAGTTGTTGAGTTCATTATTCTTATGGATATCGGCAAAGAATGAGCTGATAACCACACGGAACCCATACCCGGCTATGGCCCATGCCGCATGTTCCCGGCTTGAACCCGAGCCGAAGTTTTTGCCCGCAACAAGTATCACGCCCGAATAACTGGGGTCGTTCAGCACAAAGTCGGGCTTGGGAGTACCATCTTTTTCGTATCGCCAATCGCGGAAAAGATTATCACCAAAACCTTTCTTATCGGTGGCCTTGAGAAACCTGGCGGGTATAATCTGGTCTGTATCAACATTCTCCAATGGAAGGGGAATGCAGCTTGATGTTATGATATCGAATTTCTGTTTCATCTTGTTAAATATTATTTGCTTGGACTATTTGCTTGACATCAACTCCCGTGGGTCGGTTATCTTGCCCGTAACGGCAGCCGCGGCTGCCACCAGCGGACTGGCCAGAATGGTGCGCGAACCAGGACCCTGGCGCCCCTCGAAGTTGCGATTGGAGGTCGACACAGCATAAAGCCCTGCCGGAACCTTGTCGTCGTTCATGGCCAGGCAAGCCGAACAACCCGGTTGTCGAATGGCAA
>CAYVGR010000212.1:0-4661 GCA_964450065.1 uncultured Prevotella sp. | reverse complement strand
ACAATCAGTAAGCAAAGCCGAATGTTAAAGTATTTAAGTGGACACTAGTGAATTCAAATATTGATGACAATGGTACTTTAACAAATACTAACGAATGGGTTACAAACAAGGGTTTCTGGTGGGACATGGACACTCAGAGCAGTATCAAGCTATTCTTCCAGCGAGTTGGTGTTCGCAACGTAGAGACGCTCCGTATTCCTCGCCCCGATGACAAGGATGCCACATGCTACAGCACCACAGAGGGCATACAGCGCCACTATCGCACAAACCTCTACAATCGATATGATGCTAACCACCATCATCTGAGTAAAGGTGTGAAGTATATGAAGAAGCACGGCGACGGAACCTACCTCTTTAACCCAGTTTGGGATCAATTCATCACAAAAACAAGCACTGGTAAAACGAAGGCCGTAAACACCTACAAGAAGGATGCCCTTGGCTGGACTGGAAAGGTGAGCAGTGACAAGGTAGTAGTGGCTCCGCTGAATGAGAAAACAAATAGATACGAGTTGAGTATAGACGTGCTGATACCGTTAACTAAATACGGGGAAAAAGACAAAAAAGAATTGCACTCGCTCTTCCAAGCTATCGTTCGCGCAGATAAAGGTACGAAGATAAGTATGGCCATTAGTCATTATGACTATGGAGAGAAAGAAACTATTATAACTCCCTGGAAAAATGGTTTTGTAACTGGTGTGGGAATAGATGATCACACAGAGGGTAACAAGGCCTATGGCACCGTTTATCCCACGGGGCGTGTAGACTTTTTGAAGCGCGTGGCGAATGGTGGTTGGCTGAAGTTAGAATTTCCTATCAAGATCAACAACTTGACTCCTGATGTGGACGACCTTGAGACACAAGGCAAGATGATTCTCACATCTGACAAACCTTTCGAAGTTAGCGATATCTTTATGTTGTGGAGACCCAACCAACCGGGCTTCTACCAAACCTCAGCAACAGCAGGCATCAACTCTCTTGGTGACGGTGTCAACTTTGACGTGTCGTGGAAAGATCTCTCGACAGAGACCAAGTTTAGCCTCTTTGACCGTGGCGATAACCTCAACCGTGTGGTCAAGGTGAGTCCGAAGTCTACATTGGCCATGGCGGGACACGAGCATCCCTGCAACGTGGTGGTGAACGGCAAGATGCCACTGCTCTATCTTACTGATCGTGGCGTATTAGACGTGAACAACGAGGGCGAGAGACTGAATACCGGCGTATGGATTGAAACAAATAGAGACAAATATATGAAGAGTGGCTATACCTTTGGTGTAAACGAAGACTTTACGGCTGATAAGGTGTGGTTCGACCGCAACTTTGCCCGTAGACAAGATGCTAATGGCAATTATCATAGCATGTCTACCATCTGCCTGCCCTTTGAAATGAATCAGGAAGATCTCAAGAAATTCAATGTAGAAAAGGCTTATGAGTTTAAAACTGCCAGTGGCAACACGGCTACATTCGAGGAGGTGACATCAACCAAGGCCGACACACCTTATCTGATAGAACCGAGCAAGGCTATCACGGATGCCAACGAAAAGCCTATTGAGTTTTCCAACAAGCAAATCCCGGCCAGCAAAATTGCTGAGATTGACTTTGTCGGCACCTACAAATACCGCAACTTGCCTGCCACCGAGGACGGATATCGTAATTACATCTTCGGTTTCAATACACAGAAATTCAACTACGTGAAGTCTACCGGTGCTTCGTTTAAGCCTTTCCGCGCTTATCTCCGCTCTGCAGAACCGGTTAACATGGCCAAGAGTATTGTGTTGCAACTGTGGAACGGTTCGACAACGGGTATCATGCACGTTGACGACACAACAGCGCCAACGCCCAATGCACCTCTCTACACCATTGACGGGCGCGTGGTTAGTCCCACGGGCAATAGTCAGAACCTGCCGAAGGGCATCTATATTCAGAACGGAAAGAAATTCGTAAAATAAGCACACATGATGAAGAAGATATATCAAAAACCACTTATCGCTATATGGAGTATTAACTCCGAAGATATTTTGAAAACAGTGAATGCATCTGGAGAAGATGACGCTGCCAATGCCAAGAAGTTCGACATTGAAGAACCCGGCGATGATTGGAACGAACCTGTTTGGTCAGATTCTGATTTCGAATAAAGTAAACAACCAAGGGCAACTTGTTGGCAGCAACAAGCCCCCTGACAACCAACAATGGGTGGATCGGTTTTTTCCCGACTCCACCCATTGTTTTTTTTATTGCCGTGCGCCCATATCCGACATAACGCAACAAGTACCGACAAACCTAAACAAACTTAAAAATCGATATGTAAATCAATATTTTGCATAATAAACAATTAAAATACATGATAAATTGAATTATTCTAAGTAAATTTGCAGCTAAATTCATTAAATAGCGCGCAATGATTAAGAAGTTATTGTCATTTGTCATCATGGTTTCTGCCGTGTGCTTACTTTCTTCTTGCTTGAAAGACAACAATGACGAGTTGACATACTACGATGATACAGCAGTGACGGCTTTTTCGCTCGGCACACTGAAACAACAGCACCATACCACTGCAAAAGATGGGGTTACCGATAGTATGTACACTACTACGTATGATGCCAAATCTTTTGCATTCTATATAGACCAGACAAAAAGGTTGATATACAATGCCGACTCGCTGCCATACGGCACAGTTCCCTCGAAGATACTGACTTCTATTACGACAAAAAACGGAGGTATCGTTGTCCTAAACCTGAAAAACAAGTCGGGCAAAGACAGCCTTGTTTACTATAATACCAAGGACACCCTCGATTTCACCCAGCCCATACGCCTACGCGTCTACAACATGCGCAACACCGCATTCCGCGAGTATGTGGTCAGCGTGAACATACATCAGCAAACCGGAGACGAGATGACATGGAGCAGCAACAGTGTTGCCGGTCTTGCCGACGTAGGTGGGCGCAAGATGATAGAGAACAACGGAACGATGTATCTCTTCGGCGAGAAAGAGGGAAAGACCGTTGGTTTTAAGCAAAACGGAAACAGTTTCACTCAGCTCAGCACTTCTTTCAGCATCAAGGCATACCGGAATGTGGTTGCCATGAAAGGCTATTTGTATGTGCTCGACGGTAATCTTGTCATGCGGTCGGCAGACGGAATCTCGTGGACGAAAATGGGTTCTGCGACGAACCTGATTCAACTGATTGGCGCAAGTTATGACAAACTGTACGCCCTGACAGCCAATGGTATTGTGTCGTCAGCCGACAGTGGTGTTACATGGGACGACAATGCCTTGGACGATGATGTAGCCAACCTTCCTGCAGAAAACATTTGCTTTGTGTGCACCCCGGTCGAAACCAATGCCGAGACCAACAGCCTGCTTATTATTGGAATAAGAGATGGGCAAACGAAGATATGGCGCAAGGTAGAAGAGAATGCTGCCGGGTCGCAGGATCAGCCGTGGGCTTTCTATCCCTCAGACCAATACAACAAGGCCTCCTTGCCGGTATTGGCTAATCTGCAGGTGATAAGTTACGACAATGTCTTGCTGGCGCTGGGTGGTGATTTCAGCACCCTCTACAGGAGTAAGGACCAAGGGCTCACTTGGTTTGCAACCAAAAGCTATGAGCTGCCCAACGATCTGTCCCGACACGAAATGCCTTTTGCCATGACTTGCGACAGCAAACATATGATATACATCACCCGGGCCAACGAGTCCATTATCAGATCAGGGCGCATTGCCCGATTGGGGTGGAGCAAGAACCAAAAGAGATTCACTGAATAACAATGAAACACCTGGTCATCTTCATCATGCTGTTGGGTCCTGTTGCTCAGCTGAGTGCACAGGATGACCCGGAGTATCGTATGGAGATTGGTGTAGGAGCCGGGCTCAACGGGTATCTTGGAGATTTCAACAGTAACATCACCAAAGACCTCCAGCCCATGGCATCCGTAATAGCGCGATATGTTCTGAACCCATATATGGGGTTGCGCATGAATGTGAGCTATGGCACGATGAAAGGGTCGTCGGCCGACGTAGAGACCTACTATCCCGATTATGCCACAATGCCCTATACATTTAAAAATACCCTCTACGATGTCTGTCTGACCTACGAATACAACTTCTGGCCATACGGCACGGGACGTGATTACCGTGGAGCCAAGCGCCTTGTGCCATTTGTGTTTGCAGGCATCGGAGGCACATACGTGGACACCCCGGACAAAGGTAAGTTCGCCTTCAACATGCCCTTGGGTCTCGGTGTGAAATATAAGATGAGCGAACGCCTGAACCTGGGGCTCGAATGGGCCATTCATTTTGCCCAAACCGACGAGATAGATGGGGTGAAGGATCCCTATTACGTCAAGACCAGCGGATTGTTCAAGAACACCGACTGCTACTCGGCTTTGCAGCTTACGCTCACCTACAGTTTCATGGCCAGGTGCAAGACATGTAATAAGGAATAGGCACACCTCCGCATCATTCTACCCGATGAGAAGGAGGATGTTGTATATAAAGCTCAAATATAGAAGAAATATGGCAGAACTCGACATAACAAATATACCTCAGCACATTGCCATTATTATGGATGGCAACGGCCGTTGGGCTGCTGAGCAAGGCAAAGAGCGAAGCTACGGTCATCAGGCCGGGGTTGACACGGTGCGCCATATCACCGCTGAATGTA
>CAYVGR010000211.1:0-4705 GCA_964450065.1 uncultured Prevotella sp. | reverse complement strand
AGCCGAAGACTTCATTAAAAGACAAAAGGGTCATGGAAATTAATACAAAATTCAATATTGGCGACCATGTCACGGGCATCAGCTATGAGCATCAGCTTATAGATTTTGTAGTTGCAAAAATTGGTGTGGCGGTCGATGCGGACATCGTAGAGTGTTACTACTATTCTTCCGATGGCAGTTGTGGGTATGAGTTCACTTCTTATTTGGAAAAATATTGCTTCGCCACGAAGGACGAAGCACTTGCTTACATTCAGGGTAAATAATCGTATAAGTTTCAATCACCCGTCCCGTCCGTGAGGATAGGGCGGTAATCGGTGGTATAATTGGTTTGGATTGCAGGTTCGATTCCCGCTGCCACCACGAATTAAAATCAAAAATGATATGGAAAGAACATTAACAGGAAAAGAATGTAGTAATGCGGAATTATTCTCTCGTATAGGAGCAGGAAATTATCTGCATGTTCCCCTTGAGTTCTATTCTTACAATGCAGTATCTGCAGAAAAGACAAGACAGAACAAATATGCGCAGTGTATGATGATGAACAACAAGTTCACGGTGTCAAAAAAGGTGAAAGAGGGGTATATAACTATTTATCAAAGGTATTAGATATGCTGTTTATAGGAATAGACCCCGGCAAGAATGGTGGTATTGCGGTTCTTGATGAGAACATCAGAATGGTTGCTTTGTCAAAAATGCCAGACACACCGCAGGATTTGTTATATTTCTTGTCCGAAATTAAGGATGATAATTGTATGTGCATGCTCGAAAGAGTGGGTGGTATGCCCGGTAATGGGGGGAATGCAATGTTCAATTTCGGAAAGGGATATGGTCATCTTGAAATGGCACTCCTTGCATGTAACATTACTACAGAGACAGTCACGCCAAATAAGTGGGAGAAATTCTTTCAGCTTGGCACAAGTGGCAAATACTCCAAGACAGAGTGGAAGAACAAGCTCAAGGCTAAAGCCCAACAGTTATTCCCATCCCTTGGCAAGAAAATCACGCTCGCAACATGCGATGCACTTCTTATTGCCTACTACGCCGCAAACAGACATACACGTGAATAGAAAGTATGGAAGATACTACTATGTGGTAAAGTCTTACGGCATTGTAGTTCTCGACAGGGATAACCCGGATTGGCGAGAGGTGTATAACGGTTTCGATGCCGCGAGTAAAAGAGTATATGAACTCAACGGATGGAAGAAGAAAGAATGATAGACGTTTACAGCATCATCGCAGGCATTAACAAACGGAAAGCCGATGCCTCTATAACTCCATCTTCTGCCCTGTACAGCGAGATAATGATAGATGTAAGCAGACAGGTCAAGGAGGAAGTTAACGCCCTTTATAGGGATAGGAAACTCAGTTTTAACAAGACGCTGAATGAGCTGTCGTTTGATGCAAAGTGAAGTGTCAACGAGCAGGAAACTCATGTGTAGTTCACTCTGTATAAAATGACAAAACACACGGACAGGTGGTGGAATTGGCACGCAATAGCAAATCGAAGAGATGGTCAAACGAACATGATGTGTAAGGCTATGTACGCTATCCATGCAGGTTCGAGCCCTACCCTGTCCACATAATATGCTGAAAAGTATGGATATATTTTCAAATGTTAGCAAGCAAAACGCCTTTCTTTTGACAAAGGCAAGTAGTAATGATGATTTGAAGCGTTATTTCGCTGCAATTCTTGAAATCAGCATGTCGGGCAATGAATTTCCGATAGACCTTGATGATGTGTGGATATTGGCGTATGGCCAGAAGTCTGACGCAGTAGCCGCACTCAAATCAAGTTTTATTCAAGATGTTGATTATCAAGTTTTAAGGCAAAATCCTCAAAACCCAAATGGCGGCAGACCGACTAATATTTACAAATTGTCGGTATCCTGCATGGAGTTCTTTGTGGCTCGTAAAGTCCGCCCGGTGTTCGAGGTGTACAGGAAGGTATTTCACGGTATGGCAAACGTCTACCATGTTCCGCAGTCTTTCTCTGAAGCGTTGATGTTGGCAGCGAAGCAGCAAGAGACCATCGAACATCAGAAAAAGCAGATAGATGCAGCGCAACCTGCAATAACCTTTACCAATGCGGTGAGCGGTTCTGCATCATCGTGTCTTATCGGAGAGCTTGCTAAACTCATCGACCAAAACGGCTTCCCGATGGGAGAAAAGCGGCTTTTCAAGTGGATGCGTGACAACGGCTATCTTGGAACGAAAGGAGAAAGGTACAATATTCCTAACCAACGGTACGTGGAACAAGGCTTGTTTGAGCTAAAGAAAGGTACTCGCAGTGGCAACAATGGTGTTATGTACACGACTATCACTACCAAGGTCACAGGTAAAGGACAGGTATATTTTGTAAATAAATTCGGTTCAAAACAGACATTCTTGTTTTAGGAGTGTAATATTAAGATTTTCGCCCACAGGTGAATTTATCATTCGGGGCTGCTGTAAGCCCTTAAGCTGAGGATTTTATCACTCGGTAAGTACCATTTTGTTTTGTGTATCAGAGGGTTATGAGATACGTGATGTTCGCATACTAAAATTTGTGGTACATACAGCGAATATATAATTTAATTTTAGAAATATTATGGAACAGATTTATGAGAATGCTCCCATAGATGGTGCACATCAGGGAGAAGTGATTGAAGTGTCTCAGGCTGATATGCTTGCAGCAATCAACAAAAGTGAGATTGATACGCAGATAGCTACAGCGAAGCAGTATCCGAGAAACATTGCGAGAGTATTGAACAATATTGAGACACTTGCCACTATGGACGAGGATACTGCCGCAAGCTGTTTTTATATCCTCCGCAGACAAGGCAAGGTTATAGATGGCCCATCTGTTAGGATGGCGGAGATAATAGCATCCTCATGGGGTAATCTGCGACTTCAAGCTCGCATCGTTGGGAACGACGGGAAGGTGATTACAGCGCAGGGTGTGTGCCACGACCTTGAGAGCAATTATGCAACATCGGTTGAGGTTAAGAGGCGTATCACAGATAAGCACGGGAAGACGTTCTCTGATGATATGCAAGTTCTCACAGGCAATGCGGCTTGTGCCATAGCTATGCGTAATGCAGTAATGAAAGTTGTCCCGTCTGCGCTTATCAAGAAAGTCATAGGAAAGGCTAAAATGGTATCGCTTGGGCAGTCCATGACCCTTGAGAGCAGCAGACAGAATATGATTCAATATTTTGCTAAGATTGGTGTAGATGAGCAATATATACTCGACTATCTGTCTGTTGAGAAGGTCGATGAGATTGATACAGATATGGTGGTTGAACTTCGTGGACTCGCAACGGCAATAAAAGAGGGAACAACGACTATCAATGAGACTTTCTTTCCTAAAAAGTCAACGCCTGTAGAGGCTACCAAAGAAGACGTTGACCCTGCCAAGGATTTGTTCGGAGCAAAAGACAATAATAAAAAGAAGGAGGAAAAGAAATGAACAGTTTACAACGATGTGACGAGTGGCACCTGCTTCGCAAGGGCAATGTTACCGCTTCTGAGATATACGTCCTCCTCGGGGACCACAAGGAGGACATGACAGAGGAAGAACTTGCGAAGTTCAAGGAAGAGAACCCGAAATCCAAGGTACGTACAAAGAAAGTGCCATTCAGCACTGGATCCTATACATACATGGATGGAAAGGTCGCTGAAATGTTCATGCCTGACAATGCTTACCTTGAATATATAGAGGAATGCAAGTTCGACACCAAAGCCATGCAGTGGGGCACACTCTTCGAGGATAAGGCGCGCGAGACCTATTGCAACATCACGCATAAGGAAGTCATGGACGCGCCGTTTATTCCCTATGAGGGGTACGAACGGTTTGCAGGTGGCTCGCCTGACGGTCTTAACATCAAGGAGAACGCAATTATCGAAGTCAAGTGCCCGTTCAACCCGGCCATACACCTGAGACATTTTCTGTATGAGACACAGGAAGACTTGAAGAACGACAATCTTCAATACTATGCGCAGGTACAATACAACATGCTTGTGTCAGAAGATTATTTCGGTCACAAGTGTGAGTACTGTGACTTCATTTCCTACGACCCCCGTACAAGCGTCTCCAAGCAACTTAAAGTACTTCGCGTGTTACCTGACGATGAAATACAAAATCTCCTCACAGAACGCACGAAATTAGCCGTGCAGTACATGAAAGAACAGGTAGATAAAATCAATAACGCAAAATCAATATTGTAAATATGGACATACAACTATCAGGTACAGTGACACACGTACTTCCATTACAGAGCGGAGTGTCGAAAAGCAGCGGTAAAGAGTGGAAAAAACAATCGTATGTATTGCTTGTGGAAGAAGGTCAGTACCCACGTAGCGTCACCTTTGACATCGTTGGAGAAGAAAGGATAAAAAATTCCGCCATACAACTCAACGAGCAAATTACTGTTCACCTTGACATCAACTGCAACGAGTGGCAAGGGAAGTTCTATAATAGCATCAATTGCTGGAAGGTTGAACGCGGTGTGCAACAGACACCAATGCAAGGCACACAAGTAACCAGTAGCCAACACAGTGGAACAACAACTCCTCCATCTGATAAAAGTGACGACCTCCCGTTCTGACAACAAAGTAACATCATTGAGAAATAACAGCCCGTGAGGGAATTTCATAAGATTAAATTAATTAAAGTGGCGGAAGCGTCCGCCACACACGGACAGGTGGCGGAATGGTAGACGCTAAA
>CAYVGR010000210.1:0-4774 GCA_964450065.1 uncultured Prevotella sp. | reverse complement strand
AGTTACACAGTTTTACATCAACAACAAAATTATCAAGACATAATAAAAGGCGATACCCCTTTCAGAATCGCCTCGCATGGGTGGAGTTGCCTGTTCTCTATAAACATGGCTCGTCCACCATCAACTGTTCCTTAACATCCTCCTCCATCGGCCATGTGGCAGACTGTGCTGCTCACATGATTATCCCTCTAACAAATTCAATCTTCCTACCTCTCCTTTCATTTCTGTTATCCTGATTCGTCAAAGTTGTTCTCCCAAACAAAAGCATTATTGTTACAACCTTCTGAGCTAATCTTTTATACGGCTCATACCATGATTTGATTTGCTCTTCTCTTCAAACTTTATTTCTGCTTCCTTGTAATCTTTTACCTATTGAGTTTTATATCTCTACCGACATGTCTGTTCTTAACGTAGTCCTTACAACATGACTTGGTAATCATTCTCTCTGAATTTTCCTATCTTTTATACTAACCGTAGGATGCATTCACATGCACCGGATTGCTCTCTTATTGTCTGAAAGCAGTGCAAAGATAGGACGAATATTCAGGCTAAACAATTAAATCACCACCTTTTCACCTCAAAACATGCTATTCTTGACTTGAATCAAGAAAGTGTGTGCGTACACAACAAAGCAAAAAAAAGGAGGAAACATCATAATATTACGTGTTCCTCCCTGTCTCTACTCTATCAGCCAACTGCTGTTTTTCTTAGCTTTGAAATCGGGAACAGACTGTCCTGCACGATAGTAGGAGTCGAGCTTCATGGTAAAAACAAGCATGGAGTATGCAGGAATCGTGGGTGTACCCACCGTCCCGTAGCCAAGTGTCCAGGGTATATACACCTCCCACTCGTCACCTATGTGCATGTGTTGAAGTGCCGTGGCAAAGCCATCGGCAAGCTTATTACTGACCAGAAACTGTGCCGGAACGGCCGTCTCATAAGATGTAGCATTGCCCATCGAGGAGTCGAACTCATAGCCATTGGGATATGAAGCCGACTCGGTAAGCCTGCCCTTATAGTGCACCCGAACAGAATCGGTGTACAGGGGACAGCCAGATCCGGTGCCGGCATTCAACACATGCACCACTATATAAGAGGTGTTCTCGGCATGAACGGAATCTTCATAGCTCCAATTCTTGATAATCTTCCAACTCGTGTCGCCGGCAGCAATGCGCTCCTTGGCCTGAGCATAGATGCTATTCCAACGCTTGAAGTTGACGTTCTCCCAGTTGGCAAACTCCTCAACCTCGTCGGACGACTCCGAACAGGAAGACAAAAACAATAAGGCAAAAAGGTAAAAAGGTAAACAAACTACCATTCCCTTTAATATATTAAAATATGATTTCTTCATACTTCGAATGTGATTCATAAAAAAATACTGTTGTTTTCTATTTGCTTTTTACCCTTTTATCTTATTTCAATTTACTTGTCCCAGCCCTCTATCTGCTTGCCGAGTTTCTTCAGCAGAGAGGTGATGCTCACGCGATCCTCGATAATAGAACGAAGCTCGCTGATGGCAACGCGCTCTTGCTCCATGGTGTCGCGGAAGCGCAGGGTCACCTTATGATCCTTGGGCGTATCGTGATCCACGGTCACACAGAACGGCGTACCCACTGCATCCTGGCGGCGGTAGCGCTTGCCGATAGAGTCCTTGGGGTCGCCATAGTGAGTGTTGAAGTGGAATTTCAGGTCGTCCACAATCTCATGTGCTATTTCGGGCAGCCCGTCCTTCTTGTCGAGCGGGAACACTGCGCACTTCACGGGTGCCAGTGCCTCAGGCAGGCGCAGCACTGTGCGTGTCTCGCCATTCTCTAATTTTTCCTCAGTAAAGGCATGACACATCACGCTGAGGAACATGCGGTCCACACCGATAGAGGTCTCGACCACGTAGGGTACATAACTCTGCTCGGTTTCCGGGTCGAAATACTTGATACCACGGCCACAGAATTTCTCATGCTGTGAGAGGTCGTAGTCGGTGCGGCTGTGAATACCCTCCACCTCCTTGAAGCCAAACGGCATCTTGAACTCGATGTCGGTGGCAGCGTTGGCATAGTGGGCCAGCTTGTCGTGGTCGTGATAGCGATAATTCTCATGACCCATGCCCAAGCTCTCGTGCCATGCCAAGCGAGTCTTTTTCCAATATTCAAACCATTTCATCTCGCTGCCGGGCTGGCAGAAAAACTGCATCTCCATCTGCTCGAACTCGCGCATGCGGAACACAAACTGGCGTGCCACTATCTCATTGCGGAAAGCCTTGCCAATCTGGGCAATACCAAACGGCAGCTTCATGCGGCCGGTTTTCTGCACGTTCAGATAGTTCACAAAGATACCCTGAGCCGTCTCCGGGCGCAGATATATCTTATTGGCGTTGTCCGAAAGCGAGCCTACCTCGGTGGAGAACATCAGGTTGAACTGGCGCACGTCGGTCCAGTTCTTCGTGCCGCTAATAGGGTCGACGATGCCCTCATCAATGATAATCTGCTTCAAAGCCTCGAGATCGGGACCCTGCATGGCTGCAGCGTAACGGGCATGCAGTTCATCATATTTCTGCTGGTTGTTCAGAACACGGGGGTTGGTCTTGCGGAACATGGCCTCGTCGAAGTTCTCGCCGAACCTCTTGGCGGCCTTTTTCACCTCCTTTTCGATTTTCTCCTCGTACTTGGCCATCTGATCTTCTATCAGGACATCGGCACGATAGCGCTTCTTGGAGTCGCGGTTGTCTATCAGAGGGTCGTTGAAGGCATCGACATGCCCACTGGCCTTCCACACCGTGGGGTGCATAAATATACTGGCGTCGATACCCACGATGTTCTCGTGGAGCAGCACCATGGACTGCCACCAATATTGCTTGATATTATTCTTAAGTTCCACACCGTTCTGACCGTAGTCGTAAACAGCTGCGAGTCCGTCGTAAATATCTGAACTTGGGAAGACAAAGCCATATTCCTTGCAATGGCTCACTATCTTCTTAAAAACATCATCTTGTGCCATACTTCTTATATTTTTGGATATACTTTTGTGCAAAGTTACTGTTTTTTCCGTGATTACAGCAACGAAAAGACATTAAATTGGAAAAACCAAGGTCAATCCTCGTTTCGGTTTTGAATTTTCAACCCTCTGCCAAATGCACAGACGCTTGCTGTGTGGGCGCATAGCTTGAATGATGAGAAACTGCAAAGCTGAAAAGATTGCCTATACGGCATGTCAACATTCTTGGTTTCACATCACTGTTATTGCGTTGCGGAGATGTATTTGTACCGGCAAGGACAAGACATGATTATGAAAGAATGGTTGTTAGACAGGTTGTAATACAGACATGTTTTTGGGTTAAGAAAACAACTGCCAAACATCTTGACAAACATCGCTCTATATTTCGCGAATTTGAAAATAAAAATCCCACGGTTCAAAATTCGAGAAATTTGCGGTAATTTGCAGTGGCTTGATAATCAGAAACTTAACAAAACACCCTTTGCGTCTTCAATTTTATCGCTCATCATTTAATATCGAATGGCATCGCCATTAAGCTTGATTCATGCTGCAAATAAAGCTTTCTCACCTCGCGATTAAAGCCAAAACATGCCATGATAAAACAGCAAACGCAATGTCCTTAGTTTTCTCACACCTCTCCGACCAAAATTATCGGTCAAAACATGGCGCATTTTTGTCCAGATGTACCAAAAACAATCACCTGAAAAAAGACAAATATATTTGACATATCATTCGCTGATTAGGCTGACTTTGTCGTGCTGAGCCAATTCAGAATATGGAATCTGCATAATTCGCCGTGAGCTAATAAATGCCTATAACTGTCTGAGCACAGACGTTATGACAGCTAAAAATGCCTGGAAACATTGAAGATAATATTCGGGAATGCAGAGAAATAACGATTAAAACAACCCATAATAGCGGAAAATATCATTAATTTTGCAACATGAACGGATGTTTTTCGGTGTATGACATCAAAAACATTCGAGCTGAATAACACATGATTTTTCTAATAAAAACATAACAAAACATGAAAAAGAGAACATTTCTTTTGAACTTCGTATTTGTTGCTTCCGGCGCGCTTGCCCAGTCGGTTTCATCGGGCATAGACGTGAACAACCTCGACCGCAGTGTGCGTCCCGGCGACGATTTCTACCACTATGCCGCCGGCGGATGGCTGAAAGCAAATCCCTTAGACTCCGAGCACTCGGACAACGGGGCATTTACCGATCTTTATGAACTAAACCAGAAGCGCATTCAGGAACTGATATTGCAATACGCCAACAGCCCGCAGGAGCAAGGCTCACTGGGGCAGAAAATCGGTTCTCTGTACAAGTTGATGATGGACAGCGTGCGACTGAACCAAGAGGGGAACGCGCCGCTGAAAGCCACGCTGGCCAAGATTTCGAACATCAGGAACCGTAAGGAATACCAGCTGGTCACGGCACAGCTCGACCGCAGCGGCAAAAGCACCATGATGTTTGCCATGGGTTGTGGAGCCGACATGCGCAATGCCGACTGGAACTTGGTGAGCATCGGGCAAGGAGGACTGGGTCTCGGCTCGCGCGACTACTACGTGTCGGACGACGAGCAGAACAAGCAGGTGTTGGAAACCTATAAGAACTATCTGAAAAACATACTTGTGCTGGCCGGCAACGACGAGAGCACGGCACAGCAGAAAATGGAGGCCACGGTCGCCATTGAGAAGCGCATCGCCACGGTGAGCTACGATAAGGTGAAACTGCGCGACGTGGATGCCAACTATCACAAGATGACCTACACGCAGCTC
>CAYVGR010000209.1:0-4835 GCA_964450065.1 uncultured Prevotella sp. | reverse complement strand
GGCGAGAAAAATATAAATTCGTCCCCACCCCATACCGGAACCCAGTCGGGCCAAGTGGTCTGAATAATCGGAAAGTAGAACATATCTACTACCTTGCCCATTAGAAACGAGGAATAACCTGTTCCGAAAGGTACAAAATATGAAACATAATAAGGGGATGAAGCAGAAAAAATCAAGCCATAAAACATCGAGTCGAATATGTTGCCGGCAGCCCCCGCCATAATCAAAGAAAGGAAGAAAATATAACGTGTACGGCCTTTTCTTTTCACAACACGCCATATATACCATCCAATAACAGATATGGCTATGATGCGAAAGATGCTCAGAAAAAACTTGTTGATAAAGGTCATGCCATATGCCATGCCATTATTCTCTATAAAATAGATGTAAAACCAATCCGTGACATGATATGACTGCCCTAACATCATGGTGGTTTTCACCTCTATCTTAATAATCTGGTCGACCACGAGGATGGCAACAATCAATATCCACGCCATACGACCATCGGTCATAAACTCCCTCGCCTTCTTCATCAGCCTAATCCTTTCTGGCATTCTTGGAGGCCACACTTAATGTTGCATGTGGCACAACGCGCAAGCGTTCCTTGGGTATCAGCTCTCCTGTTATACGGTCAATGCCATACGTCTTGTTCTCTATTCTAACAAGAGCTGCTTCCAGTCCCTGGATGAATTTTTGTTGACGCTGAGCCATTTGGATAAGGTTCTCACGCTCAAGTGTCTGAGTTCCCTCTTCGAGTATTTTGTAAGTGGGGGAAGTATCCTCGTCAGAATTGCTGTCTGCATTCATCAACCTGCGCATGGCATCTGTATATATTTCACGTGCAGCTTGCAGCTTCTCATTAATAATTCCGCGGAACTCCTCGAGTTCCTCATCGGAATAACGTACCCTGATTCCCATAATTCTAATTGAAATAAAAATGATTGTCCGAACCTTATCTATTGAAGGTTTACGGGCAAAATCTTTGGTCGATTTATATTTTTTCTACTTTAATATTTAGTTCGAAGTCGTCAAACGCAGTTTTTTCACCATCATTGTCGGCTATAATCAACTCATCGGCCAATACTTGTGACTTGATATAGTGGTCGAAAGCATGGATTGCTGCATTTGTTTGCTCATGAGGAGCCACAGTCACCTTAATGCGATCGGTTATCTCCAAGCCTGTTTCCTTACGAAGATTCTGTATGCGATTGATCAGCTCGCGAGCCATTCCTTCCTGACGGAGAGCATCTGTAAGCTCCACTTCAAGTGCAACTGTAAGATTACCCTCATTGCTAACCAGCCATCCGGGAATATCTTCCGATATGATTTCCACGTCGACAGCCTCTACAGTAAGGTTCTGACCGTCCACCTCAAAGGTGTAACTTCCTTGCTGTTCGAGTTGTGCTATTTCTTCCTGTGACAGAGAATCCATCCGGGCGGCAACAGCCTTCATGTTCTTACCGAACTTCTTACCCATCACTCTATAGTTGCATTTCACTTTTCTTACGAGTACTCCCTGACCCTCGGCAAAATTTAATTCTTTCACATTTACTTCATCAATAATGAGGCTTTTCATTGCCTCGATGTGGTTTCGCTGCTCATCATCAATGGCGGGAATCATGATTTGCTGCAACGGTTGACGTACTTTTATATTAACCTTACGACGTAATGCCAGCACCATGGAAGTGATCTTCTGAGCCATGCTCATACGCATTTCAAGGTCTGTATCTATCATACTGTCGTCGGCTATAGGGAATTTATCCAAATGAACGGACTGCAACTCACCACCCAAGTCATGATACAGTTCATCGGCATAGAACGGGGCAAACGGTGCCAACAACTTCGACACCGTCATCAGACAGGTGTAAAGCGTGTTGTATGCTGCTATCTTGTCCTCGCTCATCTCCTTACCCCAGAAGCGCTTGCGGCTCAATCTTACATACCAGTTGCTCAAATCGTTGTTTACAAAAGTATCGATCAAGCGCCCGGCACGTGTAGGATCGAAGTCCTCTAACTCGCGGGTGACATTCTTAACTAATGTATTGAGACAAGAAAGAATCCATCTGTCTATTTCTTTCAGGCTCTTGCAGCTATTGTTCAGCCCCTCTCCCAAATGCTTTTCCGTATCGTAATTGTCTACATTGGCATAGAGTGCGAAGAAACTGTAGGTATTATATAATGTGCCAAAAAACTTTCGACGTGCTTCATCTATACCGTCAGGATCGAACTTCAAATTGTCCCACGGCTCGCTATTGGTCATCATATAGAAACGCACTGGGTCGGATCCATACTTTTCGATCATCTCAAACGGATTGACCACGTTACCCACATGCTTGCTCATCTTGTTGCCCTTGGCATCGAGGACAAGTCCTGACGAAATGACATTCTTAAACGACACCGAGTCGAAAACCATCGTCGCAATAGCATGCAGGGTAAAGAACCAACCGCGCGTCTGGTCCACTCCCTCGTTGATGAAATCGGCCGGGAAGAATGCGGGAGCAACCGGCGTGCCCTCATACGTGCTATTTACGAGCAATGCACGATACTCAGCTTCGCTCTTGCCGGTCTTCTGCAGTCCCTCAGCATTGATAGCTCCCTCAAAAGGATAGTGAAGCTGAGCATATGGCATGGCACCACTATCAAACCAAACATCGATCAAGTCGCTTTCACGATGCATGGGTTTACCCTCATCGTTGACCAATACCACATAGTCGATATATGGACGATGCAGGTCAATCTTGTCGTAATTTTCCTGGGAATAATCACCGGGTACAAAGCCTTTGTCTTTCAGTGGGTTGCTCTTCATGACCCCGGCTTTAACCGACTTCTCTATTTCATTATACAGTTCCTCCACAGACCCGATGCACTTCTCGTTGTGGTTTTCGTCCCGCCAAATAGGCAGTGGTGTACCCCAGAAGCGAGAACGCGAAAGATTCCAGTCGTTCAGGTTCTCAAGCCAATTCCCAAATCGACCCGTACCCGTCGACTCCGGCTGCCAATGTATGGTTTTGTTCAATTCCACCATACGCTCTTTCTTGGCCGTAGAACGGACGAACCAGCTATCAAGCGGATAATACAGCACAGGCTTGTCTGTGCGCCAGCAATGCGGATAGTTGTGCACATGCTTTTCTATCTTAAAGGCAACGCCCTCCTGCTTCATCTCCAATGCCATGACAATATTCAGGTCATCGGCTTTCTCCGAGGCCCTCTCATCCCACACACCATTAAGATTAAACTCCGGGGAAAAGGCATTCTTCACATAGTCGCCAGCATGATTGCCGTATGCCTCTGTGTCTACGCAGTGTTCCACAAAATTGCCATCGAGTTCGTCAATGGCATAATACTTTCCCTGGAGATCAACCATCGGACGGGTCTCCCCCCTCTTGGAAATCAGATACAATGAGGGCATGCAGGCATCTTTAGCCACCTTGGCGTCGTCGGCACCAAAGGTTGGGGCTATATGTACTATTCCCGTTCCATCTTCTGTTGTTACAAAGTCGCCGAGGATAATGCGGAACGCCTCTTCGCTCATTTCCACAAACTTATCATGTCCCTCCTCGCTTGCAAACACTTTTTCGGGATGTTTGTCGGCATATTCGTTCACATAGTCGGGAGAAAAAGCACCTATTTTCTCGCAGGGTTTCACCCAAGGCATGAGCTGCTCATAGCACAGTCCTTCCAAATCGGTGCCCTTCATGCGGTCGACGATTCTCCACGGACAAAGCTTCTTCTCTTTATCGTATGGCAACAGTTCTCCTTCCTTACACTCTTGTTCCGGAGTCAAGTAAGCATCCGTTCGACTCTCAGCCATGATAACCGTTATCGGCATACCATTGTAAGGATTGTAGGTCTCGACAACTACATAGTCGATTTTAGGCCCCACACATAGCGCCACATTCGAAGGCAACGTCCAGGGGGTGGTGGTCCATGCCAGGAAATATGCCTTGCCATGCTTGCACCATTCCGCCTTCGGGTTTTTGACCAGGAACTGGGCAGTAACCGTCGTGTCCTTAACATCACGATAGCAACCGGGCTGGTTCAGTTCATGGCTCGACAACCCAGTTCCGGCAGCCGGTGAATAGGGTTGAATGGTATAACCCTTATAAAGCAATCCCTTGTTGTAGAGCTGCTTAAGCAACCACCACAGAGTTTCAATATATTTATTGTCGTAGGTAATATAGGGGTGATCGAGGTCTACAAAATAGCCCATTCTCTCCGTAAGCTCACGCCATTCCGCGGTAAACTTCATCACATTCTCTCGGCAACGGTGGTTATATTCTTCTACAGAGATATACTTGTCCGATGCCTTGTTGTCGATGTCTTTCTTGGTAATGCCAAGCTCTTTCTCCACGCTGAGCTCCACCGGAAGTCCGTGTGTATCCCAACCGGCCTTGCGCTTCACCTTGAAGCCCTGCATGGTCTTGTAGCGATTGAACGTATCTTTAATGGCACGTGCCAACACATGGTGAATGCCCGGATGACCATTGGCCGAAGGAGGGCCTTCGAAAAATACAAACTGCGGACATCCTTCACGTTCGCTTATGCTCTTATGAAAGATATCGTTCCTCTCCCACTCCTTTAGGATCTCATCATTTGTTTTGGTCAAGTCCAGACCAGTGTGCTCGGCAAACTTTTTAGCCATAGTTTATCTTTCTTTTCCTTAAGGTGGATTCTGTTAATTACCACCAACAATGAACATTTGAAAATGTGGGCAAAACCATTCTTATTGACTGAGCCCACCTTATTATAAATTTTGCGCAAAGGTAACAAAAAAATATATATTCTACAAATTTTTAAGTACCTTTGCATCAAAAACATAAACCCATGGATATCAA
>CAYVGR010000208.1:0-4871 GCA_964450065.1 uncultured Prevotella sp. | reverse complement strand
GATTCTCGAACGAGTAGATATGGTCCCATCCGCGCACGTCGTTTCGGTTGCTCGAGAAGAAGCCCCGGTTGTGTGCTCCCTCGAAGGTGAGGCCGAAATCGTCGCCCTGCGAGTTGAGGGGGTAGCCGGGGTGGGAGAGGTGGTAACGCCCGTCTTTCCCCACCTTGGCTATGAACACGTCGAGCCCGCCCAGTCCGGGGTGCCCGTTGCTGGAGAAGTATAAGTCGCCGTTTGGCCTGAACGTGGGGAACATCTCGTCGCCCTCGGTGTTGACAGGCTCGCCTAAGTTCTCCACTCCACCATATCCTCCGGGGGTTATCCGCACCCGCCAGATGTCGAGCCCTCCCTTGCCTCCGGGCATGTCCGACGTGAAATAGAGCCACTCGCCATCGGGAGACATCGCCGGGTGGGCATAGCTCGAGAGCGTGTCGTTGGTGAGCTTCACCTCCGTGGCCTTGCTCCACGCAGCGTCCGAGCGATTCGATTTCACAATCTGCGCATACCGGGGATAGGACGGGTCGCTGACACACTGGGTGAGATACATTTCACGTTGGTCGGTCGAAAAGCAGGTCGCGCCCTCTTCGTATGCCGTATTCAGTCCTCCCGTCACGGGTTCCGGCTTGCTCCATTTGCCCTTGTCGTCCTTTTCCGACACAAAGATGTCGGCGGGTTTGACACCCGTTATGCCACTGTTTTCGTCGCCCAAGGCTTCTTTTCGGGTGGAGGTGAAGTAGAGCTGGTCGTGGTTGTCGCCACAGAGCATCGGCGAATAATCGGATCTGCGCGAGTTGAAGATGTCCATTTTCCTCACCGTATACCTGCTGCCCAGCTCTTTGATATCGGGTGCAGAGCGGGCAGATTGCAGTCCGAGTTGAGCCAATTTGTTGTCGGGAAAAGAGTCGAGAACAGCCTGAAACTCAGCCTCGGCCAGCTTGTAGTTCCCGCTTTTCAACAGCAGCTGCCCCAGTTGGAGCCGATCCTCGGGGTCGTCTTGCTTATATCTGATAGTGTTTCGGTAAGCCGCAATGCCCTTGGCCGTTTGCAGGCTCTTGTTGTAGCAGAAAGCCATCTTCTTGGCGATGATGCCTCGCCGCTCCCGGTTCTTGGGTTCTGTCTTCCGGTAGGCCTGCTTGTACTCGTTGGCCGCGTCGTAGTATTCGCCCAGAGCCAGGTGCTTTTCGGCACGCTTGAGGTTCCGCTCGGCACCGCACGATGCCAACAACAATAAGGCCGCCAACAGGAGCCCTGCGATATGGTTGTTTCCGAGTATACTTTTCATCACTTTTTATAACGCAATGCTATACCTATTATTGTACAGGGGGAAGTGACTTTGTGCCCCCGGTGCCCTGACATCATTCCTTGCTTTGCCGTTTCGCTAATTTCATATCGGACTAAAAGACGCCTCTTGGCTGAAGCGTGGGCTGCTGCCGCTTCAGCCACGACAGGGTGCTTGATGTAAAATATAATTACCGTTTTTGGGGTGGTTGGTTCAGAGTCGTCCAGAGAAAAAAGCGCCATGTTTTCTTCTTTGTCACCAGCCGGGATAATACGAAAATTTCAGTGGTTTTGCGTTTGGCATCTCATCATCACGCGACTAAAGCTTCGTCATGGTGCGATGAAGCCTTAGTCACCGCGTGATTCGGGCTTCATCGGCCTGCCATTCGATATCAAACGGCGGACGACTAAACTGACGTTGCAATGTCAGTTCTGGATAACCTGCTGATTGACAGCCTGCTGCGAATTTCGCAAATTTCACGAATTTCGGACCAAAGGTTTTTAATTTCCAAATACGCGAAGCATGGAAGGGGGTTTGTCAAGGAAAATGTCTGTTTTAATGGGTGTTGTGGATTGTCGGTGAGGTGTTGTTGATAACTTGTCCGTGCGTTGATATTGCAAAATTCAAGACAGTTGGTGGCATGACATCAAAAACTATACGCGGGATTGGTGGCATCATCAGGCAGGCTTGTAAAAAACTATCCATTTCATTCCTTAATTTCAAATGTTTTGTTACCTTTGCAGGGAGAAGAAACGTATTACTAACTTAAAAATAATAACTTCGATGAGCGAGCAGGAACTTTTAAAGCCCTATGTGATAGGATTAGACTTGGGCGGAACCAACTCTGTGTTCGGAATTGTGGATAGCCGCGGCGACATCAAGGCCACGACAGCTATCAAAACCCAGGGATACGACGATGCTGAGGATTATGTCAAGGCATGTGTAGACGTCTTGAAAATCATTATAGACCAGGTTGGTGGCATTGGTAAAATCAAGGCCATGGGCATTGGCGCACCCAATGGTAACTATTATAAAGGTACTGTGGAATATGCGGCGAACCTCTCCTGGGGACGTGACGGCAAGGTGCCCTTGGCCGATATGTTTTCCAAGGCGCTGGGCATTCCGGTGGGTCTGACCAATGACGCCAATGCTGCTGCGATAGGAGAGATGACTTATGGCGTAGCCCGCGGCATGAAAAATTTCGTTGTCATTACGCTCGGCACGGGCGTTGGCTCAGGTATTGTGGTAGACGGCAAGGTGGTTTACGGAAGCGACGGCTTTGCCGGGGAGCTTGGGCATATCGTTATGGTGCGCGACAACGGTCGTCTATGTGGATGTGGACGCTGTGGCTGTTTAGAGGCCTATTGCTCGGCCACTGGTGTGGCCCGCACTGCCCGCGAACTGCTGGAGAAAAGCGACGAGCCCTCTCTGCTGCGCGGAATGAAACCGGAAGACATCACGTCTCTCGACGTGAGCATAGCTGCAAACAAGGGCGATGTCTTGGCAAAGAGAATCTTTGACCTCACCGGGGACATGCTGGGTAAGGCGTGTGCAGACTTTGCCGCGTTCTCGTCGCCCGAGGCCTTTATTTTCTTTGGTGGTCTGACCAAGGCTGGCGACCTTATCATGGAGCCGATTAAGAAGAGCTACGAGGAGAATGTTTTGAGGATATTCAAGGGTAAGGCCAAGTTCATGGTGAGTGGCTTGGAAGGCAGTTCGGCGGCAGTGCTGGGCGCATCGGCCATTGGCTGGGAGCTGTAACACCTTGCTCCGTCTTCCGGAATGGTATGGTGGGCTTTATCAATCATGTCGCTGATATGAACGGAGCCACCATGAAGCTTTGTTTCTGATATAAGTATAGAGGCATCGGCTCCGACATTTTAAGGAGCCGGTGCCTTTTGCGGGTTTGGTGCACGGGAGACAGACCTTGGTGCACGGAGCACGGGTATGGGCGCTTATACATGTTCCGGTGCCGGTCAATCCGTCACCATTCATGAGCGCCCCGTATATGACAATTTGGTTATAATGTTGTGTTATTCGTAAAATATTGGAAGTATTATTGCTTTTTTAATTAAAATGACTACTTTTGTAACCAATTAGATATAATTAAAGTATTAGCAATATGGCACAATTATCAGATCGTCTAAATCGCCTGGCTCCGTCGGCCACGCTGGCGATGTCGCAGAAGAGCAGCGAAATGAAAGCTCAAGGCATAGATGTTATCAACATGAGTGTGGGCGAGCCTGATTTCAATACGCCCGACCATATCAAGGAGGCAGGCAAGAAAGCTATCGACGAGAACTACTCCAAATACTCCCCTGTGCCCGGATATCCCGTGCTGAGGGATGCTGTTGCTGCCAAACTTAAAAACGAAAACAACCTTGACTACGCTTCCGGGGAAATTCTGGTGGGCACCGGTGGCAAGCAGGGAGTGTGCAACACGGTTCTGGCATTGGTCAATCCCGGTGACGAGGTTGTTATTCCGGCGCCCTACTGGGTGAGCTATCCGCAGATGGTGAAGCTTGCCGGGGGAACCCCCGTGATTATACGTGCGGGCTTTGAACAGAACTTCAAGATAACGCCCGAGCAGCTCGAGGCCGCTATCACGCCCAAGACCAAGATGCTTATCTTATGCTCGCCGAGCAACCCTACGGGCAGCGTTTATTCGCAGGAAGAGCTTGACGCGCTTGCCAAGGTGGTGTTGAGGCATGACGACTTGTTCGTGCTCTCTGATGAAATCTACGAACACATTAATTATATCGGAGCCAAAGCCAGCATTGCTGCTTATCAGGGCATGAAGGAGCGTGCCATTATTTGCAATGGTGTGAGCAAGGCTTATGCCATGACTGGGTGGCGTTTAGGCTGGGTGGCTGCGCCGGAATGGATCGTGAAGGGCATCAACAAGTTGCAGGGACAATATACGAGCGGCACTTGCGATGTGAGCCAAATGGCTGCGCTGGAAGCCTATACAAGTAGCCAGGAGTGTGTCGAGAGCATGCGCCGGGCATTCGAGAGGCGCCGCGACCTTATCGTGAGCCTTGCTCGGGCGATTCCCGGGCTGGAGGTCAATGTGCCCGAGGGAGCTTTCTATCTCTTCCCCAAATGTTCGGCATTTTTTGGCAAAAGCAATGGCAAATACGTGATCAACAATTCCACCGACTTTGCGATGTATCTGCTTGAAGTTGGCCATGTTGCAACGGTGGCCGGCGATGCCTTCGGCGACCCCGATTGCTTCCGCATGAGTTATGCCACGAGTGATGACAATATTCGCGAGGCCATGCGGCGCATCAAGGAGGTGACCGGAAGGTTACAATAAAATTTTGTTAAAATCAACCAAATACACTTGCAATAAACCAAAAGTTGTTATCTTTGCGAACGTTTATACCGATTCTTTGCGCCAATCGCGATATGGCTTGGATAGGTAGACATACTATAACCGTTAACAAAACTGCAAGAAATAATCACAAATAATTTATTAACAACTAAAAATTAAAATTCAATTATGGCAACTACAAAAAACGCCGCAGCCCCGAAGGCTGTTAAGAAGTCTGAAGGCTTCAACGGAATTAGAGGTGCATTCTGGATCATCGTTGTA
>CAYVGR010000207.1:0-4878 GCA_964450065.1 uncultured Prevotella sp. | reverse complement strand
AAAAAAAACGATGATAATAAGTTTTCCTTATAAAAAAGAGTTAACTTTGCATATAAACAATTTATATAAAATAGATGATTATGAAAAGTTTTAAGATTGCAACAATGGGGTTGTGCATGCTTGCTGTTTGCAGCTGCTCAACTAAGCAAGGTACCGGTGCATTGATTGGTACGGGTGCAGGAACGGTGCTTGGTGGCATCATTGGTAAGATTTCAGGAAACACGGCCGTAGGTGCGGCTATAGGCGGCGCTGTTGGTGCTGGGACAGGTGCACTCATCGGTAAGCACATGGACAAGGTGGCCGCAGAGACTGCTGCCCAGGTGAAGAATGCCAAGGTGGAGGAGGTAACGGATGCCAACGGGCTGAAAGCTGTAAAGGTGACGTTCGACTCCGGTATCCTGTTTGATCTCAATCAGGCTACTTTGAATTCTTCCAGCAAGAAAGAGTTGGCTAAGTTTTCCAATGTGCTGAAGGATAATTCAAGCTGCCATGTAGACATCTATGGCTATACCGACCGTTCGGGCAACGATGCCATTAATGTGCCCCTGAGCCAGAAGCGCGCACAGAGCGTGGCCAACTATTTGTCTTCGTGTGGTGTGAGCAACGCACAGATGCAGAATGTTGTGGGCAAGGGTAGCCAAGACGAAATCGAAAACAAGAGGGTGTCTAAGGTGAACCGCCGTGTTGAGGTGTATCTCTATGCATCTCAGGCTATGATTGATGCAGCTAATGCCGGTACACTGAATTAATACATGTATATTATAAAATAAATGAATAGGGGATGTGGGCGTAAGGCCGACATCCCCCTTTTGGCATGAAATTACTGAGGAAATTCGTTAGATGGGTCCTGGGCTTATTCTTTGCGTCAACGATATTAGCAGTGGTGGCCTATAGATTTATTCCTGTCTTCATAACACCGCTGATGGTAATTCGGTGTTTTGAGAATGGTAATCTCAGGATGCGTCATCATTGGGTGCCACTCGAAGAAATATCACGGCACATGCCTGTGGCGGTGATGGCGAGTGAGGATGCGCGCTTCTTGCTGCATCATGGATTTGATTTCGACGCTATCGGGACAGCTGCCAAACGCAACTTGAAGAATAAGGGAGGAAAAAAATACGGGGCCAGCACCATTAGCCAACAAACGGCTAAGAATGTGTTTCTGTGGCCTGGTCGCTCTTGGGTGAGAAAGGGATTTGAGGCTTATTTCACGGTTCTTATTGAGCTGATATGGAGTAAGCAGCGCATTATGGAGGTGTATCTTAATTCCATAGAGATGGGTGATGGTATCTATGGAGTTGATGCATGCGCGAAGTATAATTTTGGAAAGGGGGCTGGTGACTTGACCCGTAGGGAGTGTGCACTGATTGCCGGTACATTGCCTAACCCCAGACGATATTCATCAAAGAGCCCCAGCGGATACATGCGGCTTCGCCAGCGACAGATCATGGCTAATATGAGACATATCCCTTCTTTCCCTAAGGAGGGTGAAGACTATGACCCGCATACTGCTGTAGGGTCAACTTATAAATAAGACAATAAAAGGGACGATATGTGTTCAACATGTTAAGATGGCATCTTACATACTTTCACTACATATTTTCTTCTCTATATAATACAATATATAATGTTAACAGAACAGGAGATTCTTGCTCAACTCAATGATGCTCAACGTGAGGCTGTGGAATATTGCGACGGCCCGCAACTGGTGATAGCGGGAGCTGGAGCTGGAAAAACGCGTGTACTCACCTATAAAATTGCATGGCTCTTGGAGCATTACGACATGAAGCCATGGCATGTTCTTGCACTGACGTTTACCAACAAGGCTGCCAAGGAGATGAGACAACGCATTGGACTGTTGGTGGGTGAGGAACGGGCGCGATACCTGCAAATGGGAACATTTCATTCTGTGTTCTCCCGGATACTGCGTGCAGAGGCTCAAAGCATTGGTTATGGTCCCGATTTCACCATATATGACGAAATGGATTCGCGGTCGTTAATTAAGAATATTGTAAAGACGATGGGGCTTAACGATAAGACCTATAAGCCTGCCGCGGTTCATTCGGCGATTTCTATGGCGAAGAACAAACTTTGTATGCCCAGTCAATATGCTGAAGATGGTGACCTGAGAAACCGTGATCGACAGCGGAATATGCCCGAAACGTATAAAGTCTATATGACTTATCAGCAGCGGTTACGCCAGGCCAACGCAATGGACTTTGACGACTTGTTAGTGAATACATATCGAATGCTGAAGGATAACGAGTCTCTTCGGGAGAAATATGCCGTTCGATACCACTATGTACTTGTAGACGAGTATCAGGATACCAACTTCGCTCAACAGCAGATTGTTACGCTGTTGACTAAGGAGCGCCGCCAAATCTGTGTTGTGGGAGACGATTATCAGAGTATTTATGCGTTTCGTGGGGCAAAAATAGACAATATATTGAACTTTAATAAGGTATATCCTGAAGCCAAGCTTTTTAAATTAGAGCAAAACTATCGCTCTACGCAGCTCATTGTTGCAGCAGCCAACTCGCTGATGAAACATAATGTTGGGCAGATACCTAAAGAGGTGTACAGCAAGAACGAAGAGGGAGAAAAGGTAACCATCTTTGAAACAATATCAGACAAGCGGGAGGCGGCGATGGTATGTCAGGAAATCAAGCGCATTAAGCAAAAGGAAAACTGCCGATGGAGTGACTTTGCCATTCTGTATCGTACAAATGCGCAAAGCCGAACGTTTGAGGATGAGATGCGTAAACCTGAGGTGGGTATGGGAAAATGCTACCGTATCTATGGTGGCTTGAGCTTCTATCAACGTAAGGAAATAAAGGATGTAATTGCCTATTTCCGACTGGTTGTCAATCCCAACGATGAGGAAGCTTTCCGACGCATTATCAATTATCCAACGCGGGGAATCGGCAATACGACCTTGCAAAAGGTTGTAGATACAGCTCAGCAAAATCATGTAAGCCTATGGGAAATAGTGTGTAATCCACTTGACTACCAGTTGGATTTGAACAAAGGAGCTTTGAGGAAATTGTTGGCGTTTCATACGTTAATAGATGGTTTTATACAGAGAAGCAATACTGTTGATGCTCTTGTTTTGGGCAATGAAATCATTGAGCAGTCGGGCATCAAGGCTGAATTGAATTCTGACAAAACTGTTGAAGGTGAGAGTCGGAGACAGAATGTTGATTCGTTAGTGTCGGGAATCGCAGACTTTGTACAAGGACAACGGGAAGATGATCAAGCCGAACATGTAGGACTGGTCGATTACCTTTCGACCGTTTCGCTGATGACGGATATGGATTCGGATGATGATTCAGACGACAAGCTAACGCTGATGACTGTTCATGCAGCCAAAGGACTGGAGTTTCAGACGGTGTTTGTCGTGGGAATGGAGGAGAATATATTTCCGAGTATAATGTCTGTAGGTACCCCAAGAGAGTTGGAGGAAGAGCGCAGGTTGCTTTATGTGGCTATCACACGAGCCGAGAAGCATTGTTATCTTACTTGGTCACACTCGCGATGGATGTATGGGAGGATGGACAGTTTTGTAAATCCGAGCCGTTTTCTCAATGATCTTGACCAAGATTATATTACGGTTCGAACAGAGAGAGGACGTTTGTCAGATCGTTGGTTTGACAGAGACGAAGAGACTATGCCACGTCCATGGGATATCGATGAAGAAGTAAATGGATCCTATGCAGGGACGAGGCCATGGGGTGGAGGTGTTCGTCGGATGAATGACGGAATACAAAACTCACGTCCGGTAGCGGGGCAGTTTATGACCGATGTCAGACCCAAGGAGACAGCTGCACGTCGTCCTGAAAAGGCAGTCAATCCTTTCTCGCCGGCGTTTGAAGAGAAATTGAAACAAGGCGGTAGATGGAAGCGTGTGTCGAAAGCGATGACTAACGGTGGTCGGACAACACTTTCTGAGAGACAACCGTTGAAAAGTTTTGCTTCACAGGGTGCTGGTTCATCTACTCAAACAGTTTCTGGGCTGAAAGAAGGAGATATCATCGAACACCATCGTTTTGGCAGGGGTACAGTGATTAAGGTTGAAGGGACAGGTGAGAATACAAAGGCTACGGTAGATTTTGATGCTACTGGCAGGAAACAACTACTGTTAAAGTTTGCCCGATTCAATATTGTGAAGTAGGTGATAACAAAGTACATTATGTCCCGAAATTTTGATTATTCATTTTACATGCAGAGCTGATGATATGTAAGCGGCTAATATTGGATGCTTACGATGATTACATTAGAACTCTCTCATCTTTATTATTAATAAACTGAACCAGCCTAATGGTATTTACATCATTTTGTATAATTGTGTAAAAAATACAAATGATTTGTTGTAGATGTCAAAAAAAGGATTTAAGTTTGCAGTATAAACAAAAACCTATGGATTTTAAGAAGAGTTGTCTATATAGATTTGTATACAGCACCTATTATCTATATGTTGACGGATTTAGAAATATGACCTTGGGTAAGACATTGTGGGCAGTAATTCTTATCAAGCTGTTCATCATGTTTGCCATTCTTAAACTGTTTTTTTTCCCCAACTTCATACATGAAAATGCAGAAAAAGGACAGGAGTCCGAATTCGTTTCTACGCAAATATTAGAGCGCACAAAATAAGTTATCTAAATCTATACTTTATGTTAAATCTTTTATTAAACATTACTGATGCAACCATTGACTGGTCAAGAGCCCAGTTTGCATTAACCGCGATTTACCATTGGCTGTTTGTTCCACTCACGTTGGGGTTAGCAGTTATCATGGGAATTGCTGAGACGTGTTATTATCGTACCAATAAAGTTTTCTGGAAGGATGTGGCCCGTTTCTGGCAGAAACTTTTTGGGA
>CAYVGR010000206.1:0-4912 GCA_964450065.1 uncultured Prevotella sp. | reverse complement strand
CTCGCATAAGTCCGAAGCACAGCAAGAGCATGACCAGTCCAAACGGCAATGCCGAGATGAGTGTCATGGTTTGCAGGGAGCTCAATCCCCCGGCATAGAGCAAAGCTATGGCAATAAGTGCCAGCAAAGCGCCCCAGAAAGCATTTTGCCAAGCTGGTGTATCAGGCTTGTTGCCCGATGAAATGCTGTTCATCACCAATATGCCTGAGTCGGCAGAAGTAATGAAGAACACCGCAATCATGACCAATGTCAGCACACACAGCGGCTTGGCCAAGGGGAATTGCTCCAAGAATGTGAACAGCAGTACGTCCGGGTTGTTGGCAAAGGCCGATAATGCGCCGTGGGCTATATGGGTGTCTATGTATATTGCTCCATTCCCAAATACCGTCATCCATAGAAAGATAAACAGCGAGGGCACGAGCAACACCGCCAAGACATACTCGCGAATGGTGCGCCCTTTGGATATCCGGGCGATGAAAAGTCCGACGAAGGGAGCCCAACTTATCCACCAGGCCCAATACATCACCGTCCAGTTGGTGAACCATCCGAGTCCGTCTGTTTCAAAGGCGAAGGTGTTGAAGGTGAGGTCGGCAAAGCGATTGATGTAATGCCCTATTCCCTCGCTGAAAGCACTCAGCAGGAATGTCGTGGGCCCCAACACCAAGATAAAAATGAGCAGCAGGATGGCCAGCGTGAGGTTAATCTCGCTCAGTCGCTTCACACCCTTACTCACACCGGCCACCGCTGAGCCTATGGCCACCGAACTGACAACAACGATGATGATGCATTGAAACAAGAAATTAGACTCATTAACTATGCCTAAATGCACCAATCCGGCATTGAGTTGCACCACGCCAAACCCCAGCGAAGTGGCAACACCAAAGAAAGTGCTCACCAACGCGAATACATCTACCGTGTGGCCGATAGGGCCATTGATGCGATCCTTTATCAAGGGGTACAGTCCACTGCGAATGGACAACGGTAACTTATACCTGAAAGTGAAGTAAGCCAGGATGAGTCCCATAATGGCATACACGCTCCAAGCGTGCAATCCCCAGTGGAAGAATGTGGCCATTTGAGCTTCTTTGGCAGGGTTGGCCACTGTGGGTAATGCCGGATTCACATAATGCGACATGGGTTCGGCCACGCCGAAATACATCAAGCCGATACCCATGCCTGCCGCAAAGAGCATGGCAATCCATGAGAAAAAGCCATATTGGGGCGACGAGTTGTCGGCTCCAAGCCTGATGTTCCCAACTTTGCTGAAGGCCATCACGATCAGAAAGATAAAGAAAAAGGAAACCAGAAGAATATAGAGCCAGCTCAGGTTGGTGTAAATCCATCCCTGAATGGCGTCCAGTGCAATCCCAATCTGGTCAGGGAACAGGGCACATAATAAAGTAAGTGAAAACAAGACAATAAGCCCGGGAAAGGCTACCTCGCGTGTAAGTGTTGTTTTGATCTGTGAAAATGATATCATGAAACGGAATTTTGTGAACAAAAACAACATCCCAAGAGATCAACAAATGGCAATCTCCCACAATGCGTTCGGTGCAAAGGTACACAAAAAACCTGATACACCCAAATCAGAACTATGCCGAAAAAACTTTATTATATTTCGCAGCCACACTCTTGTGGGCTTTTGAAAAATGTGCTACCTTTGAAAACAAAAAGACACTATGGAACAACAACATGACTCTCTTTGGGAAGTGGTGAAAGGGTATTTTAACTCCATGCCCGACAAGGAAGACGAGGAGCAAACCGTCCAGCAGATCAGTGAAGACGCAGTGTTTCACGGAGCAAGGCTGTGGATACTCATTTTTGCTATATTCATAGCTTCGCTGGGGCTAAACGTCAACTCCACTGCAGTGATTATCGGAGCCATGCTCATATCGCCACTCATGGGACCGATCATAGGTATTGGGCTTAGTGTGGGCATCAACGACCTCGAATTGCTGAAACGTTCGTTCAAAAATTTCGCAGTCGCAACAGTCATCAGTGTGCTCACAGCAACCCTATACTTCATCGTCACACCCATCACAGAGGCTCAATCCGAGCTGCTGGCCCGCACGTCGCCTACGCTTTACGACGTACTGATTGCACTGTGTGGCGGTGCGGCAGGCATCATCGCAATATCGACCAAAGGCAAGGGCAACGTCATTCCGGGCGTGGCCATTGCCACAGCACTGATGCCTCCGCTGTGCACGGCAGGTTATGGGATCGCCATGGGCAAGGCAAGCTATTTCTTCGGAGCATTCTATTTATATTTCATCAACACGGTCTTTATCTGCCTCGCCACCTTCGTGGGCGTACGCATGCTGAAATTTCAGCGCAAGCATTTCGTTGACCCCGCACGGTTCAAGCGTGTGAAAATGTATATCATTGCCATTGTTGTCATCACCATGCTTCCGGCAACCTATATGACGATGCGCATCATTAAACAAAGTATTGTGCAAAGTAACGTCGTGAGATTTGTCAAAACCGAATTAGATATCAAAGGCACACAAGTGATATCTCACGATATAGACCGAAAGGAAAAAACGCTTAACGTGGTTGCGGTGGGCATGACCATTCTTCCTAAACAGATTCAGGCGGCTACCGCACAGATGAAGCGGTATCACTTGGACGACTATAAGCTCAACATTATTCAAGGAACCCTATCCGACAGTGCACTAATAAGCAAGTTGCATCCGGGCTCAATACCAAGTAGCGAAACCGCCAACAAGAAAATGATAGAGCAGTTGGCACAGTTCCACACCCTTGAAGACAAGGTGAGGGAATACGAGGTTTACGAAGCCATGACAGGCGAGATTAGGGAAGAAGTGAATAGTCTTTGGCCGCAGGTCAGCAAGCTAAGTCTTTCGACGGTCGTGGAAAACAGCATGGATTCGGTAGCAGCACAACGATATGTGGTAGCTATAGCGGGGTGTAAGCGTCCATTGCTCAACAACGATCGGGAACGATTCCGGCAATGGCTCAAGGCTCGTGTACGTGCAGACAGCGTACGGCTGATTACAACGCGATAGCCCAGCCCTGTGGAGCGTCTCTCCCACTCACTACGCCTTCTCTTTTTGCTCCTTCTTGTTCTCCGGATACTGAATACGAGTATGGTAGATAGCTTTCAGGCGATCCACTAAAACCTGCTTGGCTGTAGCTATATCATAGAAAGTTATCCTACATTCCTTAAAACATCCATCAGCTACCTGCTGATCGATGAGTTTATCTACCAGGTTGGCAATATTCTCCTCGGTATATTCGCTGAGCGAATGAGAAGCAGCCTCGCAGGTGTCGGCCATCATCAAGATGGCTTGTTCGAGGGTGTGAGGATTTGGTCCCGGATAGGTGAAAAGCTCCTTGTCCACAATCTCATCGGGATGTTCGTTCTGATATTTCACATAGAAATATTTCGCAACGTTACGCCCATGGTGAGTACGAATGAAGTCGACAATGGTTACCGGGAGATTGGCCTCTTCAGCTATTTTCACCCCATTGGGCACGTGTTCAATGATGATGCGCGCACTCTCTTTGTCGGTCAGATTGTCGTGGGGATTGATACCACCCTGCTGGTTCTCGGTGAAAAATGCCGGGTTGGTCATCTTTCCGATATCATGATACAAAGCACCGGTACGCACCAATGTACCATTAGCCCCTACTTTGTTGGCTATCTCAGAAGCCAAATTACCTACAGTGATAGAATGCTGGAACGTGCCGGGTGCCACCTCACTAAGGTTGCGGAGCAGTCCTTTGTTGGTGTTGGACAACTCTATCAGCGTAATAACAGAGGTAAACCCAAATGCCTTTTCCACAAGAAACATCAACGGATAAGCCAGCAACACTAAAACACCATTGATAAGGAAATGGTAGTATATGCTGGTGTCGAGCGTGAAATCATCACCGCTCTGCATGAGTTTAAGAGCCAGATAGGTGATGCACATAGAGAGAAACACCAGCACGGCCGTCTTGAACACCTGCGACCGTGAGGACATTTCACGCAAGGAATAGATGGCTACCAGCCCGGCTATCGTTTGCATAATAATGAATTCGTATTGGAACCTAACTGCTGCCGCACATATCAGCACCGTGATTATATGTGTGAAGAAAGCCGTTCGAGAATCCATGAAAACACAGACAAAGACAGGAATCAGTGCAAACGGAAGGATGTAGACACTAAAACTGAAGTAACTATGCTGCATCATCAACGACACCAAGATAGGGTAAATCGTGAGGAAAGCATAGAGCATGGTCATACTTCTCGGCTTGGCGAAATAGTTTTTTCGGAACATTGCAAGATAATAGGTGAAGACCAATACGAGGATAAAGACATAGAGTATGTTACCTATAGAATTGTTGGTCATCTGCGACTTGGTGGCACTGCGTCTCTTCATCTCCTTTTCGAGTGATGCCAATACACGATAATTGTAATCGTTAACCATATCGCCCACACTGATAATCTTCTGCCCACTCATCACCATTCCACTGGCGGGAGAAACCCCACTAAGCAGATCGTCCTTGGCCGTTTCTGTGCGTTCCTTATCATATATGAGGTTGGGCTCAATATAATTGTCAAGATTGATTCGCTGTAGTTCTGCACGTCCTGCCGCCAAAGCCTCATCATTGATGATTTGCTCGTAGGCCGACATGGTGGAGTAAACACAGTTAATGACCAAACTTTCAGCATTCTTCCCGAAAATTACCCGTATCAATCCTGCGGTATCGGCTTTGGCAATATGATTATAGTCAGGCGTTTCCATAATACCTGCCTGATACAACCTGTGCAACCTGTCTACAATAATATTCTCATACGAAGCCGGTATTCCGGGAAATCCTTTTGCAAAATCTTGCTTGAATTTATTGATATTCTTGCTCTCCACGCGATGATCATAGATGTAATAAGGCTGAAACTGTTTCAGCA
>CAYVGR010000205.1:0-4937 GCA_964450065.1 uncultured Prevotella sp. | reverse complement strand
GCCACAGCAGGCATTGCCAGAGTCAGAGTTAAAAGTAGTTGTTTTAGCATAGAAATGAAATAAAAAAGACTCCCCCTCCAATGGAAGGGGAGGCCTATAATATTGACCTTAAACTGTTTTTCTAATATCAGCAGCACCTTTGGGCATCTGCATTCTCCCTCCTACCAGAGGGATTAGGGAAGGTTTTACTTACAATAAAGTGCCACGATCGTTTCGTACAGTTCCTGCTTGCCACTGATTTGCTTGGGTTCACCGGCCTTTTTAGCGTATGCCACAAGTTCCTCCAAACTCATCTTGCCTTCCTCGAATCGCTTGCCCTCGCCAGCGTCAAAGCTTGCATAGCGATCCTTCAACATCTCGGGCAATGGGCTTTCGTCCATAATGGCAGCAGCATTGAGCAGCGCCCGGGCCATGGCATCCATACCACTGATGTGGGCAATGAAGATATCTTCCGGGTCGGTGGAATTGCGACGCAACTTGGCATCGAAGTTGGAACCACCCGTACCCAGTCCACCGTTACGGATAACCTGCATCATGGCTTGGGTCAGCTCGAAGTTGTCAATGGGGAACTGGTCTGTGTCCCAGCCGTTCTGCGCGTCACCACGGTTAGCGTCGATGCTACCAAGCATGCCATTGTCTACGGCAACCGCCAACTCATGTTCAAAGGTGTGTCCGGCCAATGTGGCATGATTCACCTCGATATTCACCTTGAAGTCCTTATCCAATCCATGTGCACGGAGGAATCCGATAACCGTTTCCGTGTCCACGTCATACTGGTGCTTGGTCGGCTCCATGGGCTTCGGCTCGATGAGGAACATTCCTTTAAATCCCTTGGCACGGGCATAGTCTCGGGCGGCAGCCAACATATTGGCCAAATGGTTCTTCTCGCGCTGCATCTGGGTGTTGAGCAGCGACATATAGCCCTCGCGTCCGCCCCAGAACACATAGTTCTCACCGCCGAGCTTGATGGTTGCATCGATAGCATTCTTAATCTGCACGGCAGCACGGGCCACGACGTCAAAGTTGGGATTGGTTGCGGCTCCGTTCATATAGCGCTTGTGGCTGAACACGTTAGCCGTGCCCCAAAGGAGTTTCTTCGTGGGGTCGGCAGCCATTTTCTCTTTCAAGTAATCGGTAACAGCCGCAAGGTTGGCCTCGTACTTGTCGATATCATCGTCGGGGTCTACAAGGTCCACATCATGGAAGCAGAAATATTCAACTCCCAGCTTACTCATAATCTCGAAACCGGCATCCACCTTATCCTTGGCACGCTGCACGGCGTCGGTCGACTTGTCCCATTCGTAGTCGCGTGTGCAACCGCCAAACTGGTCTCCGCTGGCCGGACCCAATGTATGCCACCAAGCCATGGCAAACCTTAACCAGTCTTTCATTTTCTTTCCTTTTACCACACGCTCCGGCTCATAATAATGAAATGCCATAGGGTTCTTACTCTCAGCTCCCTCGAATGGAATCTTACCTACTGAGGGAAAATATTCTTTTGTCATAATCCTTGTTTTTAGTTATGTTAATTATTGATATTGTTATGATGTCATTATTTTCTTGGGTATAAAACATGGCAGTTCCGAAAGCCTGCTCATCTCGAGAGTCCGATTTCCTTCGCCAGCACATCTTTCCAACGTTCATAGGCAGCCCTATAAGCAGCTTCCTTCTTGCTGTCTGGCTCCACCACAGTTAGTTTCTTCAAGGTAGCAAAGGCCTCGTCGTGGCTCTTGTAGATGCCACACCCCATACCTGCACCCTTGGCAGCGCCCACAGACCCGTCGGTTTCGTACAAATCAATGGTTGCACCACTTGTTGATGCCAATGCCTCGCGGAAAATCTCGCTGAGAAACATGTTAGCCTTACCCGCATGGATTTTGTGAATGTCCATACCCATTTTCTCCATGATTTCCATGCCATAGCAGAATGAAAACACAATGCCCTCCTGCGCCGCACGCACGATGTGGGCACGTTTGTGGCGGTTGAAGTCGAGACCGTGTATGGAGCACCCGGTTTCCTTATTTTCCATTACGCGCTCGGCACCATTGCCAAAGGGCACGATAGTGATACCCTCCGAGCCTATCGGTGCCGTAGCACCAAGCTCGTTCATTTCGGCATATCCCATACCCTCCGGAGCAACATTGCGGCGCACCCAAGCATTAAGAATACCGGTGCCGTTGATGCACAGCAACACGCCGAGACGCGTCAGATCCTTAGTATAATTAACGTGGGCAAAGGTGTTTACACGGCTTTTGGGATCATAGCCCGTTTCGCCAAGCACACCATAGACCACCCCCGAAGTGCCGGCCGTAGAGGCTATCTCACCCGGATTGAAAACGTTGAGACTCAGCGCATTGTTAGGCTGATCGCCGGCACGGTAGGATACGGGAGTGCCAACCTTGAGGCCAAGCTCATCGGCAGCAGCCCTGCTGACCCTACCCTGCACTGCAAACGTAGGCACCACATCGGCCAGCAAGTCTTTTGAGATACCATAATAGTCCAACAGAAACTCTGCCGGCTGCTTCATCTCAAAATCCCAAAACATACCTTCGCTCAATCCACTGATAGTAGTATTCATCTCTCCGGTAAGCTTCAGCGCAATATAGTCACCGGGAAGCATAATCTTGTGTATCTTCTCGTAGACCTGCGGCTCGTTCTCTTTCACCCATGCCAGCTTGGCTGCGGTGAAGTTTCCGGGCGAGTTGAGCAAGTTGCGCAGACAGAAGTCGGGTCCGAGATCGTTGAAAGCACGATCACCGTAGGGCACGGCGCGCGAGTCGCACCAGATAATGGAATCGCGCAGGGCACGGCCATCCTTGTCAACACACACCAGGCCGTGCATCTGGTAGGAGATACCTATGGCCTTGATGTCATCACCCGTGGCACCTGTCTCTGCCATAATCTTCTGTAATGCAAGTTTGGCATTGCCCCACCACATATCAGGGTCTTGCTCAGCCCAACCGGCCTTCACTGTCTTGATAGGAGCCTCGTGCTCGGGAAAGAATGCCGTGGCAGCCATACCACCTGTCTCAGCATCGACCAGCGAAGCCTTTACACTGCTCGAACCAACGTCGATACCTAATAAAAATTGTTTGTTCATGTATGATGTTTTATAGATTGTTTCCTACCACAAAGATACATAAAAGTTATTGAAACCTTGTGTCTCAAGGGCAGAACTATTCATTTATTTATACTGCTTCACCACTTGTATGGGTGGCCATTAACCTTCACCTTGATGAATTTCACGCCATCGGCTCCCACCACACTGTTGATTTCAGGCTCGCTCACACCTGAGAAGTTACAGTTAGTGAACGATATATTGTTGGCAAGCATCTTGTCCTCAAAGCCATCCACATGCAACACATACCTACTGCCCTTGCTTGTGATGTTCCTGAGGTGCACATTGTGGAAATGTGGCGGATAGTTGCCTTCGGTGGTCTTCCAATACTTCAACTCGATGCCGAGGATGGCCAACTCGCATACACCCACCTCCACATTGTTCACAAAAACATTGGATATCTCGCCTCCCCGACGCGGGTTAGACTTCATGCGGATGATACGCACTAAGTTGGGACTGTCCATCATGCAGTTTTCCACCCACACATTGTGGCAGCTGCCCGAGATCTCACTGCCTATGGCCACTCCGGCATGCCCGTCTTTCATGCGGCATCCGCGCACGATGATGTTTTCGGAGGGAATGTTCCAACGGCGCCCATCATCGTCCTTGCCACTCTTAATGGCTATACAGTCGTCACCGGTGTCGAAATAGCAATCTTCGATCAGCACGTTCTTGCACGACTCCGGGTCACAACCGTCGTTATTACTGAAATGGCTCTTCATCGTCACACGGCGCACAGTGATATTTTCCGATAACAACGGGTGGATGAGCCAAAACGGCGCATTATTGATTTCGAAGTCCTCCAAGAGGATATTCTTGCACTTATAAAAATGAATGGTTTGCGGCCTGTAGCCCTTGTCGTAAGTGAAATAGCGGTCGACCATCGGGGCATTGTTGTTCAGCATACTGTCGAGCACATATTTCTCATTGCGTCTCTCCCCACCAATCATAGGATACATGAAATCGAGCGTAAACCAGTTGGTCTTGGTTGCCCCGCCGTCAATGTGCCCCTTGCCCGTCACTGCGATATTGGTCTCGCCATACGCATAGATCAGTGGCGAGAGGTTGTAACAGTCTATGCCCTCAATGCGCGTCAGCACAATGGGGAACAACCGTCGGTCATCGGTGAACTTGAGCACAGCACCATCCGAAAGGTGCAGGTTGACATTCGACCGCATGCGTAGAGGAGCTGTTTTGAAAGTTCCCGCAGGCACAACCACCCTTCCCCCGCCTGCAGCCGAACAAGTCTCGATGGCCTGGTTGATAGCAGCCGTATAGAGTGTATCGCTCCCATTGTAATAGTCTTTGATATTGAAATTGCGCTTGGGAAATTCCGGGGCTTTGATATTCCGCAGCACCTGCTTCATCAGCTTACGACCGTTGGAAGCTGAGACAGGCATTTGGAAGAAAAGACAACATAACAATGTTGTGAAGATTGCTTTCATATATGTTTTTAAGATTGTTTACGATGCAAATTTAATAAATTATATCGCCATTATAGTGAAATATCGTTCCATAAATATATGTAAATTTGACATAATGTTAAAAATTACCATGTTTTTATTGATTCTTAACCAAACAACGGCAAACAGTAATCGTGCACCGAATCATAGCATAGTCCGTAGAGAATTCACAATTCATAATTCACAATTCATAATTAGGCTGCGCGTTGGCAATTCATAATTCACAATTCATAATTCAAAATTGGGCTGCGCGATGCAATTCAAAATTATTCGCAAGCTCATCAACTCGTCACAATTGGTCTGGCGCGTTTCCAATTCAGTCTGAAAGACTGTATTTCAATAGCCCCTGGTTGGAG
>CAYVGR010000204.1:0-4944 GCA_964450065.1 uncultured Prevotella sp. | reverse complement strand
ATTTTATGGCCGACAACCATGTCTGCATCAAAACAGTGCATGGGCTGTCCGTATGCCATCATAATATAATTGGTGATGTCAACAATATTGTTGATTGGCCGGAGACCGATTGTAGTGAGTTTATCCTTCAGCCATTGCGGGCTATCCTTTACTTCACAGTTTGTAATGCTCAAACAAGCATATCGTTTGCAAGCCTGTGTATTTTGGACGTCGACATCAATGTTCAAATCTTCATTATCTACAATAAAATCGGAACAGTCTGGTCGATGCAAGGAAGTTTTATATCCTCGTTGAAGTAGCCATGCGTGCAAATCACGAGCTACTCCATAATGACTTAATGCATCTGCTCGATTAGCAGTAATGTCGATTTCTATCAACCAGTCACTTTCCAAGTTGTAATATTCAGCAGCGGGCATACCAACCTTGGCGTCTTCTGGAAGAACGATAATTCCTTCATGACTTGTTCCAACACCTATTTCATCTTCGGCACAAATCATACCGAAACTGTCCACTCCACGTAAGCGTGTCTTTTTTATAGTGAATTCTTTATCGCCATCATAGAGAATACATCCCAAATCAGCAACTATAACCTTTTGTCCGGCGGCTACATTTGGAGCGCCACAAACAATTTGCTGTGGTTCACCTCTTCCTAAATCCACAGTTGTTGTATGTAAGTGATCACTATTAGGATGTTTCTCACAGGTTAGCACCTTACCTACATGGAGACCATTCAAGCCTCCTTTAATAGTCTGAATCTCTTCCAGACTACTAACTTCAAGTCCTGTTGAAGTTAATGCTTCAGCAGTCTCTTGGGGAGTAAGGGAGAAATCTACATATTCCTTAAGCCATTTATATGAAATCTTCATAATAAAAGAATTTTATATTCATCAAATTATGAAAGCAAAATTACTAAAAAATAATGATTTGTCAAAATAGACATTAGCTTTTCTTATTCTACAGGTTAAAGGCAGGGGCATTATATAATCAGTGAGCGAATGACAAAATGCCATTCGCTCACTAATTTATTACGTATCTGATTTTTACTTTATCTTATCAACGATAGCCTTGAAAGCTTCAGGGTTATTCATTGCAAGGTCAGCAAGAACCTTACGATTAATTTCTATACCTTCCTTGCGAAGAGCGCCCATGAACTGGCTATAGCTCATGTCATGAATACGAGCTGCAGCATTGATACGCTGTATCCATAGTGCCCGGAAATTGCGCTTCTTATTTTTACGATCGCGGTATGCATATGTAAGACCTTTCTCCCAAGTATTTTTTGCTACCGTCCAAACATTCTTACGTGCACCATAATAGCCTTTCGTATTTTTTAAAATTCTTTTTCTTCTGGCTTTGGATGCAACATGATTAACTGATCTTGGCATATTTTCTCTTCTTTATAAAGTTCGACTAAAAAGTTAATAATTAACGAAGATTAAGCAAGTTGCGTACCTGCTTCAGGTTTGACTTGTCAACTAATGTTGTTTGACTCAAATTTCTCTTCTGCTTCTTTGTCTTCTTAGTCAGAATATGACTGTGATAAGCATGCTTGCGCTTGATCTTACCTGTACCAGTGAGACGAAATCTCTTCTTTGCACTGGAATTAGTCTTTAATTTTGGCATTTTTTATGATTTTAATTGTTATTAATAAAAGGTGGGAACGCATATACCTGGCGGTACCACTCAGTTTTCTTTTTATTCTTCTTCCTGTTTCTTGGCTGCAAGATCCTTCAAGGCCTCACCCCCTTTGGCATTAGCAAGAAGTCCTTTCTGCTCAGCTTCCTCAGCTTCTTTTATCTTAGATTGCTCCTTGGCACTCTTTTCTGCAGCCAAGCGATCTCGTTTTTGCTGACTCTGTTTCACCACGCTAACTTTTTTAGGGGCAAGGAAAAGAAACATCTTTTTCCCTTCCAACCTCGGCAGCTGTTCAACTTTGGCATATTCTTCCAAGTCATTGGCAAAACGCAACAACAGTAATTCTCCTTGTTCTTTGAACAGAATAGAACGTCCGCGGAAAAATACATATGCTCTAACCTTATTGCCCTCTTTCAAGAACTGCTTGGCATGTTTTAGCTTAAAGTTATAATCATGGTCATCCGTTTGTGGACCAAATCTTATCTCTTTGACTTCTACCTTCACCTGTTTTTGCTTGATTTCTTTCTGACGCTTTTTCTGCTGGTAAAGGAATTTGCTATAGTCGATGATACGACAGACAGGTGGCTGTGCATTAGGAGAGATTTCCACAAGATCCACTCCTTGTTGGCGAGCCAAATTCAAAGCTTGGCGGGTTTGCATTACTTCAGCACCATCATCACTGACCACGCGAACTTCTCGAGATTTTATTTGTCCATTCACGCGATACCGATTCTTCAGATTGTCTTTCTTCATTCAACTATTTTAAATGTCATATACTTGATAACTGGACACAGTACATCCAGTTCAGCGTGCAAAATTACAGAAAATAAACTAAAATACCAAATTTTCTTACATGAAATTACGCAAATCTTCGCAAGCTCGCAGTTAAGCACGCTGTTAACTGACACGTGTGACAACATACATGTTGACAGAAAACTTTTGCAAGTACTTTTTTATAGATTGCACAAACAAAACAAATAGTCGGAAAGACGGTTTATATATATCTTTAGAACAGTCCATTTATCTTGTTGTTTATCAGTATATTCTATATTCGATAGAGTTACGAGCCTACGTTCACAGGTTCGCGCTTTGGTACGAGCCAAGTGCAACGTGGCATCCGCCAAGTTTCTACCGGGCATCACAAAGTTGAACTTGTTTCCTTGTGTTTCCCGTTTGATATAAGCCTCCATTCTGTCTATCGCCGTGAGCAGTGTGTTGAGAGCCTTTGACAAGGTGTCCTCGCGAGGCTTCGATTGATAGCCATTAGCTACTATACCCATTATGACCATCATTTCTTTTTGCAATAGCTCGAATGGCTCCGTCTGCTGCGTTACGGCCTTGCAAAGTCCAAGCATAGCGTTCAACTCGTCAAGCTCGCCATTGAGTTCGATACGTGCATCATCTTTGCTCACACGTGTACCGTCATACAGCGAGGTTTCACCTCCGTCTCCTTTCTTGGTAGTAATCATTTCCTATCTTTTTATAATGACATAAATAATGACCGGTGCACCAATAATAGGCGTCACTGCATTGAGTGGCAGGATACCTGCCCCACCGGGTAAGGTTGTCAAAACGTTACATAGCAAAGCCACCACCCCACCCGTCAGAATTGTGACGGGCAACAAATGACGATGGTCTGACGTGTGCAACAACAGCCGAGCAATATGAGGAACAGCCAGTGCAATAAACGCTATGGGACCGCAAAAGGCAGTTACAACTGCTGTTAGTAATCCGGTAACCACCAGTAATATATTGCGGACACGATGCACATTGATGCCAAGATTTTCAGCATATCGTTCCCCCATGAGCAGGGCATTGAGCGGTTTCATCAACAATAATGTAGACACTGTTGATAAGAGTGTGGCCGTTGCAAAAAAGGGCATTTGTCTCATCGACACATTGCCGAAATTGCCCATTCCCCATACAGCAAAGTTCTTCACTCCTTCTTCAGTGGCAAAAAAATTGAGTAGTGTAATGGCACTTGACGCTAAATAACCGATCATGATACCTATAATGATAAGCATCACATTGCTACGCACCATTTTTCCCAACGTCCATATTAATGCCGTCACTGCTATAGCACCTACAAATGCAGCCGTCACAGAAGATATGTAGCTCAACGTGATGGAAGAAACTAAAGCTGGTGCCAATGTGAGCAGAGCCACCGCAAGGCTTGCTCCACTCGTCACACCAAATATGTCGGGTGCTGCCAAAGGGTTGCGGAAGACCGTTTGCAGCAACAAGCCACTCACAGCCAGCGCACCTCCGGACAATAATGCCGTAAGAGTTTGTGGCAAGCGATTTTCCATGACGATAAACCTCCAACTCTCTTTCTGCACGTCACCGCCACAAAGGGCATTCCAAATCTCGTGCATAGGAATATCGACACTCCCATGCACAAGCCCCATGCCACATAACACGATGATGACAGCAAACAGTAAAAGATATATTGGTTCTGTTTTCATCATAAGAATAACGCAAAAGAAGGAAGTCTATTGCAGCAGACCTCCTTCCTTAATGTGTTTACCAGTGTTTATAATATCTTAACTTCCCGACATTTGCGTGAGGATGCAACAATATGATCATCTCTCTTAAAAGATAATCGGGGCGAAAGGGAGTCTCTTCAAAATAGGGAGTCACGGATGTATTACATTGATAGATTTTTCCCGTTTGAAAAGCCTTTAATGCTTTGTATCCATGAAACTCCTGAAGCAAGTCTTCGCGCGACATCATCTTTGCCCCATTATATTTAAAGGCCCACACGTCGCTACCGCCTGCCTTGTCGATAATCTGTTCAGCCGACAATGCAATACTACCACCGTGCTGGTCGTCAGAAAAAGCATAACGGCCATTGGCATCCTTAATGATAGTGCCCAGGCTGCTTGCTCCTCCCGGTGTATACCAAATGGAGCCGGTTTTGCGCTCCGTGAGTATACTTCGACCTTTAGGTAGGCTTGCGGCATATAGTTTCAGGCTTTGGTAGGTGGAGTCCACGATGTGAAAGAGCGAATCGGCACGGCAGCCTTCTCCGAACAACCGACCGTAATAGCGCATCCATTCGGCTCGACCCAAGGCTGAAGTCTCCATATAATCAGCCGTCTGAATAATAGGAATACCCAACTTCTCCAGCTTACCAAAACCACCGCTACCCTCAAACGGACTCACGAAAATGGCATCGGGATGCAGGTCTATAATCTTTTCGATATCGGGGCTCATGGCATCTCCGCAATCCACAATCTTTCCGTCCTTCACCCGTTGTTGAATGTCGGGAATCAGCATATATTGCAAATCGCAAACACCAACTATACA
>CAYVGR010000203.1:0-4975 GCA_964450065.1 uncultured Prevotella sp. | reverse complement strand
TCAGGAACATATAGCTCGTTCCTTCGGTCATGAGTATAAAGTCGGTCAGAGCCGGTGAATAAACGGCTCCGCCTGCACATGGACCGAGGATAGCGCTGATTTGTGGAATCACTCCCGAAGCCAGAATGTTGCGTTCGAAAATTTCACCATAGCCTGCCAGGGCAGAGATGCCTTCCTGAATGCGGGCTCCTCCCGAATCGTTCATGCAAATCATTGGAGCACCGTTGCGCATGGCCATATCCATCACCTTGCAAATTTTCTGCGCCATTGTTTCCGACAATGAGCCTCCATTTACGGTGAAGTCTTGGGCATATAAATAAACCAGTCGGCCATCGATAGTGGCCGACCCGGTAACTACACCATCGCCCAAGGTTTGTTTTTTCTCCATTCCGAAATTATGGCAGCGGTGGAGCTTGAACATGTCATACTCCTCGAAACTGTCCTTGTCTACAAGCATCTCGATGCGCTCACGAGCAGTGTATTTGCCACGGGCATGCTGTTTTTCGATAGCTTTCTCGCCACCTCCGAGACGAGCTTTTTCGCGCTTGGCAACAAGCTCTTTAATTTTTTCTGTTTGCTTACTCATAATTTATCTTGTTGTTCTTTTGTTGATCTATAGATTGCAAAAGTACAAATAAAAAACGATATTGATGTGTTAAAAACTTAAAATATTGACATATTCACAAGACATACGGCGAACATGGATAGTTCGCCGTATGTCTTGTTGTATATCTTAATGTGCATCAGTGGGTTAATAGTTCATTCCTGCTATCTTTCGGTCAAACTCACCAATTCCTTTCAGTGTGCATAGGCCACGCAGAAACAGCATGATTGCATTGTGGAAAATGTCTTGTATATCATATTGTTTGTAAAGTTGTTCTATGATATAGTTTATGGTAGCATCGCTGATCTTATTTATTATTTCATAATTGGCATCCGAACGGAAATACCCCTCCTTGACACCCTGCTTGAAAAACTGTTGAGTATTTTGTCGGCGTTGTTGATGTTTTTCCTCGATCCAGGTTACGATTTCGGGATATCGACGTAGTTCCGTATAATATACGGGGTTGACTCCCGATAGGCTGCGCATTTTCAGTTGATAGAATTTCAGTATAATATCTATCACATGCCGTTTGCCGCTGTTGAGGAACAACTGCATTTGGGCGTCAAAATTTTCATGGTCTTCCCTGACGCTTTCCATCAACAGTTGCTCTTTGTTTTTATAAATTTCGTACATCGTGCGCTTCGAGATCGACAGGATGCTGGCAATGTCGTCCATCTTCACGGCTCTTATCCCCTTGGCCTTGAATTCCCTTGATGCGGTGGCAAGAATTTTGTGGCGCAACTCCAGTCTGTATTCTGTTAGCGTGTTCGATTTGTCCATATATGTTTGCCCCTTTCAACTAAGTTGACTACAAAGATACCAAAAAAACACAAAAACTTGTATTTCTTTAATAGTTTTTATGTTTTGCATTAATCTATAAATCGCCTCAGAATATCTTCGTAAGCATCTATTCTGCGGTCTCGGAGGAAGGGCCACCACCGGCGCACTTGCTCACTGTGTTGCAAGTCTATGTCCACCACAAGACTTTCCTCGTCGTTGTTGCATGCTTGATAGAGCAGTTCTCCCTGTGGCCCGGCAACGAAGCTCGACCCCCAAAACTCTATACCCTTGGTCTGTCCGCTGGGATCAGGCTCAAAGCCCACGCGGTTTACGGTTACAACAGGTATGCCGTTGGCTACGGCATGCCCCCTTTGAACAGTGGTCCAGGCCTCACGCTGGCGTTCTTGCTCCTCAGGACTGTCGCTCGATTCATAACCGATGGCCGTAGGATAGATAAGAATCTCAGCTCCCTGCAAAGCCATCAGCCGAGCGGCTTCGGGATACCATTGATCCCAGCAAACCAACACACCGAGCCTGCCCACCGATGTGTCGATAGGATGAAAGCCAAGATCGCCGGGCGTGAAATAAAATTTCTCGTAATATGCCGGGTCGTCGGGAATATGCATCTTGCGGTATTTACCGGCAATGGTGCCGTCTTTTTCTATGACCACAGCTGTATTGTGATACAGTCCCGGGGCACGTTTTTCAAACAAGGAGGTCACGATGACCACACCACAATCTTTGGCAATTCTTCCAAAAAAATCGGTCGACGGCCCGGGAATGGGCTCGGCGAGGTCGAAGAGGTCTACGTTTTCGGTCTGACAAAAGTATAACGAGTTGTGCAGCTCTTGCAACACAATGAGTTGTGCACCTCGTTTGGCCAGGTTCCTGATTTCCGTATCGAGCCTGCGCATGTTTTCTTTCACATCTGCCACATTATGCAGTTGGAGTATGCCTATCTTTGTTTCCATTTGTATTTATCGTTTGGTTGTTAATGTTGTTCACGTAGCTTGTTGTTGGTTGGATAGATGTGCGGTGTTACTAAATCACCCCGCGTGGGTATTGCATGGTGAGGCAGTGGAGCGATCCGTGTTGGCGCACTACGGTGGAAGCATCTATTCCGATGATCTCCCTGTCGGGGAATGCCGCTTTGATGATGTTCAGGGCAGCCTTATCGTTTCTTGGTTGGTTGTAGGTGGGGACGATAACCGCACTATTCAGAATTACAAAGTTGGCGTATGTGGCCGGGAGCCGTTCGCCGTTGTCGTACATAGCACATGGCATGGGCAACTTCAATAGGCGATAGGACTTGCCCTCTGTCGTGGTCAATGTCTTCAGCTGCTCTTCCAAAGCCTTGAAGTCGGCATACTGTTCATCCTTTTCGTCTTCGCAGCCCACGTAGACAAGGGTGTTGTCTGGTGCCATGCGTACAATGGTGTCGATATGCCCGTCGGTATCGTCGCCTATCAACACTCCGTGATCAATCCATAATATTCTCTTGGCGTTCAGATAGTTGAGCAATCTCTCCTCAATCTGATCTTTGGAAAGAGGTTGGTTGCGGTGAGGTGCCATTAGGCATGAGGTGGTGGTCATGATGGTGCCTTGGCCATCGCTTTCGATGGCTCCTCCCTCAAGCACAAAGTCGGTATGGTTTTCCAAAGCCCCGGCAAAATATGCAGCATAATAAAGCTGTATGTTGATGGCATTGTCTTTCTGCCAGTCAAACTTTTCTCCCCAGCCGTTGAATTTGAAATCGAGCAGGTGGTTGTTTCTAAATGACCCGTATGTGCTGTGTTCTGAAGTGAGCGTGAGTGGGGCATGGTCTCGTGCCCAGGTGTCGTTGGTGTCGCACTCAAAAAAAACAATATTCCTTAGCAGTTCCTTTCCCCATCGCTTTTCTATTGCAGCCCGGGTATCTGTCTCCGCAGGCGTCACGATGAGCAATTTTTGCCTTGTTGCAATCTCCTTGGCAAGCAGCATGAAAGTCTCTGTAATTTCTAAGAGATAGGGTTTCCAGTCGGTGTTGGCATGTGGCCATGTCAGTTGCATGCTGCCTTGGTGCTCCCATTCGGCCGGCAGCCTGAAGTCATTATACTTATTGCGTAGTGTCATGTGTGCAGTTTTGGGTTGGTTTGGTCTATACTGATTACTGTTTGCAAAAATACTTATTTTCTCCGGAAGTCACGTCTCAAAATCTTTTTATTCGTCTCTTTTCTTTTTTCCGATTCTTGCAAACATTGTTTTTGTCAATAAAACTTCACTGTAAACGCGTTGTTGTTTTCTGATCAACCAGAAGAAAATGCGCCATGTTTTTGTCTGAAAAACCAGCTCGGAATTTAATAAAGTTTCCTTGTTTTTGCGATTGCTGTCTTATCGTGTTATGTCTAAGGCTTGATGATGACATCATTAGACGTTAGTCACGAGGCATTTGAGGTTTAATGGTACGACCAATAGGCTTTAATCGCAAGGTATTTAAAGCATGGTGCAAGTGATAGATTTAAGGTCATCAAGGGAGTCTCGGTAAGTGGCTGACAGTTAGGCAACTAAGAATTGTCTCAAATTTTGCGTATTTCTAACTGAAGGATTTCAATTCTTAAATTCGCGAAACATGGAGAGGTGTTTGTCAAGATAATTTGCAATTTAAAATGTATAATGTATAGACCTGCCCGTGTTACGATGGTGCAAGTCCTTACCTTTACAAGAAAAAAACACAGAAATCACCTATAGACAGAGAACAACAGAATAGGCTTTATTCCATACGGTCATTTTTCCTATGTCATCAACTTCTTGTATTTTACACGACAACCATTTCGATGCTTAGGACAATAATATTTTGGGTATTAAATCCCATGCTTTTGCAAAAGAAAAGCTAACGTTGTCGTTGAAAGTTAAAATAAAAACACTATCTTTGTAACAAATTACAATGATGAGGCAACCTACAAAAAAACTCCTATTAACCACTTTGTGTTTGTTGTGGTTGGTGCCTGCCATGGCTAAGCATTATACGGTTGTGGTGTCGCTCGATGGCTATCGGTGGGACTATCCGCAATGGTACGACACGCCATTTATCGATTTTATGGCAAGCGAGGGGGTAGCATCGGGACTGATTCCTTCTTTCCCTTCCAAAACCTTTCCTAATCATTACACCATTGCCACAGGACTGTTCCCCGATCATCACGGTATTGTTGCCAACGAATTTTACGACTCCACAACACATGACAGCTTTGCCCTAAAAGACCAAAAACAGAAACTGAACCCAAGGTTTTATAGTGGTGAGCCCATCTGGAACACTGCCCATAGACAGGGAAAACGTGTGGCAGTGTTTTATTGGCCGGGCTCTGATGTAAAGATAAACGGCCGTTACCCTGATAAATTCTTCATGTATGACAAGAAGCCGAGGCTGACTATGAAAGCCCGTCTTGAAGGTGTGATAGAAGAACTGCGACGACCCGAGCGCACTCGCCCCGACCTTATCATGGCATATCTGGGACAACCAGATGCCAGTGGACATTCGCATGGACCGCAACATAAGAAAACCCGACAAGCCGTACAAACCGTAGACTCGCTGTTGCAAAACCTGTACAATGGCAT
>CAYVGR010000202.1:0-4989 GCA_964450065.1 uncultured Prevotella sp. | reverse complement strand
GCACGCGTAACAATTAAATTGGTTCGAGCAAACGGATTCGCTGCGAATTTGAGGTTAATATTCTTTCCTCCATATCTTGTTTCATTGGACCATCACCAACAATTTTCAATATCCAAGAATTTTCTTCATTTGCAAACAACTTCCAAATGTCAAGTAGATAGTCAACTCCCTTCTGACCTGTTAAACGACCTACAAATAGAATTTCTTTATTCTTTGATGATAAATCCAAGTTTTGTGGTCTTTCTATAGTTAAGGGATTATTAATAGTATGTATTTTACCTGCTGTATCTTTTGTTCCAGCAAGACGTCTCACAGTGTTTTCATAGGCTTTAGCTAAAACTATATATTCATCTGCAAGACTATACATAATCTTGTGGTGACGTTTTACCTGATATACATTCTTAAGATAAATGACAGGAAAGAGAAGTTTCCGAATAAGCGAATGAGCATTAGTAATTCGTGTCTCCTTAAATTCTGCTACTTTGTCATCAATTAGGGCAGTCGGAATATTATGTTCCACAACGATAATCTTTGGAGCTTTATCGATGTGATAGAGTATCTGATATACTGGTGAATAACTATCTTGAAAGATAATAGTACCTATATTGTGGCTATCAATAACGCTATTGATAAACTTTATGTTGTCTTCGCTGCAAATGTCATCAAGTCCATTTGGAGTGTTCATCACTTCAACTTGATTATCTGATAATAAATATCCTGACGAAGACTTCTCTTTATCAAAACCTACTATGCAAACGCTATATCCATCCTCAACCAGCGAACTTGATAAATAGGTTGTTACTTTCTCAATTCCCCCCCCTACAGAAGGATAACGAGAACATATAAACATTACATTTTTATTTTTCATTCTTAAATTTTATAATTTTTGCTGGTATGCCACCAACAACAGCGTTATCTGGAACATCGTGTGTGACAACAGCATTAGCACCAATGGTAACATTGTTGCCGACGTGTATTCCACCAAATATTTTTACGCCGGCACCGATAAAACAGTTATCGCCGATAATAGGACAAGGTCCATCAGGCACTTTATGTCCTATCTCTACACCCGGATACAATGTGACATTTTTACCAATGCGTGTTTTCGCATTAATAATGATATACCCATAATGCCATATTTGTAATCCTGGACCGCATACATTTGGAGGAATCTGAACCCCCGTCTTGTAGCTGATTCTCCTCAACTTCCAATATCTATATATAAGACAAACAGAATGAAGTATAGCTTTTACTCCATGATAGCCAGATAATAGAGAATTATTATAATGGTATTCTGAATATCTTAGGTTGATTATATACCTGTAAATTAGATATTGCGTGTTTATTGGATTTGTTACTAAAACATTTTTCAACCTTGAAAAGAAATGGGATACCTTTTGGTATCCATTTAAATCTTGTTGAAGACAATATTTAAGTGAAACTTTGTTATTAATCATTTTCGTCATTGCCATTGAATTATTGAATACGGATTTTCCCAAATGAATTCATAGGGATAAAAATGATTGCCTTTTGTTTCTGAAACTACCAGTCTAGACATAAGAAGTACGCTTCCTAAACAAGATCCTATAATTATAATATTTCTAAGTGGTTTCCTAATATATGAGAACATATTAGAAATATACAAACATAGGAAGCATTCTGTATAGGCAGCTAATCTAAAGATTGCAGCAAGACTCATGCCTATAAACCATAGTGCTATAGTATAGACTAGTAAGTAAACAAGCCATTTATTACAACCTTCTCTAAAATACTTGTCTTTGACTATAAAAGAAATCAGATATAAAACAAAGAAGAAAATAAGCGTGCCGATACCACCAGCTTCTCCTTCTTCATAATCAATTCGTGAATATTGACCCAAGAATAGAAATATAGTTGTACTTGATAGAAATACAACCAATAATATTGGTACTATAAATGAAACATACCTGTGCCTGTAAGTTTTTAACTTGTTTATAAAGAATAATGGTAATAAGATTATTGCTGAATAGTGAAAACAAAATGCTAATAAGTTCATTAATAGAGCCTTCTTAGTCTTTTTGTCCATCCATGAATCTACGACAAGTGCAGAAAATCCAAATGCTATTCCTTGCCTCATAGCACTTAAGGAGACTGTAGCATAAGCTGGTAAAGTAAAAAGTACAACGAAACTTATTGCAGGATGGTCAGACCTTTTGTATATTACATAAGCCCATGGGGCTATTGTTACTGTTGCAACTATGACCTTAAAAATATCAAAAGTTACAAATTTCTGAAAGATAAATTCTGCTAAATAATATCCCCATTCTACATTAAGAGTTGATGCAGCTCGCTCTCTTAATAAACCATCGAAGGAATTAATATATTGCATGTTATTATAAAGTAAGCGATACATTCCAGTATCGGTACCAACACTATCAGCACGCAAACCTGCGAAAGCTATCAACATTAATGCAGATACAATGCAGTAATATTTTCGTTTTAAGAAATATCCTAATATTAGTAATATCAGAACTATAGCGTAATATATCATAACTCTTTATCTTTTATAAAGACATAATTAAGCAATCGTAAAACAAACCATACTTTGTTAAATTAAGAAGTCAAGAGTTTTACTTCTTCTTTTAAGATCTTGTAATGTTTGTCTATATTTATCTTACTATTCTTCTTGTATTTGGTTAAAATATCAAGAATAAAAAATTCGAAATAATCACAGACATCTCTAAGTTTCTTAAAGACTAATGAAGTCGTATTATAATCCTTAAATACTCTGTATCTGTGGGCAATTGTATTACGTATTTGGTACAATACGTCTGGGAAATCATTACTTTTCTCTTGTGGTTTTATCAAGTTTAGTAAATCTTTACATGCATCTTTGAAGTTTGACGTTTCATTTATTCCGGCATTACTTATAATATTATTAATTCTGCTAATTTCGGTTGATGTCTCTTGAATCGATCTGAGATTTAATATCCAATATTGACAGTCTATCACCTTGTGTAAGAGATTATCTATGACAACAACATCCATTAACATTTCTATAATCTGGTAGGATAACCTGAATCTTTCTAATGGATTTTCTGTATAAATATATTTCTCAACATAGTCTTTAATGAATTTATTCCCAAGGAAATAAGGTGATATAAGTGAAACTCCTAAATTCTTTGGATTTACATCAGGGAATAAAATATTATGTTTTTCCTTTCTATAATACCCATATAACGCCAAAGAATCTATTAACAGCGAGAAGTATTCTTCTTTATCCTTCGAATAATTCCTAAAAAACATTATGCTCCACCCCTTATCCAAATCTACATTGTATGTTTTGTCAAAGTCAAGTAAAAAATTATCTTTTGATATAAAATCTTTTATCAGTTCTATACATGCTCAAGATAATCACCAACACGGATAACGCCTACCACCATATCTGAATTTATCTTCTTATCAGGAACGGAAATAAGCATTTTGATTTTTGGTTCAGCCATAGCTAATAATTTTTTATATGGTCATGCTATTTATGTAACAAGACTAAAATTATAATCGTTTTGTAATTGCGCGAAATATACTTTTAAAATCTCCATAGCAGATTCTTAAGAGTAAAGTTTGTAATTGGCGCCATCTCTGTCTCAACACGCTATTTCTTGCGAGAATTTTATTAATATCTTTGTGATATTGAACGTTATTAATAACGTATTTAGGGTGCTTTAATGGAAAATCCAATTCGAATCTCTTCATAGTGAATATATGTCTATAACTTTTGGGAAGAGATTTTATGTTTCCATTAAAATGAGTTGAGTTTGCTGTCATGCCAACGTTGTTTATCATATTTCTCTTTGGCACGATAGATAACCCATTGGAGAAAAAGTGATTAGCGGCTAAAATAGTTTCAAAGTACGGAATGCCAGAAGCACGATGAACTTTCATGGAATTAATGAATCCGTTCCGTTCTTTGTGAAAATCTAGATAGTTTTTCATTAACATCATAGAATAATCATCATCAAGGAAACTATATTTTCCATCCCATCTATCAACCACTCTTTTCCATGTAGCCCATCCCCATATTGCTATATCATCGGAAAAGAAATAATCATCTGGACAATAATCTGTTATCTCTTGATAATTGATACCTGTTATCATTGTGATTCTTTCGTCATTCTCATATCTGTCTAAAAGTTCTTTGCAGAACTGAAAAAAAGTTACCGAAGGAACTGTATCATCTTCGAGAATTATGCACTTATCAACAAATGAGAAAGCCCACTTTCGTGACAAGTATCCAGAAGGATCGCATCCTTGGTTCTTCTCAAGATAGTTGTGATGCACTTCACATTCCCAATCTATATTCTCTGCAATCTTACGGCATTCAAGTATGCCTGGCATATCATCTCTACCTTCTCTCGGTCCATCCTGATAAAGGAATAACTTAGAGGGTCTTGCTTTCCTTACCTGCTCGAACACCTGCCTGAAGTATTCTGGACGATTGAAAAACAAGCATAAGACCCCAACGTCCACTTCTGATTTGTATTTCATCACTTTTATTATTTATCAAAAATAGAATGATATAATTTTGCAAGGATACCATTCCTTATTGTATAATATATAGCTAAAAAACTTATAAGACATTTGTTATAACAAAATGCATGTAGTTTCCACCTGCCAAAAGGCTTTATAAATCTTTTGATGTTAGAAACTTTCTTGAACTCTTTTGTAAAATATAAAGCATTTTGAATTCGTTGACTGTATGCAATATTCATGGTACATATATTAAACAAAGACGAACTATATAAATTTAATAGATATTCATGAAGACATGACTTGTAATCAACATCGTTGCAATATTTGGGTGTCACTTCTGATATCTTTTTAGCCATGTTTAATATAGCAATACTCTTTTTCATGCTAAAATTATGAGTTAAAGAGGAACTATTGGCAAGATAATGGTAAACTAACTTTTCATTTAGCCATCCTATTCTTTTGAACAGATGAAGATATTCG
>CAYVGR010000201.1:0-5014 GCA_964450065.1 uncultured Prevotella sp. | reverse complement strand
GCAGCACAAGGACATCGACCCCAACAAGTCGGTCTACGAGGTCATATCGCAGGGCAACGAGACCATCCGTATGGGTGGCCGAGACATCAACGCGCGGGCTTATCTGTCACGTTTCAACTTCTCGGGCACCGACCAGAACAAGCTATGCAGCGTGCTCTCGGGCGGTGAGCGAAACCGACTGCAATTAGCCTTGGCCCTGAAGCAAGAGGGAAACGTGCTGCTGCTCGACGAGCCTACCAACGACATCGACGTGAACACACTGCGTGCACTCGAGGAAGGCTTGGAGTCGTTTGCAGGCTGTGCCGTGGTCATCAGCCACGACCGCTGGTTCCTCGACCGCATCTGCACCCACATCCTGGCCTTTGAGGGCAACGGCGAAGTGGTGTATTTCGAAGGCGGATACTCCGAATACGAAATCAACAAAGCCCGCCGTTTGGGCAATGAGGAAATTAAGAAGGGCCGCTATCGCAAGCTGATGGAGGACTGATCTGTCACAAGGCCGGGGCCCAAAGCAATAAGATGCTATAAGAAATGAAGAAAAAATTTCTTGCAGGGTGCATATTGGCACTCTGCTTTTTCAATTGCAATATGTTACAAGCCAAGGGAAAAACCGTAACCATAAAGATTGTAGAGACTACCGATGTACACGGATCGTTTTTCCCTTACGACTTTATCAACCGCAAGCCCAAGGCCGGCTCGCTGGCACGTGTGAGCAGTTATGTGAACCGATTGAGGGCAGAACATGGCAAAAATGTTATCCTGCTCGAAAACGGCGACATCTTACAGGGACAGCCGGTAACCTATTATTCCAACTATATTGACACGCTAAGCCACAACATCGCGGCCGACTTGATCAACTATATGCGCTTTGATGCGCAGGTCGTTGGTAATCATGACCTGGAAACGGGGCATGCGGTTTACGACAAATGGATATCAGAACTGAAATGCCCCGTGCTGGGAGCCAACATCATAAACACAGCAACGGACAAGCCATACGTCATGCCCTACACCATATTAAAAAGGAGCGGGGTGAAGATTGCCGTGCTCGGCCTGATTACACCGGCCATCCCCAACTGGTTGCCCAAGGAACTGTGGAAGGGGCTGCGCTTTGAAGAGATGGTGGGCTCGGCACGACATTGGGTCAGGATTCTGAAGGAAAAAGAGAAGCCCGATGTGATTATCGGACTGTTTCACTCGGGCCGTGAGGGTGGCATCACCACGTCGGAATACACAGAAAATGCTTCACTCACAGTGGCACGAGAGGTGCCGGGCTTCGATGTCATCATGTTTGGGCACGATCATACCCGCTTCATGGGAACCATCGAAAACAGCGACGGCGGGAGTGTTCTGTGCGTCAACCCTGCCAACAATGCCATGGCCGTAGGCGAGGCAACACTGATACTCGAGAAAAAGAACGGCAAATGGCAGATTGTCAGCGCAGAGGGCGACCTGCCGAGTGTGGTGGACGAGCCGATAGACGAGACCTTTACAAAACAATTCCAACACTTTACGGATAAGGTCAACAGCTATGCCAATGAGGTAATCGGAGAGTTCGGGCAGACCATTTACACCCGAGACAGCTACTTCGGCAGCTCGGCTTTCAACGACTTGATACTTAACCTGCAACAACAAATTACAGGTGCCGACATCTCGTTCAATGCACCACTTTCGTTTGACGCGCGCATCAACCAAGGCCCCGTGCGGGTGAGCGACATGTTCAATCTCTATAAATTCGAGAACCAACTCTACGTCATCCGAATGACCGGAGAGGAGATTCGGCGCTATTTGGAGATGAGCTACGACCAATGGGTGAACACCATGACCTCGCCCGACGACCACCTGCTGCTGCTCGACAACACCACCCAAGGCGACGCCCAGCGTCTCGGCTTCAAGTATTTCACTTTCAACTTCGACTCCGCTGCAGGCATAGACTATGAGGTGGACGTAACCAAGCCCAACGGGGAAAAGGTGAAAATACTGCAAATGAGCAACGGCAGCCCATTTGACGAGAAGGCGTGGTACAAGGTAGCCGTAAACAGTTATCGAGCCAATGGCGGCGGAGAACTTCTCACCCGCGGTGCCGGCATTGCACAAAAAGACCTTGAAAGCCGTGTCGTGTGGCGCTCGGACAAAGACCAGCGCCACTACCTCATGGAGGAAATCAAGAAGGCCGGCATCCTGAACCCCAAGCCCAACAACAACTGGCGATTCGTGCCCGAGGCATGGGTAAAGCCTGCTGCCGAGAGAGACAGCCTGCTGCTGTTTGGCAGAAAACAACAATAGACGGGATAAAGTTTAAGATAGAGAGACTTGAGTAAGTATTATTTCATTTTCAGCAAGACCGACCTGCTCATGCAAAAGCAGGACGACGGTTCCCTGACAATTCCACGTTGCGACGACGTGCCCATCAAGATACATCCATGGACACACATCATGAACATCTCGCCCATGGACGATGGAAGCGAGGTAAAGGCTTTCAACATCGACAATCCACAGCACATTGTGGTAACCAATGATGAGCTTGCAAACAAGGGTTACGAGTTCGTAGGCCTGCGAGAATCATTCTATCACCTCCCCAACGAATTCTATGTCAAGGCCGGCAAATGCCAAGAGCTGCTCTACTGGGATCAGAACACCAAGTTTTGCGGTGTATGCGGAGCGCCCATGCGCATGCATACCGACATCTCCAAGCGCTGTACAGAGTGTGGCAAGGAAGTGTGGCCACAGCTTGCCACGGCAGTCATCGTGCTGATACACCGTGGCGATGAGGTCCTGTTGGTGCATGCCAAGAACTTCAAGTCGGACTTCTACGGCCTCGTGGCAGGATTCGTGGAGACCGGCGAAACCCTGGAGGAAGCCGTCCGGCGCGAAGTGATGGAGGAAACGGGGATAACCATCGAAAACATCACCTACTTCGGTTCACAGCCCTGGCCTTATCCTTGCGGCCTGATGGTGGGATTTAATGCCGATTATGTTTCCGGCGAAGTACACCTGCAAAAGTCTGAGCTCTCCAGGGGAAGCTGGTTCAGATACGACAACTTGCCCCGCATCCCCCAGAAGCTGTCCATCGCCCGGAAGCTGATAGATGCATGGCTTGAACAATACAATATCGTATCCGAACAAGACTAAGGCCTTGAGAAACAAAACAAAAACGTACTAAATAACAGTATTTTATGAAATTCTTAGAGAAAGCTTTAGGATTCAACCCCACGGTCACACCATGGCGAACGGAGCTCATTGCCGGTGCCACGACATTCCTCACCATGAGCTACATTCTTGCCGTAAACCCGGCCATCCTTGCCACCACAGGCATGGACAAAGGTGCCCTGTTCACGGCAACCGCACTGGCATCCGCCATTGCCACCCTGCTGTTGGCTTTCATGGCCAAACTACCCTTTGCCCAAGCTCCCAGCATGGGACTCAATGCCTTTTTCGCTTTCACCCTCTGCCAGGCCATGAACTATACGTGGCAACAGTCGCTGGCTATCATGCTGATAGAGGGTATCATCTTCCTACTTATTACATTTTTCAATATTCGCGAGATGATTCTCGATGCCATACCGCAGAATTTACGATATGCCATATCGGGCGGTATAGGTATGTTTATTGCCTTTATCGGCTTGAAGAATGCCGAAATCATCGTGCCCAAGGAAGGCACTTTCGTGGGACTGGGTGAGTTTACGCCCATTTCCATACTGGGGATCATTGCCATCATGCTCAGTGGGATACTCATGGCACGACAAATTAAGGGGGCCTTGTTCTACAGCATCATCATTGCCACGGCAGTTGGCATTCCCATGGGAGTTACGATCATTCCCGACAATTGGATTCCGGTATCTGCCCCACACAGTCTCGCTCCCACATTCTGTCAGTTCGATTTCGACGGTCTACTCAATTACAACACCCTTCTTGTGGTGATCTCCCTACTCATTGTCAACATCTTCGACACCGTAGGCACCCTCGTGGGACTGGCACAGAAAACCGGAATCGTGCGACCCGACGGCCGCATTCCAAGAGTGCAAGAAGCCATGATGAGCGACGCCATCGGCACAACTTGCGGGGCATTCCTGGGCTCGAGCACCATTACCACCTACATAGAAAGCGCATCGGGCATTGCCGAGGGCGGGCGGACAGGCATGACAAGCTTCGTGGTGGGCATATTCTTCATCTTTTCTCTGCTTCTCTCCCCCATCTTCCTGCTTATTCCTGCCGCGGCCACATCGGGAGCATTGGTTCTCGTTGGCGTATTGATGCTCGACTCCATCAAGAAAATCGACTTGGGCAACGTATCCGAAGCATTCCCCGCTTTCATCACCATGATTACCATGGTACTATGCTACAGCATTGCCGACGGCATCTGCCTGGGCATCTTGAGCTATGTCATTCTCAAGCTTTGCCTTGGCAAGTGGAAGGAACTGAACTGGACTCTGGCCATCCTTTCCGTGATCTTCATTCTCAACTTCGTTTACACATAATATAACATCAAACGCTTTGCCATTAGCGTTAAATTATGTAATTTTGCATTCATTCATAATTATCAACAAAATTAAAAAATGGACTGGTTAATCAATCTCTTTACCACCCAGGATTCGGTTGCGCATATAGCCTTGCTGTTTGCCATCGTAATTTCTGTCGGTGTTCTATTGGGGAAAGTGAAAGTCGCCGGCATATCGCTTGGCGTTACCTTTGTTCTCTTTGCCGGTATTGTTGCCGGACACATAGGTTTCACGGCCCCCATCGAAATTCTTACATTCATGCAGGACTTCGGTCTTATCCTGTTTGTGTTTTGTATTGGCCTTCAGGTGGGACCCGGCTTCTTTGAAAGTTTCCGCAAGGGCGGCATAACCCTAAACCTTCTGGCTGCCACGGCCATTCTACTGAACGTGTTGGTGATGTTTGCATGCTATTACCTGTTCTTCGACACAAGCAACCCCAACAACCTGCCCATGATGGTGGGCACACTCTTCGGAGCCGTGACCAACACCCCCGGTCTTGGTGCCGCCAACGAAGCTTT
>CAYVGR010000200.1:0-5041 GCA_964450065.1 uncultured Prevotella sp. | reverse complement strand
TCATGTGTTGGTTTGACGCCAGGCAGATGGAGAAGGTGTTTTACAATCTCTTGTCGAATGCTTTTAAATATGTGGAAAAGGATAAGGGAGTCGTAGAGTTGCAGGTGTTGAACGAAGAACACCGTGTGGTTGTTAAGGTGATGGACAACGGTGTGGGTATCCGCAAGGAGGATTTAGATAAGATTTTCATTCGGTTCTATCAGGGAGGTGAGTCAAAGAATGCAGCAACTTCTATGGCAGGAACGGGTATTGGTTTGGCATTGGTCAAGGAAATAGTGGATCGACATCATGGCTCTATCCGTGTGGAAAGTTCTCCCGGCTATGGTTCTGTGTTTATCGTGACGTTGCCAAAGGATAAGAATGTCTTTACGGAAGAGGAGTTAGCCGATCGCCAGGATGAATTGGAATTACCGAACCTGATGATCGAAGACCCTCCCGTGGAGGAGGAAACGGAGGTGGATACCGATGTTGACGAAGTGATTAGCTCTCCTGATGATGCAAAATATACGATACTGTTGGTGGAGGATAACGAAGACCTGTTGATGTCGCTGCATAAGCTCTTTGCCAGGACATGCCGCGTGTTGCTTGCCCGTGACGGGCAGGAAGGGTTGGACTTGGTAAGAAAGGAGCTGCCCGATTTGGTTGTGAGCGACGTGATGATGCCACGGATGAGCGGAACAGAGATGTGCAAACTCATTAAGGATGACATCACGGTGTCTCATATTCCTGTGGTTCTGCTCACGGCGATGGGGTCGGTAGAGAACACCATTGCCGGCCTGAAATGTGGTGCAGACGATTATATTCCCAAGCCCTTCGATTCCAAGTTGCTTGTCATTCGTTGCAATAATCTCATTCGGTCGCGCATGCTGCTGCGCAATAAGTTTAAGGAACAGGATCGGATGGAGACCGAGTTGCTGGCAACAACCCCGCTTGACCGGAACTTCCTCAAGGGTTGCAACGATTATATTGAACAGAATCTGGGCAACTCGGAGTTCTCTGTCGATATGATGGCCAAGGCAATGGCCATGGGGCGGAGTAGCTTCTTCAACAAGTTCAAGGGACTCACGGGTATAACACCCAATGAATATGTGCAAAGCTATCGACTGAAACTTTCGGCCGTTTGGCTGAAAGAAAAGCACGATTTGCAGATATCCGACATTGCCTATAAGCTCGGATTCAGTTCTCCGCGCTATTTCTCCCACTGCTTCAAGGCGAAGTATGGGGTGACACCGAAAGAGTATAGAAAGGGGAGATAGCTCCCCTTTTTTCTTGTTAAATTCCTTCCAATAGATTATATTGTACATTCTTTGTACAAAGATGACATATAAATAACGGTTTTCTTTTGTAGTTTTGCACTATGAATCCTCGTTGGAAGAGGAAGCATATAGTTACTAACTCTAATGCATGTCATCAATGAATAAACAAATTCAAATATTGGCAGCCGGATTGACAATCGTGCCACAGTTGGGATTCGCACAGTCTATGGATCAGGAAACTGATTCCAGGCCGAACGTAGTTTATGTGTTTCCCGACCAGTTTCGTAATTTTGCCATGGGATTCTGGAGTCGTCCGGAATACCAGGGGGTGCTGCGTACCGCGGGCGATCCCGTGCATACGCCTAATATTGACCGCTTTGCCGAAGAATCGGTGGTGCTTACTTCGGCCATGAGCAACTGTCCGCTGAGTAGTCCGCATCGTGGCTCGCTGATGACGGGCATGTATCCTAACAAGAGTGGGGTGCCCCTCAACTGTAACTCAAGTCGCCCGCTGAGCAGTCTGCGCGACGATGCCGAGTGTCTGAGCGATGTGATGAGCAAGGCGGGTTACGACTGTGCCTACATCGGAAAGTTGCATGCTCACACTTCGCTGCGCAATGACCCTGACCGTCCGGGACAATATGTGGAAGATCGTGTGCCGGCGTGGGATGCCTATACTCCAGCCGAACAGCGGCATGGTTTCAACTATTGGTATTCTTACGGAACGTTCGACGTGCATAAAGATCCGCACTATTGGGATACTGACGGCAAGAAGCATGAGCCCAAGGAATGGTCGCCCATACACGAGGCTAAAAAGGCCGTGGATTATATTCAGAACAAAGACAATGTGCGCGATGCATCGAAGCCTTTCTTTATTATGGTGGGCATGAATCCTCCACACAGTCCGTACCGTTCGTTGGAAGATTGCATGGAAGAAGATTTTGTACTTTACAAGGACAAGTCTTTGGAAAGCCTTCTCGTCCGCCCCAATGCCAATCATAAGATGGATAAGGCGGAATCGACCCGCTATTATTTCGCTTCTGTCAGTGGTGTGGACCGTGCATTTGGTATGATATTGCAAGCGCTCAAAGATGCCGGGCTGGACAAGAACACTATTGTAGTGTTCACGTCGGACCACGGAGAAACAATGTGCAGCCAGAATACCGACGACCCTAAGAACTCGCCATACGCAGAGTCGATGAACGTACCATTCATCGTTCGTTATCCTGGAAAGATGTCTCACCGTGTGGATAACCTGCTTTTGTCCTCTCCCGATATCATGCCCACACTCCTCGGAATGGTTGGTCTGCATCAGCAGATACCTTCGGAAGTGCAGGGTACCGACTATTCCGCATTGTTCTTTGACAAGAACGCTAAGATAAAAAGACCGGAAGGGGCACTCTATCTTCAGAATGTGGACGGAGAGAAGAATGCAAATGGCAAGGTGATATCTTATTTTCCCAAGGCCCGGGGCATCAAGACGGCCGACTATACATTGGCACTTTATATCGACAAGAACCACAAGCTGAAGGAGGCAAAGTTGTTTGATGACAAGAACGATCCGTACCAAATGCGCAACCTTCCGCTGGAAAAGAACAAAAAAATTGTCGCAAAACTCTGCAAGCAAATGGGGCAACTTCTGAAAGAGATAGACGATCCGTGGTACACAGAGCGTATCTTGCCCAATCTTGTTCAATATTGATATAAGCGATTAGCATGGCAAGTGACAGTTTCTTGCCATGCTAAAAAGCTTTTTAATATACTAAAATGACACTTGGATGATTTATGCTATACAAATGGACAAAAGTGGTATGTGTATAAATCTTATCAATACTATATTTGCAAAGAATAAGTAAACCATCAACCTGTTATACCTATAATATAAACAAAAACCTAACAATTAAACAATGGAAACTTTTAGCAGTAATCAACATTTCAAAAGGATGTTTATAGGGACAGCGATGTCTCTGACATCCATTGTGTTTTTTGCAGGAGTATCTGTGGGATACGCTGCTCCGCCTGCTGCGATTTCTGAAATTGCGCAGGAGTCCATTACCTTAACCGGGACGGTCTCTGATTCTCGTGAGGCTTTAATCGGTGTTACCGTTATTGAAGAGGGAACAAGCAATGGTGTTGTTACCGATTTGGACGGTAAATTCACAATTAAGGTATCTTCCCCTCAATCTGTACTTGTGTTTTCCAGTGTTGGATACATAACACAAAAGATTAAAGTAGGCTCTCAGCGTAGTATTCAAGTTACCATGCAAGAGAATAGCCGCTCGTTGAACGAAGTCGTTGTTGTGGGTTACGGTACTCAAAAGAAGGTCAATATGACCGGGTCGGTTTCTTCCATAGATGTTTCGGAACTGACAGAGAGCCGTCCTATCACCAATGTTTCGCAAGCTTTGGCTGGTATGGCCGCCGGAGTATCAGTAAAATCAAATAACAACCAGCCGGGTAATGACAATGCTTCTATCTTGGTTCGCGGTCAGGGCACGTTGAATTCTTCTGCACCTTTGGTTATTATTGATGGTTCGGAGGCAGGTATCAATACGGTAAATCCACAGGATATCGAGTCTGTGTCCGTGCTGAAGGATGCTGCTTCTGCCGCCATTTACGGTTCGCGTGCTGCCAATGGTGTTATCTTGATTACGACCAAAAGCGGTAAAGCCGGCAAAATCAAGGTGGATTATAACGGCTATGTCTCTTTCGAGTCCATTCGTAAGACCCTGACTCCCGTTTCAAATTATGCCGACTACATGGAGCTTATCAACGAAGGCTATATCAACAGTGGCCAGAAAGCTCAGTTCACCGATGATGTTATCAAGGAGTGGAGAGACGATGCAGGTCGTAATCCTTTGAAGTATCCTAATACGGACTGGATAGACGAAACCTTCAAGAGTGCAGTGTCTACCAATCATGTAGCCTCTGTTTCCGGCGGTTCATGGCATCACCTCATTGCCTAAGACCAACAGTGCCACAGTGACCAACAGTGGTTTCGAGTTCTCATTGGGCTGGCAAGACAAGATACAAGATTTCACTTACGGTGCAACCGCTAACTTTACCCATGTTACCAACAAGGTAAACAAATTCACGGGTAAGGACAAGGGCGGCATGGCCATCAGCAATGCAAACCTCATTTGGGAGGGCCACAGCATCAATTCCCAATACCTGCTGCGTGTAGATCGTCTTTTGCAGACCGATGAAGATATGAAGCTTGTTCAGCAGATGATAGACAATGCTCCTCTGGATGAAAATGGCAAGAAAGTCAATCCGTTTGCAGCCTTTGGAACTCCCGAGAAGGGCGACCTGCTCTATAAGGACGTCAATAATGACGGTGTCATTGACAATACCGATAAGAAAATTGTAAGCGACGGTCCCAATCCCAAGTTCTTGATGGGTCTGAACCTCAATGCCGCATGGCGTGGTTTCGACTTCTCTGTATTGTTGCAGGGTTCCTTTGGCGCTAAAATGTTCTGGCGCAACATGGCCTACAACACCCCCACCGTGCGTATCGGTTATCAGATCAACAAGGAGGTTGCCGACGGCCGATGGTACGAGGGGGCGCACTGATGCCACCTATCCACGCCTGTTGCAATATCAGGATAGCAGGAACACCAATCTGAGTGATTTCTACTTGGAAGACTTGAGTTTTGTCAAGATACGCAATATTCAGCTGGGCTACACCTTACCCAAATCCTTGACGGGCAAGGTCGGAATAGAGCGTATCCGCTTCTACGGGAGCTTGGAAAACTTCTTTACCTTTACCGATTACAAGGGCTTCG
>CAYVGR010000199.1:0-5100 GCA_964450065.1 uncultured Prevotella sp. | reverse complement strand
AGAATGCCTGCCTGTCACGCAGGAGGTCACGGGTTCGAGTCCCGTACACACCGCAGGACTTTCGAAGCATTTCGCTTCGAAAGTCCTTTTTTTATTTCCTTTTTCGTTGATATATATCAACGAAATGTCATATTTTTGCTAAAAAAGATTATTTTTCGGATATTTCTTAATCATTCAAAGCGGAATAAAAAATAAAAAGGTTAATTTTGCCAACGAAGAGTTATAAAACAATAATTGTTTTTAATTTATATACTTATTAAATTATGGTAGAAAAGAAGGCACCAGTAAAGAAGGTTGCAAAGAAGGCAACCACAGCAAAAAAATCAACAACCGCAGCCAAACCAGCTACAAAAAGCAAGACTGCAGCTAAGAAAGCTGAAATAACTGTAGATGCAGAGAACGCAGGCTTCCGTGCAGGAGATGTTTATCAGGCTCTTTCGGCAGCTGGTGTTGCATTGTCTGTGACTGAGCTTGCCAAGACAACATCGAAGACCGAGACAGAAGTACTCCTCGGTATCGGTTGGTTACTCAAGGAAGGCAAGGTTAAAGGCGAGGATGGCAAGGTAACGCTTGCTTAATATCAGAAGAAACTTATGGGTGAGAAATCTGCTTGGCTTCAAGGTCTCTTGACGAGATAGCCATGCAGAAGACCCTCCTGTCAAGCACATAAAAAACCACTGCATATTACTTGTTTTATAGTAATATGAGGTGGTTTTTGTTGTATATGTACGTATGGGAGATGCTTTGAAAACAGGAAGATAAGTTTTTATAATTGTCCCTATCTCGATTCGATGCAGCTCCTTGGAGAACGATATTGTGCGATACCTTTCATTATCTTTTCTTCATGAACACGGCCGCAAATATTGCGTTTTGAATGGTTGCACGTGATCAATAATCCATTGTAGATGTAAAACTTGATGACCATATTTCCGCGATTTTTTTTGGGACATCTGGAGGAAAAGACGCCATGTTTTGACCAACATCATTCGCCGAGGAAGCGCTAAAATTTTCATGACGTTACGTTTAAGCTTTTATCATCGTGCCATTCGAGCCGAATGGTCGCATGACGACGCTCTATTTGCTGTGTGATTAGAGCTTCATCGCCATGCCATTCGATACTCAATGGCAGCCGATAAAATTGGAGTAGAAATGTCGATTTTGAAAAATTGCTGACTGTCAAGCGTTTGCAAGTTTCCCCATATTTCTCGTATTTCGGGCGGAAGCAAAATGATTTTAGAATACGAGAATTATAGAGGAGTGTTTGTAAAGATAATTGTCTGTTTTTTTTGACGATAACATGCACCTGTGCATAGAAAGTTGATCGATTTCCAAGGAGGGGCTGTTTTTTTAGTACAAAACTATAAAAGCTTGAAAAATAAATCAGTTGATTTTGGGTTTTGATATCTTTTTCTTATATTTGCTCAACAAAACAAGCTCAAAACTCCATTACACTATGCAAAAAAGCAAATACATGGTAGCCAACTCTCACGACAGTTTGTGGGGACTGACTGTGTCGACGGTGGGTTATGAAGAGATAGCCCCTGGAGAAGAATACCCTACTCATGGACATGCTGACGGATATTATTTCCGATTGGATAAGGGGCGTATACTCAATGAATATCAGTTACTGTATATCACAGAAGGCGAGGGCGTTTTCAGTTCATCATCGGTGAAAGAGGCCAAACTCAGAGCCGGCGACCTTTTCTTGCTGTTCCCGGGAGAATGGCATAGTTACCACCCCACGCCCGATGTGGGTTGGAAAAGCCATTGGATTGGTTTCAGGGGCAAAAATGTGGACGACAGGGTAAAGGCAGGTTTTCTGTCTCCCCGAAAGCCAATATATCATGTTGGGTTCTCGGCACGGGTGGATGATACTTACCGTTTTGCTTACGAAACCGCGCAAGAGGAGGGGGCATACGTGCAGCAGACGCTTGCCGGAGCAGTGAACTTGCTGGTTGGGCTGATGTATTCCTTGGAGCGAAACCTACAACTGAGCACCAATCATGACCATGTAGATATGGTGAATCATGCTCGGCGCCGTATCAGAGAGTCGCTCGAAGCTGACCTTACGATTCAGCAGATTGCTAAGGAACTGAGCGTGAGCTACAGTAATTTCCGCAAGCTTTTCAAGGAGTTCACGGGGGTGTCGCCTTCTCTTTACCAGCAGGAACTGCGCTTACAGAGAGCCAAGGAACTGCTGACTACGACAGACCTAAGTATTAAACAAATAGCTTATCGGCTTCGCTTCGAGTCGCCCGACTATTTCTCTTCTAAGTTTAAGATAAAAACAAGCATGAAGCCCAGTGAGTTCAGAGATCAAACTCGTTAGTGCCCCATGTGCCAATCGGCTCCATTGCTCACGGACAATGGAGCCGATTGGCTTGAATGGGAGGCAACGAACATCAGGCTGCCGTTATTTTTCCGGTATCGGATAGTTGTATTTATACCGGTCGGCATAACCGAAGTTAGAATTTGGATACCAATTTTTCTCGACAGATACTTCTATCGACATCGTAGGATTAGGTGTCCACCGGATGGCAGCGCCAAGTTTGTCGCCCCAATTATTATACATCATGGGTGACAGGTGGTACATACCCCGTCCATATAGATAGCCGCAAGGTTGCATGCCATTGTTCACTATCGACTTTTGGCCGTATATGTATCCGGCCCAATGCTCGTTGAATTGGTAGCCCAACTCCCCGTATAGTCCACCCGAAGTATAGTTGTTTCCGCTCCAAGTTGTATTGTTCAGGTAGCCTCCTGCTGCCAGCCATGCTTGTTTGCCGAGTGGCTGGAGCCATGTGGCGGAAATGTTTTGAGAGAAGCCGGCTCCACGTGGGGCATGCTTGCCAAACATGGCAAATACGCTCAGTCCTATGTTGACATTGAGTCCTTGGTGCAGCCCGCTGTAGTTGTGGTATAACGACAGCGGAGCCGGATATGTCCGCATGCTGTTGGATTGCTGCAGCTTGTCCTGGGCATCATTCTGTGTCGTGTCGGCAAGTTGGGTGTTTTGAAGTGGGCGCGTGTCCTTTTCCGCAGAAGAATGAGATGTTGGAAGTGGTTTTAAGGAGGCCTTGCTGGAGGGTATCATGTGCTGCCCCTGCAATGTTTTTGGTACAGCAAATGTGATGGCGGAGCTGCCCGGAATGGCAAAGCTCGATGCCCCGTATGTCATGCCTTTATCGGTTTGGGCGTGGGCACAAAGGGTCACGCCAAGCAATAGTGCTGTGAAGATATTTTTATAGCTTTTCATTCCTTTTTGTTTTGGCGCATGCAAATCGTGCAAGCTTAACAGAGCAAATATACAGAATGTGGTTGATAGGACAGGTGGTGTTTAGATATTTTTATTATACTTTTGTATAAAAAAGACTAAACAAAGGGTGTTAACCACTCTGTATTCGCTAACTTTGCAACAATAATATAGGCTTGGAATTTTGCTGTCAATATAAATTTTAATTGATGAAAAGAAACATAATAACTGCATTGATGTTGCTCGCTATGGCAGCACCGATGCAAGCACAGAGTAATAAGGGTGTGAATAAATCTTCAAAAGAACGGTTGAATAGCTTTTTGAAGGATTTGGAAAAGGGAATGCAAAAAACGGGCGAGAGCCTGTCCGACTTGCTGGGGCTGGATAATAAAAGTGATACCACCTTGGTAGAGATAGACGGTGTGAAATACATGCCAGTCTATACGGTCGATCGTTTTCATGCAGACTCAGTGTCTATGTATAAGGCATGCCGTGAAGATTTTGCCAAACGCTATAATGCGGCCACCATCGTTTCTGTGGCAATCCCGCAGGAAGACTGGTTGGAGACAGTGGTCATGGAGAACAAAAAGGTGGCGATGTACAAGCGCAAAGCCTATTGCTATGTGCTGGGCAAGGATGGCAAGGACGGCTATATCAATGCCCGCTACTCCTTTATACAGTATCGTAAGCCCGGCAAAAAGTGGCTTGCCTCTGCAAGCCATTGGCCTAAGTTTGAGCGTGCTGATGTTATTCCGAATGTGCATTACAATCAATTAAAGAAACAATAGTATTGATGAATCTCCTGAAGAAACTATTTGGCAGTGTGGAGGAAACTCCGGAAGAAGAAAAGAAAAACCAACATGCCAAAGATTTTGATGTGTTGAAATATGATGGTGTAGCTGCGTTGAAACAGAATGCACCCGACTATGCCATCAAGTGTTTTACACATGCCTTAGAGCTAAGGGAAGATGGCGAGACGCGCGACTACTTGGTTCAGGCGTTGATTCGCACCAATAATCTGCCGGCTGCCTATGCCCAACTGGAGCATTTAGCCCGTCTCGAGCCTGACAACAAGCGCGTTTGGCTATGCATGGCCGATGTGGCCTATATGATGGAGGACTATCAGGCCATGACCGATGCTTGTGAAAAGGCCAGCGAGATTGACAGCGAGGATGTATATGTGAATTATGCATACGCCAAGGCATGTATCGGGAGGGAAGACTTTGTGAATGGTATAGCCTTGCTTACTAAAACTGTAAATCTTTCGAAAGACAACCCACTGTGGGAGGCATGCTTGCTGAGGGGACAAACTTTGCTGAAGATGGGCGATGCTGAGAGCGCTGAACACGATGCTGACCGCATGCTTGAACATCTTGGAGACCATGAAGATGCCTTGATGCTCAAGGCGCGTTGTCTTGAAGTGAGAGGCGACAACGAGAGCGCATTGGTATATTATGACAAGGTGATCGATGCCAACCCGTTTTGTCTGGATGCTTTCAGGGAAAGGGCCGAGCTTCGTGAAGCGACAGGGGATATACAGGGAGCAAAGGAAGACCGTGCCACTGTTGAGGAAATGACGGCTCGGGAATCACTGACAGACAGCACAGCGGAAGCAGAGGAAAATATTCAGCAAAAAACGGAACAAGCTTACAAGGATGTTAATCCTTTTGGCTGAGAGGGCATGAAATAATATCTGTACGAAAGATATATTTGTCTTTTTCTCTCAAAATGTTTGTAGGTTTCGGAATTTTGTTATACTTTTGCAAGCAAACAAGTAAACTGTTATAGAAAATGAAGTTTTACGCATCTTACCAGTATTTTTATTTTTACTTTGCAAGAAATTGTGA
>CAYVGR010000198.1:0-5165 GCA_964450065.1 uncultured Prevotella sp. | reverse complement strand
GTAGAGACGTGGGCTTGCCCCGTCTCACACAGAGGCTGGTTCCCACAGGGAAAATGACTGGTTCTATGTTCTGTAGTTGCTGAGACGGGACAAGCCCACACCGCAGCGGTGTGAGACGGGGCAAGCCCGCGTCTCTACAGCTATCGCATAACAAAAGGGGGGGGGGGGAATTATCCACTGTTTCTCATGTAGAAACTACCCTCGTTGAGACGGGGCAAGCCTGCGCATCGATGGTGTGAGACGGGGCAAGCCCACGCAGCGATGGTGTGAGACGGGGGCAAGCCCACGTCTCTACTTGTGTCGTCTGCCCTTGTCGATTCGAAAATTAACATCAAAATTTAGTCATACGGTTTTAATATATGGAAACACCGACACCGTGATGAAGAGCTTGACTCTATGTTCGAAGGATTCCTCTCCAAGTGTGCCCTTATTATCATGGCGCATCGTTATGCATTCCAGATTTATTTGGTAACTTTGCATGAGGAGAATTCTATTGATGAACAAACAGCGTACATATATTGCCATTGACCTGAAATCGTTCTATGCCTCTGTGGAGTGTGTGGAACGAGGACTCAATCCGCTGACCACTAATTTGGTAGTGGCCGACGCGAGTCGGACGGAAAAGACAATATGTCTGGCGGTGTCGCCTTCGCTCAAAGCTTACGGCATCAGTGGGCGGGCACGGCTGTTTGAAGTGGTGCAGCGTGTGCGCGAGGTGAATTATGAGCGAAGGCAGCATACTCCGGGATATGTGCTGACGGGTACATCGGTGTCTGATATGGAACTCAAATCCAATCCCCAACTGGCTGTAGATTATATTGTAGCCATGCCGCGCATGGCATATTACATTGATTACAGCGCGCGTATCTACCAAGTGTATATGAGATATGTGGCACCGGAGGACATGCACGTGTATTCCATTGATGAAGTGTTTTTTGATGTTACCGATTACCTGGAGACCTATAAGATGTCGGCACACGAGTTGGCCATGACGATGATACGGGCAGTGTTAGAGGAGACTGGTATCACGGCCACCGCAGGTATTGGTACCAATCTCTATCTGGCCAAGGTGGCCATGGACATTGTTGCAAAGCACATTCCCGCAGATCAAGACGGGGTAAGGATAGCCGAGCTCGACGAGATGTCGTATCGCAGGAAACTGTGGGATCATCAGCCCCTGACGAGTTTCTGGAGAGTGGGGAAGGGAGTCGCCGACAGACTTGCGCCATACGGCATACACACGATGGGGCAGATTGCCCGGTGTTCTATCGAGAGGGAAGCTCTGCTGTATAAGCTTTTTGGCGTGAATGCTGAATTGCTCATAGACCATGCTTGGGGATGGGAGCCCTGTACGATAGAGGCTGTGAAGAAATACAGGCCGGAAGTGAACTCGCTGAGTAGCGGCCAGGTGTTGCAGGAGCCTTATAGCTTCAGGAAGGCACGGGTGGTGGCCAAGGAGATGGCAGATGCCATGGCCCTCGATTTGGTAGACAAGCAGTTGGTTACCGATCAAGTGGTGTTGACCGTAGGTTACGATATCGAGAGCCTGAAAAACCCGGCCATACGGGCGACATATCATGGTCCGATAACGCTGGATCATTATGGACGTCGAGTTCCCAAGCGTGCCCACGGCTCTGCTAATATGGAATTTTACAATTCCTCATCCAAACTGATAACCGATGCCGTGATCGGTTTGTTCGACAAAATAGTGAACCCCAACCTACTTATACGCAGGTTAACTTTGGTGGCCAATCATGTGATAAGGGAGCAAGATGCCGAGAAAGACAGCGCGGCTCCGGTGCAGCTCAACATGTTTACCGACTATGAGGCTTTGCGCAAGGAGGAGCAGGCTCGGCAGGAGGCTTTGGATAAGGAGCGAAGAATGCAGCAAACCCTGCTGAATATAAAAAAGAAATTTGGGAAGAATTCCATACTCAAGGGCATTGACTTCGAGGAAGGGGCCACTACGCGAAGCCGCAACAGTCAAATTGGTGGGCATAGAGCATAATAGCCTGCTTAAGACTGTGAAGCAGGTGTGGCCCGGGAAACAGGCGCAGATATAATATTCATACATGACCATTACTTACTTATGAGTTCAGATTACGACGACATCATCGATTTACCTCATCATGTGTCCAAACGCTATCCGCAGATGCCTATGGCTAAGCGTGCTGCACAGTTTTCTTCGTTTGCCGCATTGACAGGGCATAAGGCTGCGCTGCAGGAGACCGCACGAATGACACAGAAGTTGGAGGAACTGTCGGCCGACCGCCGTGAGATGCTCGACAGGACAATGCTCCGACTTAGGGAAAGGCTTGCTGACCGGCCAGGTGTTCGTGTAACTTATTTTGAGCCGGATGGTAGGAAGGCAGGGGGATGCTATCATCGGGTTGATGGAAAACTGATTCAGGTGAACGACCATGATCGTTATATGGAATTGGCCACCCCTGATGGCCCCATAAAAATAGCCTTTCAATTTATTGTTGACCTTGATGATCTGAATGTTTTGGGATAACAAGGCCAAGCCCCCGGAAGCTATAGTGGCCTGCAAAAATGATGAAAGTTATGATTGGAGACAGGAAGTGATGACAAAACAGCTCCATTTCCGTCTTTAGATAAAATAATTTTCATGAAAAGAAAACTGCTTTCTTCTTTTTCTTTCTTGCTGTTGCTGAGTGTTTCGGTATCGGCGCAAGACAAAGGTCTGACCGATTTCAGCCAAAGCCACTATGCCAGAATGGTGAACACCCCGATGGGGGCGGTGAGGTGGACGGGTGGTTTTTGGGGAGACCGCTTTCATGTGTTCTCCAAAACATCTGTGTGGGATATGTGGGACACATGGAACGATGCTGACCTGTCTCATGGATTCCGTAACTTCGAGATAGCCGCCGGCGAAAAGGAGGGAACACATATAGGGCCTCCTTTCCACGATGGCGACATGTATAAATGGCTGGAGGCATGCGCCGCCGTGTATGCCGTAACCCGTGATGCCAAGCTGGACGCGCTGATGGACCATTTCATTGACTATGTGGCCAGGGCGCAGCGCAAAGATGGTTATATCCACACGCCGGTGGTGATAGAAGAGCGTAACAAGGGTGTTGACTCGCATGCCGGAGACAACACCGTTATCGGTATAGAAATAGGCAAGGACCAGAAAACGGCCTTTGCCAGCAGGCTGAACTTCGAGACTTATAACCTGGGGCACCTCATGACGGCAGGAATTGTGCATAAACGTGCCACGGGCAAACGCTCGCTTTTTGATGTCAGCAAAAAAGCGGCCGACTTTCTTTACAACTTTCTGATGACCGCCCGCGACGAGTTGGCACGCAATGCCATCTGTCCTTCTCATTATATGGGGGCTGCAGAGATGTATCGCGAAACGGGTGATGAGCGTTACCTTACGTTGGCCAAAGAACTGATCAACATCCGCGACTCGGTGAAAAACGGCGAAGACCACAATCAGGACCGTGTGCCTTTCCGCAAACAATACGAGGCTATGGGTCACGCGGTGCGTGCCAACTATCTCTATGCCGGTGTGGCCGATCTGTATGCAGAGACCGGCGAGGCGCAACTGATGAAGAACTTATCGAGCATTTGGGACGATATTGCCAATCATAAAATCTATATCACCGGTGGTTGCGGAGCACTCTACGATGGTGTTTCGCCGGACGGGACGACTTACGACCAGCCCAGCATTCAGCAGATACATCAGGCTTATGGCCGAAAGTTTCAGTTGCCCAACGAGACCAGCCATAATGAGACCTGTGCGCAAATAGGCAACCTGCTGTTCTCCTGGCGACTGCTTTCTGCAACTGCCGATGCTAAATATGCCGATATGGTGGAGAACGAACTCTACAATGGCATATTGCCGGGTATCAGTCTCGATGGTACCAAATATTTCTATACGCAGGCTTTGCGCAAGAACAAGGATTTTCCCTATGTGATGCGCTGGCCCAAGGAGCGACAGAGATACATCTCATGTTTCTGCTGTCCGCCAAACACCTTGCGTACGTTGGCGGAGGCGCAGGAATATGCCTACACCGTGAGCCCCAACGGCGATGCTCTCTGGGTGAATCTCTTTGGAGCCAGCGAGTTGAAGCTGAAGAACCTTGCGGTGAGACAAATCAGCGATTATCCCTACGAGGGTGGTACGTCTATTATATTGGATAAGGTTGGCAAGGCCTTCAAAACCATGTATATACGCATTCCGTCCTGGCTCGACGCGCAGGCCGACCATGCCGTACTCACGGTGAACGGAGAAGTTGTCGACAGCGACATCATGCCCAACACTTATGTGGCTGTGACCCGTCGGTGGAAGCGCGGCGATGAGGTGAAGTTGCAGTTCGATATGCGTGCCAGACTGATAGAGTCGAATCCCTTGGTGGAGGAGAACAAAAACCAGGTGGCCGTGAAGCGAGGCCCGATAGTCTACTGCCTTGAAGGATGTGACATTGAGGCGCGTAAGAATATCAACAATATTATTATACCGGCAGATATTCACCTTGAGGCTAAGCGCGAGACACTCGGCGGGCACACCTATGTGGCTTTGGAGGGCGAAGCACGATTGGCCGATGCCAAGCAGTGGAGGCGCGACGAACTCTACCGTGAGGTGAAAAGCAATAATAGCAAGATAAACATTAAGTTGATTCCTTATTATATATGGGGCAATCGCGGCAACGAGGATATGAGCGTGTGGCTGCCCTTGGCAAAATGAAAAAAATAGTTATTATCATATTAGGTTGGATGCAGGTGCTCACGATGTGGGGTGCCGATACCATTATTTCTGTCGCTCCCGGTAATGACGGAGCCATAGAAGATGCCCTGCGGGCTGCACGGGAGTTCCGACGTCGGCACGTGTCGGATGTAGATTACATGCAGCATGTGTTTTCACCCGATGTCCGGACAACGATAGTGTTGCAAGGTGGCATACACCGATTGTATCAACCCCTCACCGTTCGGGCAGAAGACAGCTTTGTGGATATTCGTGGAGAGAAGGGAGCTGTAATCTCCGGTGCCGTACGCATTACAAATTGGAAGAAACAAGGCAGCATGTATGTGGCTGAGTTGCCCGATGTGAACGGGCGTCCCTTGGATTCACGCCAACTCTGGGTGAACGGTCGCAAGGCTGTGCGTGCGCGCAATGTGGTCGACTTCGAGGATATGCA
>CAYVGR010000197.1:0-5212 GCA_964450065.1 uncultured Prevotella sp. | reverse complement strand
TCGGAAAGAACTTTCCCGGTATTATATGTGGGCATAATTACAGATACTAAATCTTTCTGCATTTTACGAGTTTTGATTTATGCAAAGTTATAAAAAAACGTTAGAATAGCTGTTTTATAATGCATTTTTGTGTAGTTTTAGCAAGAGTTCTTATGGAAAATGCTATATTTGTATAGATTATACATTATAAAAATCGTTGTAAATATGTCTAACAAGAACAAAATAGCAGTGGGGATCCTTTTTGGACTCACAATAGTCTCTGTTTTTTCTCAGCAACGTCACACATCTCCAGTAAGTGCCAGAAAACCTACTTATAAGCTAATTTGGCAAGAAGATTTCGATTCCACAGAACTTGACACTACTCGATGGTCTCGCATCAAGCGAGATGTGCCGGCTTGGCGACGTCATATGTCGACTCATGAGAGACTTTATGATCTGAGACATGGAAGAATTCGTCTTTACTGTCTTCGAAATACAGGCTGGCTGAAAGGAGATACAGCCAAAGTGGTAACTGGAGGGATTTCTACAGAAGGGAAATGGCATTTTAGCGGTTATGGAAAGATGGAGGTAAGAGCAAGAATATCAGGGGCTCAAGGTTGTTGGCCTGCTATCTGGATAACCAGTGTGAAATATATGAATGACCCCGCGTGGGCTGAGATAGACATAATGGAATACTATAATCATGATAGCCATGTGGTGCAAACCGTCCATAACAATTATGCTTCTATTCAAAAAAAACAAAAGGCAAATGAACACTCGGTATGTCCTGCCGTAAATCCTAAAAAATGGAATGTGTATGGGGTAGAGATCCTACCGGATAAATTAGTCTTTACTTTGAATGGTAGACCCACCTATACTTATCCAAAAATGAAAGGAGAAGATATAAAGCATCAATTTCCATACGGAGTCGAAAGTTTTTTACGTATGGATATGCAATGGGGTAACCCATGGCTAAAGACAGATGAATCGGACTTGCCTGCATACATGGATATAGATTGGGTTAAATATTACAAAATGGAACCCTAAATTTCCTTAAAAAGTTGCATCCATTTGGTAGAAATTACTTCGCTGTTATATTGCCATACTGTTTGTGTGGAAAGTAGTCCCATTGCTTTGCGTTCTTCTTCATGTTCTATCATGTAACAGATAGCATCATAAAGTTGCTGTTTGTCTTGGTTGGTTACGAGAATGCCATCTTTATAGTTTGTTATTATATCTGAGGGACCATCCGGACAATCAAAAGCTACGGAAGGCACACCTTGTTCCATGGCTTCAATAATAACCATGCAGAAACCTTCGAAACGTGAAGAAACAATAAGAAAAGATGATTTTCTTATCTTGTCTGGAATGTTGTCGGTTCTTCCTCTTAGAAAAACGGTATTTCGCAATTGATAGTTTTCTATTTGTTGCTGTAACGTTTGACGTAGTGTACCTTCACCATACACGTCAAGGAGCCAGTCAGGATGTTTTTTATGAACATCATTAAAAACCTCAATGAGAATATCGAATCCTTTTTGATATTCAAGTCGTCCAATGGCAATTGCCCTATGGGCTGTGAGGGGCGAATGAAAACATTTTTTTATTTTAATTGGATTGGGGATGATAACAACCTTGTTCTCCGGAAGATACTTCCTATGGGACGTAAGTGCATTTTTTGACAACACCACAACTTTGCCTACTCGTTTGTAGATATGATTGCGAATTTTTTTTATGAATTGATTATAGTAGTCAAAATAAACATGTTCCTCAGCAATGACATTTTTGAGGGAAATGCCTGAAAGATAGAGCATAAAAGTGTTAGGGAATGACTGTGCTATAATAATGTCATAATGGTTTTGTGAAAAAAACGTCCTAATGCTTTTAATGTTACTGAGAATGCGTACTAATCGTTTGATGGAATGGGGCTTAGCGTTAAAACTACGCGTTGATATATATTTGAGATTACATCCTTTGAATGAATACCAAGTTTTATTGGAAGACCGAAATTGAGACACAATGTCAATTGTGAGATTGGGCTCATCAGATAATAATTGCTGGGCAAGAATAGATGTAACTCGTTCAATACCTCCGGTATGGGAAATATCTGAAAGGAAGAAGCAGATTTTCATAATTATAATAGATTAATTAAAGGACGCATGGCATTTTCTGGAAGAAAGGATTTAGCCTTATGCAAACAATTTTTTTTGAGTGAAATAATCATATTGGGATTCTTTGCAATTTGAAGAAGAAGATTGCGAAGCTCATCGGTATTTCCAAATTGGTACCCATAACCAGTGTGTTTATCTATAACGACATCATTAAAGCTTTTCCAACGTGAAGAAATAACAGGTAGTCCAGCCGCATAAGCATCTATAATTGTTCCGGGAACACCTTCTGTGTAATATTCGGTGGGGAAAAGTAAAGCAAAATATTTAGAAAGAACTTCTGGACTTTTATTAAAAGCAACATTCCCTTTATATTTAATCTCATCTGTGAATGTGCTTTTTAGATGAGAAAACCATGGCTCATCTACAGTGTCAACAGTTCCATAAATATCTAATGTGAAGACGGGTTTTCCGTATTCCTTGTTGATTTGAGAAATTAAACATACGGCTGTTTCAATTCCTTTTTTTGCCGTAACGCGTGAAAACGTTACTAATGGGTAAGGTTGTTCAAAATCTGTTTTGACGCAATCACTATTTAGTATTTCCAAAGGTTTGAAATTAGGCATATAAAAAATGTTGGTGTATCCCATCTTTTCTAAACTATTTTTCATTGTATTTGTTTCGACAAAGATGCCTTTGAAGCAGCGAATATTGTTAGCCGTACATGAATGATGCTGCAAATAGTCTGAAAGCCATCCTCCAATGACAACATAAAAAATGTTGCGGCGAAAGAAAAAGTTGACAGTTCTTAAAAGTAGAGCTTCAACAATAAGTCCCTTATGGGCAGGCAGAATGATGATATTGTAGGATGTAGCAACGGCTACTATTAACTGAAAGATATTTTTCAGCTTACTCCATTTCCCTAAGGTGTCAATTCTGTGTATTTTCTTATATTTTCTTTCTAACTCTGTAGCCAAAATACAAGTTTTTATTTCTTGTCCGCCTTTTGGCTTATCATTGAGTCTAAAAGCACCGCATACAGTTATTTTTCTCATATTCTCTTGTTATTCCATTATTTTTTGTGAAGCTTTTAACAAAAAAGCTGTTGCTTTGCAGAATATATTGTCTTCTTCTTTTTTCCACTTGTCTGCATATCTTTTGAATTCTTCTTTTCCAGTTAGAATGTACATAGCTTGCATCTGAGCTATGTGCAGGTGATGGTAAAAGGGTGAAGCAATTTTTTTGTCAGCATCATATTTACTCCAAAAGCAAGTGTCAAATTTCGGTAAATACTTGGTAAGCGAGGAACAAGATTTTTCCAAGATCGACAAATATTCTCCGGAATCGTTTGTAACCAGAACATAATCGTATAAGCCCCACCATGCAAAAATCCAACCATTCAATACTAACGGTAGATGCTGAAACTCTTTCAGTAGAACATCTTGACCGTCGTAGAAAGTGGTCCCGTTCTTGTCGATGGGCTGTAACATGTAGTTAATTGCTTTATGAGATGCTTCAAAAAAATTTTCATCATTCGTTTTTTCGTAAGCACGAAGCAATACGGATACGGCTTCTCCTTGTGCCATTGCGCCATAAGGGTGTTGAGGGTATGTGTGTGAAAAGTTATCCCATCTGCCCTTTTCGTCTTGGTTTTGAAAAGTCCATGTTGCTAATTGTAGGAATTTTCTTAAATATCGCTCGTCTTTTTTAAGTAAATAAAGGTCGTAACAACCTAATGCGTATTGAAATACTGCTACGGGAAAAATAATTGTCACCCCATCTTCTTGTAATATGGTAGGTATTTCTCGTGTATCTACAAGATTGGACTGTCTTGTTACTTTTTCTGTCAGGTTGTTGTAATAGCCCAGTAGTTCTGTTTTAGAAAAACATTTGCCTATATCTTGATTGACGTGTAAAATACTCTTTCCACACATCATTTTATACCATTTTTTTATATTGTATATTGAGATAGCCATTGAAAAATAAAATATTATAGTTTATAAGCGTCACTGATAGATTTTCGGATAGCTTTTAACCATCCATCTCCAAAACGAAGATCTGGCTCTACATAGTTGCCTTCTCCCCATTCATTCCAAGCTTTTAAGAACAGTACTTGGTGTTCGCTTTTCTTATTTTTTATGAGTTGTAGGGCTTCGTCAATAGTCTTTTTGAATTTTTCCGGCGTACTATTAGTGAGTATTTCTGATTTGTGACCGGATCTTGGTGTTCGATCCCATTGGGGTAGAAGGGTGGGATAAACGTTTTCCCAAGCATCCTCTTTCACATAATAATATTTCATGAGTTTGGAATAATCCATGCTAATGTAGGATGGAAGAAACGTTTTGATGGTTAGCATATTCCACATCATGCGAAGTCTACCCTGTACCATTCCCACTGCTCTACGATAGCCGGAAGACATAACGGCGTCGAATCCCAAATTGAAAATTGAATTGTAATAATCTTTCGCCATATTTGCAGAATAGTAATTTCTTCTCTGTCCGGGGAGTCCCTTTCCTGTGTTGTCCGTTTGTCCTATAAAATGAATACCGGGTAAACCGTTTTTCTGGGCTAACTCTTGCCAAAGGGCAATAAATTGCTTTGTATTTGGAATATCCCGAGGAGCCCAAATTGCAAATATAGGTTTGTTATCTATTTTAATGTATCTGTCATCTTTAAAAGCAGGGAGTAAGGCCTTAAAATGTGCAATATGATCCTCTTGAGAATATGTCATTTTCATAATCGTGGAGTCGGCTTTCAGACTGCTGCCTTTCTTCCATGTTTTGTTAGTCCAGTCATGGTTTGCCCAGCATAAGCAGAAGGGGAAATCGGGCTTCCCGGATTCTAAAACTTCATTAAATGGACGTTCCAATAGTTGTTTTCCATGAAACCAATAGTGATAATAACAAAATCCCTCAATGCCTGCTTCTTTTGCTAATGCAGCTTGCTGTTCTCTAACTTCGGGAAGGCGCAAATCATAAAATCCCAAGTCAGCGGGTATGCGAGGTTGGTAATGCCCGCGAAACAAAGGACGTGCTTTGGCAACATTCGTCCATTCCGTGAAGCCTTTGCCCCACCATTCATCATTTTCTGGTATTGGGTGAAATTGTGGTAGGTAAAGTGCGATAATT
>CAYVGR010000196.1:0-5217 GCA_964450065.1 uncultured Prevotella sp. | reverse complement strand
AGTGCCCCTTCACGTCCGACAGTGGCTCGATAGATGCCTTTCGGCCTACGGTAAACAACCTGATTTGGTTGTTCTTCCCACGCAACATGGCTTGTGTGGCACCCTCGACGGGTTGATTTTTAAAGCCCTTGATGGGCATTTCCATATTGCTTTGACCGGAGCATATCCAAAGTTCCCCTATTAATATGTTGTCGATGCGTGTTTCTTGGCCATCATTGAATGTCATGCTGAAGGGACCGCCAGCCTTGGGTGTGCTTACCTGAAGTTTCCATTTGCCGTCCTTGTCCGACTTAACTTGATAAGTTTTTTTGTTCCATGAGGTATTTATTCTTACGGTTTTGTTGGCATCTGCTGTTCCCCAAAGATTACATTGGGTGTTCTGCTGCATCACCATGTTGTTGCTGAAAAAGGCGGGAAGTTTCACTTCGGCCCTGGCAGCCATGGCGAAGCCTGCTGTCAAAATATATAAAATACTGGTTCTGAGTTTCATGTTCTCTGAAATATTATTGTGGTGTTATATCTTCTTTTATTTTCGTTCTATAACTTCTATGGGTCCCATGAGTCCGGCGGGAATAACGTTTTTGCCTTTCATTCTATATTTGGCATTAGTCCATATGCCTTTGAAGGGATCCTTGCCCAGGTCGGAACCGCGCAGCGCATTGGCCCATGTGTTTACTACTTCGATGCGCAGCTGATTTTTACCACGCTTTACAGCTTTGCTGATATCTACCTCATAGGGTGCTGTCCATGTTGCTCCGCAATCTATTTCGTTCACGTAGACATGAGCGATGTCGTGTACTGTGCCGAGTCTCAGGGTGACCTTGGTTCCGTGACTGGGACTCACTTTCAGGGTTGTGCGATAGGTGGCAGTGCCACTGAAGTATTTAATTTTGTCGTTGTCCGACTTCGACCAATCGAAAAGGGTCGTGGATTGTATCGGTTTATTGACATGTGGGAAGTCTACGTTCCACTTCGACAACCGATGATTGAGCGGTGCTTCGGTATATGGGGGAGCAGGGGTTAACTTCTCATTTTGTCGGTCAAAAAATACAAAGGCAGACTCGTAGGCATCAAGTGTGAGTTTGAACATCTTTCCTTCTTGGTTGGCATGGCCTATCGTTGTTGTTGCGTTGGTTACGGGGTTGTATACCGATATATTACCTGTGGCTCTGAATCCTACCTCGATGTTACGCTTTTTATTTTCCTGATTGGCAATAAAATAGATATCCCGCGTAGTGGCTTGACGGTGAGTATAAGCTATATTTGGAGGTAATATGGCGTCTCTCGGTATGCCAAACTGCTCGAAGCCATCATCTTGGTAGGGCTTGTCGATGATGATAACACCTTGTTTCCTTAGTTCATCGATACGTTTTCTTACTGCTTCTGAATATCCCTTGAAAGATGGATTTATGGTAGTTTGGCCGGGCAGGACAAGTATTTTATAGCTATTGCCAAGTGGCATGATGAGTTTGCCATTTCTAACCTCCGAGCTGTTGAGCAGGACATCTTTGTTCATGGAGTCATATTGGTATCCACGCAAGGCGTTCACCCAGTCCTTCGTGTCAATAATTCCGGCAGAATGAGTAACACCAACGGGGCTTTCCTCCAAGGGTTGCCCGACGTTGGCCAGCCGTATGGCCTCACTGTTTACGCGTTCCTGTCCAAATATTCCAGGTAACATTGGTACCAAACGCTCGGGCAACACAGCCCGGGCGGGCATTTCCTCGCCTGTGAACACAGCAATGTCTGCCACAGGGATGCCTTGTTGTAGCAGGTGCTGGCAGCGTGTAATATAGTCAACGAAGGCCTTACTCTCCTTGAACCAGGTGTTGTCGCGCTGGAAGAAAAGACCAATCCCGTCGAGGGTCATGCCAGGTTTGCGGTCCAACCAAGGGTTGTGCACTGTGACATGGAAGAACAATTTGTTCATGCCCATGGCAAAATTGCGGTCTAATAATGGCTTAACCATGGCTGGGGTCTCGTTCCACACCCCACGTATTTCAGTGAATCCCTCAGCTTGGACAATCTGTTTGCCATAGATATGGGCCGCACTAATGGCATCGAGCATGTCGTTTGGTTTGTCGTGAGTGGGCGAATTGAGCCAGTATTCACCCATTGTGGTGTCGGCATGCTTGTAATGTTCCATGCCATCGGCCACGAATGTGGGGGCAATGCTTTCGTGAGACACTTGCTTGCCGTGCTGATGAGCCAGATCGCGGAAGCGCAGGAAAAACACGTCTTTTGCCAAATCGCTGATGGTTTGACGGATGTCGCGCAGCACAATTTCACTTTTTGCAGCCGATTCGATGGGGATTCCTGCATACAGAGCCATGTAGGGCAGGAGGTCGTAGCCCCGCCGCTGTCGAAACTCTTGTGCAAAACGGTATCCCCAGTTCTGCATGCCACACTCCCAGGAATCCATGTGTAGGTATTTCACTACATTGGCATGAGGACGTTCCAAAAACCGCTTGTACCAGTTGTTAAATAGTTTGTCTACCGCCTGCTGGCTGAATTTGTCTACTTCCAGTCCCTTGCCACCACCGGCAGTTTCATTCATTTGTCCGGTAGAGGTATGTCCGAAGCGTAATATCCTCCAATACTGCTGTTGACTATCAGGTGTTGCCGAAACAATCTTGTTGTCTTTCAATTCGAGGGTACGGATATCGTTCAATGCCACGCATAGGTTGCTTGGCAGTTCTGTGGCGGTTGTTTCTTCTGCAATTCGCCATCTTTGTCCACTCTTTCCCTCCCATTGCGAAACTTTGGGTTCACCTGAAAGAGTGATATTTTTAAGTTTTAGGACGGGCTTCCACTTGGCTGCATCCAGATCTTCTGAGCCAGGCTCGGTGCCCCGAGGAGTCCATTCGAACCTGAAATAGCGTGCAGTGGTGGGTTCAATGCTGTATGTAAAGTCGTAGCCCGAGTTTTGCCAACCCTGCCTACAAGGTTCCAACTGCTTCACCTTATGGTAAGTCTTACCATCTGCAGAGGCCTGCACGCATAGGCGTTGTGCTTGGATGTTATTGCCCGAAGGCCGGATAACGAGCGACCGAATGGTCTTTGACTCTCCCAAGTCGTAGTCGATGAAACCATCTTCGGTAGCTCGGTAGGTTCCCTTCTCATCCTTGGTAACACCCCCGCCATAGGTTATATGCAGGGGTTTTATATTATAATAAGGTGTAACGTCGCGGATGGGAATAGCCAAAGTAGTGATGTCCTGATAATATCCTTCATAACTTTGGGGTTGTTTCAGAACGACGCCCTGATAGTTTCCAGAAACAATCGTGTCAGTCCAGACTACTTGTTGCATCGATTCTTCGGGCTTGATCCAAGGTCCTCCGGCCAAGGCGAAACCGTCGCAGATATGTATGCCAAGGTCCAATCCTAACGAATCGGCCTGCTGGAAGGCATAGTCTATGTGTTCCCAAAAGCCCGGAGATAGTTGGTTGGCCACTCCCTGATACTCCGGTCGGTCGGAGACACCGCGGATAGGCATGAGGTAACAGCCACCCAACCCCACATCTTTCATGCTGATAAGGTCGGCCTGAATAGCCGGTTTGCTCACCGCGCCGTACATCCAATACCAATAAGTCCAGGGTTTGGCATTGTCATTGGCCAGTGCTTGGCTTGGGAACAGGGCAAATAAAAGCAGCAACTTGGTGCATGTTGCTTGCAAGAGCAGTGATACATATTGTGATAAGTGGCTGTGTTTACACATTGTAGAAGTTTCTGTTTTATGGTTTTCTTTTACCTCCGACATGTATCAACAAGGATGTGGAGACTCTGTGAGATACACAGGGGAGGTTTTATGACTTACTCGAACATAAGTTTGACACTCCCTTTAAACTCTTCGTTTTTCGCCCAGTAAGGTTGGGCAGAAGGCCCGTTAAGGTCTGTGGTGTTTACCTTGTTGCGTACAGCGGGTATAACTTGCCACAGTGTGATGTCTGTTTCGGGTAGCGTATAGAGCAGTCCATCGCGGCCATCACGTGGTGTATATACACCTACGTGCATGGGATGGGCAGGAATTAGCGTGATTTTTCCCTCGTTGGTTTCTATTTGCATCCATTTGGTGTCGGCAAAATATCCCTTGAATTCGGGATAATCCCAGCTCTCACCGGGTATGGGGTCGTTATACTTGTTGTGCCAATAGCCCAACTGGGGGCCGTCTAATCTGTTCTGCCAAACGCGGTTAGGACCCTTGCCCACCCAGGACTTGGCTTTCACTTGGGTTTCGGGGTAGTCGAATGTAATACCCATTTCGTCTACTACACCGCCAAACTGATATAGATAATCGAGAGTAGCAGAGCCGTCTTCGTGGAACTTCCAAGTAGTTTCCTTCAGGCTGCCGTGGTTATATTTGGCTACGAGAACCTGTCCTTGACGGGTGTTTTTTATCTCGAAACCTGCAAATTTGCCCTGATCAACATATTCGGTATAAAGCGTTTTCTTCTTTTCGGCTTCTTTGTCATCGTGATTGTAGAATTGGTCGTAAGAGCGGTCGCTGCGTCTGGCTGCCACAAATCGAGGGCCATTATGTAGGCTCAGGATTTTGTTTCCTACTAAAACCTTGTTCAGACGGCCGTTGGTGGTATTGAATTCGTAGGTTCTTCCGCCAGCTTCGATACTGTATGTGGAATCTTTTTCTGTTGGCTTAATGGTGACGCCTGGGGTGGGTGAGGGGCTCTTGGGAGTATCTTTGGCGAATACCCAGGTGAACAGTTCTTTGCCGAAAGCATCGGTTACCTTGATTTCCACGGCATCTGCACCGTCTTTTTCAGCTAATGCCTTTTCTGCAACGGTGCCCGGCTCACCCTGTATGCCATTCCAGCGACCATTTGCCACCACTGCTGTCTTGCTGTTTCCAGGTTGCGGGAAACGCAAGAAACGATAGCTGAATGTGCAGGAATTCAAATTGTTGAAGTTGTAGTGGTTTTCTATGCCAAACTTCCATTGGTTGCCGTTGGCCTTAGAAGGCTGTTCCTTGAGGACAATTTGTATCGGACTCCAAATTTGCCTGATGGTATAATATGAGCCTTCTTTTTCGAAATGAGGCCCCACAATGCCGTCGGCCGCGAAGTTGCCCATGCAGTCGATGATGTTGTTTAAGTCGGTACGCACCACTCCCTGGTCGGCCATATCCCATAGAAACCCGCCTGCACAACGCTCGTTGCTCATCATCATCTGCCAGTAATCGCGCAAGCCGGCACCGTGACC
>CAYVGR010000195.1:0-5235 GCA_964450065.1 uncultured Prevotella sp. | reverse complement strand
TTGCTGGATTTACCGAGACTGGGAAACCATTGGTCAAGAAGTGATAGGTCATCAGGCTAAGTAAAATTTCAATGGGGGGAGGCATATAGTTTTGCAATCCTGAATAGGAAGAACTTACGCTGGCACCTTTGCTGTCTTCCCCACGATGATGTCCATTTCTCAATCGCCCATGGTCTGTCCGCGGTATGCTAAAGTTACCGGGATTCCGAGCTTTCCGCCGCTTGGCCTTCAGCACGGCCGTACGAGGAACATACACTCCTTTGGAATTGGAATAAGCTCGGGAAAGTTGTATCATTAATATTGGAATCCACTCCTTGGATATCTCATTTTCTTATAGTTGGAAAAAGGTGCAAGAGAATCCTCGTGGCTCTTTTGAAGTTGAATGCGGGCGGTCACTCTTTCATCTGAAAGAAACAATTTTTAAGAACCACCTCCTGTTTGTCGTAACAATTACTAAAAAATTGTGTTGTTCGTGTTCCATCCTTTGTTACTTACATTCTTTTTTATACATTTGCACCCAACGAAATCAGTACGAGAATCTCGGTGAGGACGTTTATAAGACGAAAACAGCATTAAGTGAAAATCAGCAAAACCATAAAAGCAACATTGGCGTGGATGTTTATTGTAACATTCATGTCAGCCTTTATCATCAAGGATTTTCACATCCATCCGGATTATCAGGTGGAAACGTTGTCATCGGATGCCGGAAATCAGGCTGTCGTACACGGCACTTGTTACATTTGCGACTTTACATTTCAGAAAGTTGAGGGCGTAAAAATTATTCACTTCGTGCCTGCCGTTACTGTGAAGTATATAGAAAGGCACGTCTTTTCCGCACAAACCGTCTGTCGTGATGTAGAGTCGATCAATGCCCATTCGCCGCCGTTTATGGTATAATACCTTAATATTATACTTTAAGTGCGCGTAATCCATTTGCGCACTACCATTTTATCATTTTATTTTTTGGAATGAAACGCAAGTTTATAATTGCGCTCGTTCTGTGCTTGCAGGTATATGCTGCCGTCGCTGTTTGTGCCCCAAACGAGGGACAGGACGGACGGCATGATGTGGCCGACTCGCTGATACTAAACGAGGTGGTGGTCAAAGGTGTACGTACCACGGCAAGCACGAACAGTGTCAGCAGCAAATTGAATCATACGGACATTAGCAAATCGCTGGGTAAGTCGCTGGCTGCCATGCTGGAAGACGTGAGTGGGCTAAGCTCCATACGTACCGGAACCATTGTGGCTAAACCTGTAATACAGGGTATGTACGGCAACAGGATACTCATCGTGAATAACGGTGCCCGATTGACGGGACAGCAGTGGGGTGAAGACCATGCGCCCGAAATAGACAAGAACGGCTTCTCGAGTATTGAGGTGGTGAAAGGTGCCGAATCGGTAAGATACGGTTCGGAGGCTCTCGGAGGCATCATCATCATGAATCCGGCTCCCCTTCCTTACGGCGTACACCAACCAAAGGGGTCGCTGACAACCCTCTATGGAAGCAATGGCAGAAGGTATTCTGCATCAGGCCAGCTGGAGGGAAGTCTGCCGGGTAATGACAATTTGGCCTGGCGATTACAGGGAACATACGCCAATGGCGGCGACAGAAGCACGGCCAACTACCTGCTCAATAATACCGGCATGAGAGAAACCGGCGTGTCGTGTGCCTTAGGCTATCGGTCGGGACGTTTGAAAGCGGAGGGAAGCTACAGTTTCTTCTGTCAGAAGATGGGCGTTATGCTCAGTGCCCAAATGGGTAGCATTGACGTGCTGAAGCGACGTATTGCCATCGGACGCCCTTTGGACATAGAGCCTTTCTCCCGCCGTATTGAATATCCCAGTCAGCAGATCACGCACCATACGGGTATTGTTAAAGCAGGTTACGACCTTGGACAGTTCGGGCGTGCCGAATATCAGTTGTCGTTGCAGAAAGATGTACGCACCGAGAACCGCATACGACGCATGAACCACTCGGACATCCCTGCAGTGAGCCTGCATCTCACATCGGTGCAGAACCGATTACATTGGAAAAAGTACTACGGTGACTGGATAACGGAGGCGGGTGTGGATATGCTGCACATCAGAAACCGCAATCAGGCCGGCACAGGCATTGTTCCTATCATTCCCAATTACACGGAGAACAGTATCGGAGCATATGCCTTGCAACGCTATCATCATGGCAAATGGGGGGTGGAAGGTGGTGCACGCTTCGATCATCAGCAAACGAATGCCGCCGGATACGACTGGACAGGCAGCTACTATGGCGGAAGCCGACAGTTCGGATGCTTTACCTACAACATCGGAGGTAAGTACGAGGCGAGTCGGAAGCTCACCTTGGTGTCTAATTTCGGATTGGCTTGGCGCGCCCCTCATGTCTACGAGTTATACAGCAATGGTAATGAACTGGGCTCGGGCATGTTTGTATGCGGCGACTCCACCCTCCGGTCCGAGCAAAGTTATAAATGGGTGACGTCGATGAAATACAAGACAACATGGGCAGATGTCTCTGTCGATGCCTTTGTACAGTGGATACACAACTATATTTACGACCAGCCGACACACGAAGAAACTGTAGTTATATCGGGAGCTTATCCTGTGTTCAGGTATCGGCAAACGTCAGCATTCTTCAGAGGTATCGATGCCGACGTGGCTCTCCGCCCCTTACATGGCTTGGAGTTTCGCATGGTGGCATCGCTCATCTGGGCTAACGAACGGTCGACGGGCAACTATTTGCCTTATATCCCGTCGGCACATCTTCATAATCAATTAACGTGGACACCACCGGCTCACCTCAGATGGCTGCCCTATGTGAGCGTAAGTCATCGCTTTGTGGGCAAACAAACCCGCTTCGACCCGGCTACCGACTTGATCGACACGACACCTGCAGCCTACAATCTCTTCGGATTGGAACTGGGTATGACTATTCCTGTGGGGCGGCAGCAGAAGCTGACGGTGACACTCATCGGCGACAACTTGTTTAATAAAGAATACAAGGAGTACACCAATCGGGCACGTTACTATGCACACGACATGGGACGCGACCTGCAGTGTAATATAAGTTGGATTTTTTGATTGGAAAAAAGAACAAGAACATAACATGATATCGAAATATGAATTTAAACAATGAAATAAAGAAGAAAATGAAAACAAGAAAGTTGAACATGAAAATGGCAGCAATCGCCTTTGGGGCATTGCTTGCATTCACAGGTTTCACATCGTGCAGCAACGATGTGGACGAACCGACACCCGAAGTAGAACATAAGTTGCATGAGGATCCGGCTAAGGTGGAGTTGATACTCGTGGACTGCCATATGCATGCCAAATGGAAGAGCATTCAGGACGTGGGAGGACCACATCAAAATCCGGACACTGAGGCCAAGCATATCAAAACGGTGCAGAAGATTGTCTGGCAGCTGAATCCTGCAACCAAGAAATGGGAATTTGGCAAAGACGGCCAGGAAAAGTTCTACGTGCAGAAGGCAGGCTGGTATGATGGTGAGCCGGCTCCTGTATATATGCTCTTCATTCACTACTACAATGCGTCCGGAAAGGAGATTACCGACCAGTTCCAGGCCGAGGACCAGCGTAAGATACATCAGCACTTCTTCACTGCTGAGGATGTAAAGGCGATGAAATACGGCAAGGCTGAGGCTGACGACAACCAAACCGAAAAGCTCTTCGACTATCTCTATTGTGATACCGATCCTTGGAACAAAACGACGAAGGAAGGAGGGAAGATTATAGGCAAAGAAGACCCCGTTGGCTTCAAGGGTGTGCTGCGCTTCTTGAAGAGCAGAAAGCAATTCAACCTTCGTATTCAGCTCTATCACGGTTACAAGTCGAAATTCTTCGACGGTGGCAAACCGCGTCCTTATTACGACCTCTCCAACCGTTTATTGCTGAATGGTGTGACTGACATCGACTTCAAGATTCCGTTCGTTATCTACATGGAGCGTGAGGATGCCAGCCTCTTCGACGAGAATATAGACGATGATACCGACTTGAACACCATAGCCGAGGATAGTCTCGATGACGACAGCAATAGGGTGGTGCATTATTTTATGGATACGTTTGGCCTGTCGTGGAAAGACGCCTTGCAGGAGTTTATAGACTTAATCTATAACAAGAAACCCCACTCTGAAAAAGGTTACTGGCTGTAAGCAGCCTGCACACCGACAATTGGAACTCAAAAGATGATATGGAAGGCGGTCTTTGGACTGCCTTCTTCTCTTTTCGACAGTTGAAAAGAAACATATCGGAAACCTCGTAACGCTTCTACACGGAATTCAAATTACGTTAAAGGTTAACAAGCATCCATAATGCATCCTTATCCTACGTAGGGTCTGCTAATTTATATCTTTCACACAACCTTGTGGTATGTGTAATACAGTCTCTACGCTGTCAAAAATGCCCATAATTCTCTTTTGGAAGGTCTTCAAGCCCTATTTTTCGAAAATGAGACAAAAAGAAGTCCCCTTAGGAACTTCATGATGTTCTTAGCGAGGAAGCAAGCTCCTATCCAAGTGTCAGCCGTTTGGTCAAGTTTCGCTCGGATGTCGTCGGCTCGGTAAACTCTCTTGGTTGTTCCAAATGTGCCTTCTATCTCATTTCGCTCGCCGATGGCTCTCTTCTTATCCTCTGCGTGTGTGTCGTTCTCTTCCTTGAGAGGCCTGCCCAGTGGACGGTTGTAGCAATTGACATGGCAGGACTTGATGTGCTTCCTGTTCTCTTTCCCCAGATAGAACTTGTCGGCCTGTATCTCCCTGGGCAGCATGCCGAAACGCTTTTTGTAGAGTTCCAGCAGCATGCCGAGATCGGATGATTCGTTATAGGCATCCCAGCTGAGATGGTCCACGTAGGTGTAACCGCACGCGATGCTGGCACCGTTGTGACTGTTCCTCAGACGTTTGTTGTATTCCCTCTCTATCCTGTCCCAGGGAAGGTGGTCGGCCAGCTTGACCCAACGGTTGGATTTGCTCAATCCCGAAAGTGACTCCTGAAGTTCAAACAGGTCGTGACTGCGATATTGTGAGTAGTATTTCATCTCGATTCTTGAATGTTTTAACATCCAAAGGTAGTCATTTTGGGCGAATTGACTAAACTTTACACAACATAAATAGTTAATTATCAGAAAGTTAAAGTTAATTAGCAGACCCTAATTACCATATTATAATTACAATCACTAGTGTCCACTTAAATCCTTTAACATTCGCTTAAACTGCCCTTAGAT
>CAYVGR010000194.1:0-5247 GCA_964450065.1 uncultured Prevotella sp. | reverse complement strand
GTTTTGGAAGAAAGAATGAGGTTGATTTTTTGCTGGGCAGACATAGTCGCAGAAGCTATGCATGCAGCGATGAGAAAGAGATTACGTTTCATAAGTTTGCTTTTATCTTTTGTTGATAGGCAAAGTTAGTAAATCTTTTCATGAAATATAAATACAATATCGTTTTCTTATATATTCTTTTAAGCAAAATAAAAACAAATAAATGTTTTTTGTGAAAATGTTAACTTTTTTAGCGTTTTGCTTGTGTGGTATAATAAATATTAGTATTTTTGCATACAAAGTATGCTCTTTAGAGTGGTCAATAGGATTTATTACATATTATTAGCTGTTCTTACTTTGTTCTGTGCTTGCGAGTTCAAGCTTAAACCGAACGAAAATGAGGATGATGCCGCCCATATTAAGGTTGAACGATATGATCGGTTGCAAAGTCGCTATCTCATTACTGGAGATTTCTCTGCATTGCAACAGATGAATACCGAATATCCTATTGAAACACGCACCTTGGTAGAAAAGATGCTTCAAATCGGTGAAGTGGCCGATCATGATATTAATGAAAAGTTCCTGCACTTCTACCAAGACTCAACCTTACAGGCTATTATCAACGATGCAGGATCGGAGTATGCCAATATGGATGACATCAACAAGCAGTTGGAAAAGACTTTTATCCAACTGAAGGAGTGGCTTCCGGATATGCCGATTCCCCGTGTATATGCACAGATAGGAGCTTTGGACCAGAGTATAGTGGTTGGGGAGAAAATGATAGGAATATCGCTTGACAAGTATATGGGAGCTAAATATCCTATATATCAACGTTACGATTATACGCCTGAACAACTTCGCACGATGGGGCGTAACTTTATTGTTCCTGATTGTGCGAGTTTTTATTTGTTGAGCCTATATCCTATGGCGAACTATGATTCACGCTCGCAGATAGAAAAAGACCTGCACATGGGGAAGGTGATGTGGGTTGTTAATAAGGCCATGAACAAGGAAGCTTTCAGTACAGACTTTGTGAAAGCAATAGAGAAATATATGAAGAAGCACTCCGGACTGACTGTAGCCGAGCTTTTGGAAAGCGACGACTACAGCAAGATGATGTGATCTTGCATTTTATTATTCTCAACAATTACCGATATTGTTTTATTCGAGCGAAAGATTAAATATTTCGGACGGGGTCTTCCGTCTAAGCACATCAAGCTTGAAATCAGCCCCCGGCACATCTCCGGCAATGATTCCATGAGAGCGAAGAGTTTGTTTCACGCTTTTCTCAGCCAAGTCAGGATGATTGTTTTCGTCACTTAAATGACATAGCCATACATGTTGAAGTTTGGGTGTGGCATTCTCCACGATGGCCAGGGCACAATCGATATTACTCATGTGACCATATGGACCACGTATCCTGTTCTTAAGATGATTGGGGTACGGACCGTGTTCGAGCATCTCCGGTTCGTAGTCGGCCTCAATTACCAAGTAGTTCGCCTTGCTAATATACTCTCTGATTTCATCGGTGAGATGTCCCACATCGGTCATCAACACGAAGGTAATATCTTTATATTGAATGCAAAACCCCACATTATCGGTGCTGTCATGAGGGACGTCAAATGGTGTGATTGTGAAGTCGGCAAGCTGAAATGGCACATTCTTCTCAATAGTTTTTATGTACTCAGGCAGTATTTTGGAGCGGACACACCAGTTTCTTTCTATTCCAGCATGAACTTTTTGTGTAGAATATACCGGTAGTTTGTACTCCTTGCTTAAGCTGCCCACCGATTTCACATGGTCTGCATGGTCGTGCGTAACAATCATGCTTTTTACATTAGACAGCTGTATCTCATAATTTCTAAAATGTTTTTTCAATGTTCTGATACCCAATCCGGCATCTATTAAAATCCCGAAAGACTCGGTGTATAGGTAGCTACAGTTACCACTGCTCCCACTACCGAATGATATATAATGTAGCATTTATAGTCTAATTTTATACAAAGATATGGAAAACAATAGAGAAATCCGAATGACAAAGTCTAAAGTTTTATAATAATTTCATATCAGTTGCAAGCTCACCATAATCCAAGAAGTGACGGCAGAAACAGTCCGAATGCCTGTCATTCTAAAAAACAGTATGAGCTTGCTTGATGTATTTGGAGAAATTTACTTACATTTGCATCAACAAAACGACAAATTCTTATGGTATCCAATATAAGGCAGGGATTGATATATACGTTTTATCTCATATTGTTTATATCGGGCAGTATGCTGTTGTGCACGTGTGGTAAAACCGACAAAGAGCAACTTATGGAAACGGTTGATTCTTTTTCGAATACATATTTCAACTGGCAATTTCATCGGGCCGTTGCTTATTGTACGCCTGATTCCAAGCGCTGGTTGAGCTATATGGCTTCTCAAGTAAACCAAGACGATATAGATCTTCTCAGGTCGCAGACAGAAAGTGCACAAGCCGAGATAGTTCATGTCAATATATTGGATGGCGACAGCGTGGCAAAGGTAGAAGTCAAGGTAAGCAACTTTCTAAGTATGGACACCATAGGTGTGAAGGGAAAGATAGAAAAGGAGGCTCGGTTCGTCATCTCTGCAAAGTCTGTGGGCAACCAATGGAAAATATGGCTTACCTCACCCTTGCGTGCTGAGAAAGATTAAGAAAATAGCAATATTTGTACAGTTTAAAAACCATGAGCGATGGGGAAGCCCCCGTCAGGTTTCTTCTCCATTTGTTTTTCATTAGACTAAAAGCCCATAAGAATAGCCGATTTAGAACAAAATTGGTGCTGTTGGCAGCCTTTAACAGTTTGGAATATCCTTGTAGGTCGTCTCTGAATTGATAAAGAGTCTGCAATCCCTCCTCGGTTTTGGCTACAAAATGAGCATTGTCCTCATAGTCGAAAAAACCGATTGGCGCATCGATATGCGACACCTTGATATTCGCCTCTTGCAGTTGTTTTCCCAACATCACATCCTCATAGCCGTAATTCACAAACCTTTCGTCCAATGGATAGGCCAGCATGAGCTCCCGTTTAATCATCAGATTGGAAATGTTGAAGCTTTTGAAAGGGTGCATGAGTCTTTTCTCTACAGTGTGGTTTGGGGCTGCTGCCTGTTCGTAAAGCCATCTTAAATTGCCCTTTGGCCCCGGCATCATGCGATAGCCGCCATAACAAACTCGGGTTGTTTCAGAGGCTTTTATAAACTTCGCAAGATAATTCGGAAGTATTATTTGGCCGTCGCCATCGATGTAAAGCAGCCATTCGCCTTGTGCCTCCTGTGCGAGGAAATTGCGTATGCGAGCCCTCCCAACATTCTCATTCAGACGAATAAACCTGCAATGTGGAATGCTGCCAATGCTCTGATTCTGCCTCACTACTTCCGGATTGTCCGAGACATCGTCGGCCACGATGATTTCCCAGAGCAATCCGTCTATGCTCCCGGCTTGCTTGGCAAGCTGGCTTACCAGCTTAACACACGTGTCGTTATAGGTGGGAATAACAATAGAAATCATTTGAGTTTGTCTTTCAGGAACTTGCCGGTTACGCTTTCCTTGCATGCTGCAATTTCCTCGGGCGTTCCCGTGCACACAATGCTTCCACCGGCATTTCCACCCCCTGGGCCGAGGTCTATCACCCAGTCGGCAGCCTTGATCACATCCATATTGTGTTCGATGACAACAATGCTGTGTCCACGCTCTATCAAGGCATCAAAAGCCTTGAGCAAACGGGTGATGTCATGGAAGTGCAAGCCTGTGGTAGGCTCGTCGAAGATAAACATGCTTGGCTCTTGCCTTTCCTGCCCAATAAAGTAGGCCAACTTCACGCGCTGGTTCTCGCCACCCGAAAGCGTGGCCGAGTTTTGGCCGAGTTTGATATACCCAAGCCCCACGTCTTCAAGTGGTTGCAGGCGATTGCTAATGTTCTTCTTGTTGTGTTTGCCAAAGAAGTCAAGGGCTTCAGATACCGTCATGTTCAGTACGTCGTGTATATTCTTCCCCTCAAACCTCACGTCGAGCACATCCTGCTTGAACCTTTGCCCATGGCATGCCTCACATTCCAACACAAGGTCGGCCATGAATTGCATTTCCACCGTGATAACCCCTGCACCCTTACATTCCTCACATCGGCCTCCTTCGGTGTTGAACGAGAAATGCTGAGCCGTGAAACCAAGCTGTTTGGCCAGGGGCTGGTCGGCAAAGAGCTGACGAATGGCATCGTAAGCCTTTAGGTATGTGGCCGGATTAGAGCGTGTGCTCTTACCAATGGGGTTTTGATCCACATATTCTATATGTTGTATTTGCGTCCAGTCTCCGTCGAGAGACAGAAATTCACCTGGCGCATCGCATACTTCGTTCAGGCGTCGCTTGATAGCGGGGTAGAGTGTACCCTTGATCAGACTTGATTTTCCCGAGCCTGACACTCCTGTTACGACGGTCATCACGTTGAGTGGAATCTCCGCATTGATGCCTCGCAGATTGTTCATGCGACAACCATTCAGCTTAACTGACTGATTCCAGGAACGGCGTGAGGTTGGTACTGGAATGAGTTCTGACTTGGTAAGGTATTTAATGGTATGACTTCTTGGATATTTTTTTAATAAGTTTTTGTTTTCCTGAGATTTTTCTGTTTTCAGAGCCTCCGGCACCTCTCCCTCGTATACAATTTCGCCACCATGGTTGCCTGCGTCCGGGCCAATGTCGATCAACCAGTCGGCTTCTCGCATGATTTCCTCGTCGTGTTCCACCACCACCACGGTGTTGCCAAGTCCCTGCAGCTCGCGCAGAACATGAATCAGGCGTTGGGTGTCGCAGCTGTGCAGGCCAATGCTCGGTTCATCGAGGATATAGAGGCTGCCTACCAGCGAGGAGCCAAGAGAGGTGGTTAAATTGATGCGCTGGCTTTCTCCTCCTGAAAGCGAGTTGCTCAGTCGGTTCAACGTGAGATAACTTAGTCCTACATCGCACAGGAAGCGGAGGCGTGATGTTATTTCTGTGAGTAATCGTTTACCCACCTTCTGCTCTTGTTCTGTGAGTTCAAGTTGCCCGAACCATTGTGTTAGGTTGACTACTGGCATCTGTGTTAGGTCAGAGATGCTCCTCCCTCCGATTTTCACCCATTCGGTTTCTTTCTTGAGCCGGGTGCCCTTGCAGTCCGGACAGGTGGTCTTTCCGCGATACCGGCTCATCATCACGCGGTATTGAATTTTGTATTGATTCTCTTTCACCATTTGGAAAAACGAGTCGATACA
>CAYVGR010000193.1:0-5259 GCA_964450065.1 uncultured Prevotella sp. | reverse complement strand
CTGTTGGAGGCCGTAAGCAGTACATCCTTGTAAGAGCGTTCGCCGGTGAGGTCGTAGGCTTGTCCGAAGCTGCAATTCACGATGAATCCGAGGTCATGGGTGTCTTTGTAGTTCTTTGCGCTTTCGATAGGCCAAGTGAAGCTGATGGCCTGCTGTCGCCAGTATGGGTCTCGGGTATAACGGTACATTTGCCATATTTCTCCGGCAAAAAAGCCGGAGCACCAGTCACGGGGTCTTACCATAACGAGCTTGCCATCCTTGCTAATAGTACGTGGAGTGACCAAGTGTTTGGCTGCGTTCTGTTCCTCTTGCTGAGCTTTTGAGGCACATTTTATAGCATAGTTGAGCTGGTCCATGGCTGTAGTCATGGCATCATCTGTGTCCGTGGGCTGATAGAACAGAAGATAGAATGGGTCATCGTAGTTGAGCGTGCGATAGTTGTTGAATAGCTGTAGATACGTTGTGCGGTTAGTATCAATATATGTTGCCACTTTATAGAGGTCCTTGCAGAACTCTTGTTGACGGCTTTCCCACTGGCTGATTTGCTTGTAGGGCCAGCTGCTCACCTCTTTGCCTACAAAAGGAGTGAGGAAATCCACAGCTTTATAGAAAGACCTTCCGTCTGCAGAGGTTTTGTTGTCTATTTTTATATCTTGGCTCATGGCCATGAGGTAAATGTCTATAAAGTGGGTGAGGTTATAAACGGAATATCCAAAAGCCAGGGTGCGGGTTAGCTCGCGTGGTTGCCGTCCGTCAGATTGTATTTGGACAAACACCCGTTTTTTGGGAAATTCTTTGATGACGCGTTGTGCCACAACTTGATTGTTTGTATAGATGGCGTAGGCTAATATCTGTGCATCGTAGGCCACAGCATGGTTGTTGGTACTATTGCCTTCATCTATACCCTGTGGGCTAGTAAGCATCCATTGTAGAAATTGGGCAACCCAGTTCTTCAATTGCTTGGAGTCTTTTTGTGTAAACGACTTCGAGGTTTCGAGTAGGGATACTCCATCGAGCATTTCGATGAACGAATAGCCGTCCAGTACGCCAGATTTGCGTCCCTTGTCATTGTTTATACCCGGGATGAACTGTGCGTAGTCGAGGTTGGGTTTCATATAGGTATCCTTGTTGAAGAACCATGTGCGAATAAGTTCTGTGGCTTTACGGGCATATTTCTCTTGCCCGCTTAGATACCAAGCAAGAGCCAGGGTTTGGATTCGTGAAGAAGTTTTTCCGAGGCGTCCGCGGTCGAGCTTGTTCAGTTCAGGATTTGATTGTCCGTCGCGGTTAATATAAGGTAGCCCATTGGGTTTTGTTGGATCGGGCCAATAATAGCGCGACAGGCTCATGTAGTCGTGTTTGTCGCCACTACCTGGCATGCGTTCTTTCTGTGTGACTGCCAGAGGGGTCTCATCCATCAACTTGTCGGCTTTGTGAAGCAGAGCCTTGTAACAGCGTGCATAGAACGGACGGTCAAGTTGCGTTTTCACTTTTTGCAGGTGATCTTTAGGCCAAATAGTTTGGGCTGTTCCAGCGACTGATAGTGTCAGAAGGATGGCTGTAAATAAATATTTTTTCATGCTTTGAATTTGTTTTTTCTTTTTTAGCAAAGCAACGCAATTTTTTATGATTAGCTTTTCACTATTATCTCATTTCTTTTAGAAATCGTGTTATTTGGCGAACATCACTTGTTTTCTTTCTATTTGGTAAGAGAAAAATAGTTTTTGTAGAAGTTTAATATAGAAATATGCCCCGTATAGTTTTTTCTTGGTCTTAATATTGAACTTGTATTTCATACTAATTTACATGTTATTTCATAATTGAACTTGCTGAAAGGCGAGATGATAAATCAAAGAAATGAGAACAACAGGAGACCGTGAGTTTGGTTCATCACCCATGGAACGTGAATGTTATGATGAAAGTATATTAAAATAAATAGGGCCGATGTTATCTTCAATAAATTGAAATGTTTATCCTGTAATACAGAATGTTTATGACTTGAGGGAGAATTGCCGAATTGAGCAAGATATGTTCTGTTTTGCTCTTCTATAGGTAAGCTTTGTAAGTTTTTCTTGTAAAGATGTGGACTTGCACCATCTTAGCAAAGGTAGGTCGTTACATTATAAATTGTACATTATCTTGACAAACACCCTTCCATGCTTCGCGAAATTAAAAATAAAAATCCTCCAGCTTGAAATTCGCGAAATTTACGATATGTCGCAGTAGGCTAATAATCAGCTACTTAATAAAATTCCTACTTGTGCTCCCTGTTTTGTCACTCTCCAATAGATATTGAATGACAGGACGATGAAGCCCGAATCACACTGCAAACAAAGCTCTTTCGAATGACGATTAAAGCCAAAATATACCATGATAACATAGCAATCGCAACGCCCTCGATATTTTCCTGTTTCCCCGACCGAAAATATCGGTCAAGACATGGCGCGTTTTTCTCTAGATGCTCCGAAAATAACCACCCGAAAAACGGTAATAATATTTTACAAAGTGTAGAATGAAGAATGAAGAATGAAGAATATGCACTCTACAATAACTGCAATACCTACCCCCGTCCCGATATAGGTGTTGTCGTTCCAATCCGATCCGAAATTCGTAAAATTTACGCCATTCGTAGTTGACTAATAGGTTCATCCCCAAATTTTGGACTGGCTAACAATACTCGAGACCGTCTAAACTCAGGTATGCTGACACTTGAAGGGCATCTGAAAAACATTTAGGACAATATTGGGGATATGGTACGTTATTGAAGATGAGAATACAAATAGGTGTCTTTTTTTTATTCAACAAGCATTTTATCCGGGAAAATTCCGTATGTTTGCATATATATTAAGGTGAGATATGAATCGGATTTGACGGAGCATAACCCATACTGAGGTGTCTCATCTTGAAGTTGGTAGCTCTTAGAACTTACCAACAGACGGAGATGGTTGAGCATAACGAATCATAATAAACAATAAGAACTGATATGAAATCAAGTGTATTATCTTTTGCATTATTTTTGTGTTCGCTTGTCTGCTGCGGGCAGGCCAAGGAGACGGTGGCTATTTTTGGTGACTCTTATTCCACTTACGAGGGCTACCTTACACCGGACACCATGGAGACTTGGTATTACAAAGCCTTGGATCGTAAACGCACTGACGTGTCTGACGTGAAGCAGACATGGTGGTGGCAGGTGGTGAAAGAGGGAGGCTACAAGCTCGGCATCAACAATTCATGGTCAGGAGCCTGTATCTGCAACACGGGTTATGGTGACAGCGATGCCACATACCGGTCGTTCCTGACGCGTCTGGACGCGCTGGGCTCTCCGGATATTATTTTGGTTTTCGGAGGTACCAACGATGCTTGGGCTAAGGTTCCGTTGGGCGAATTTAAATATGACAGCATACGGTTTGCCGACAAATTCTGCTTCCGTCCGGCTCTGGCCTATCTGCTTAGCCAAATGCAGGAGCGTTATTCTAATGCAAGCATCTATTTCATTTCCAACAGCGACCTTGACATGAACTATACCAACTCCATCCATACTATCTGTAAGCACTATGGTGTGCCGGTTGTCCAACTTCATGATATCAGCAAGCAAAATGGACATCCCGACATCCGCGGTATGAAGGCCATTGCACAACAAGTGCTGTCGGCCATCAAGTAGCAGATGCGTGTCCTGTCAAGGTTTACTGCCATGAGATAGGGGGAAATGAACGAAGAATTTGAGCCAGGGACATGACCATAGTATCTGTGAGCAGGGCTATTTTGTAGCAGTTGTCTGATGCTGTTTAGCAAAATAAAGCTGATATTTTCGATTTGAAAGCTTGCGGCATCCAAAAAAACTTTGTACTTTTACACTTTGAATAGCCCCGTAAACGCGTCAGAACGCAAATAAACGGCTTCAAATCGAATTTAAGTAAAATAATATAAACATTAAATGGACGAAAATCTGACGATAGATCATGACCGGGTCATGAAGATCAACATTGAGGAAGAGATGAAATCTTCCTACATCGACTATTCCATGTCGGTGATCGTTGCTCGTGCGTTGCCTGATGTGCGAGACGGATTCAAGCCCGTGCATCGCCGTATTCTCTACGGAATGCTTGGCTTGGGCAACACCAGTGACAAACCTTATAAGAAATGTGCACGCGTGGTGGGTGAGGTGCTGGGTAAGTATCATCCCCATGGCGATAGTTCGGTATATGGTGCGTTGGTGCGTATGGGTCAGGACTGGAACATGCGCTATACGCTTGTTGACGGGCAAGGAAACTTTGGTAGTGTGGACGGCGACTCGCCGGCTGCCATGCGTTATACCGAGTGCCGTCTGTCGAAGATGGGCGAGCATGTCATGGACGACATCGACAAGGATACGGTGGATATGGTCAACAACTTTGATGACACGCTGACAGAGCCTGCCGTGATGCCGACCAGGATACCCAACTTGTTGGTGAATGGTGGAAATGGTATTGCTGTGGGTATGGCTACCAATATGCCTACGCACAATCTGAACGAGGTGATTGATGGTTGTTGTGCTTTTATAGACAATCCTGAAATCGATACTGAAGGCCTGATGCAGTATATCCCGGCTCCGGATTTCCCGACCGGTGCATATATATATGGTATACAAGGCGTGAAAGATGCCTATGAAACCGGACGCGGACGAGTAGTGATGCGTGCCAAGGCCGAGATAGAGAGTGACGAGAGCCATGACCGCATTGTAGTGACTGAGATACCATACGGTGTGAACAAGCAACAGCTTATCGAGTATATAGCCGACCTGGTGAAGGAAGGAAAGCTCGAGGGTGTTTCCAATGTGAACGACGAAACCGGCCGTCAGGGTATGCGTATCGTGGTCGATGTGAAACGCGATGCCAATGCACGTGTCATTCTGAACAAGTTGTTCAAGATGACGGCGTTGCAGAGTTCGTTCTCGGTGAACAATATTGCGCTGATTCCAAACAAGAAGGATCATTCGCTGCTTCGTCCGAAGTTGCTGTCGTTGCGCGAGTGTATCGGCTATTTCGTCGATCATCGCCACGAGGTGACCATTCGACGTACAAAATTCGAGCTGAATAAGGCGCAGGAGCGTGCACATATCCTGGAAGGTTTGATTATCGCCTGCGACAACATCGACGAGGTGGTGCATATCATACGTGGCAGTAAAACTCCCGCGGAGGCGCAAACTAATCTGGAGAAGCGTTTCGAACTGGACAAGCTCCAGTCGAAGGCCATTGTAGACATGCGCTTGTCACAACTCAC
>CAYVGR010000192.1:0-5279 GCA_964450065.1 uncultured Prevotella sp. | reverse complement strand
CAGTTGGTGCGTATCAAGCCCGGACATCAAATAGAGGAGTCGCACATGCGCAACCGTGCATTGATAGCCCACTGGTGTCTCGAAAATGGCAGAAATGTAGTGGAACTGGTGAAAAGGAATGGCAAGACATACGTTCAAATCCATGACTATGAGGCATTGAGACAGTTGTTTGGAAAGCTGCTGGGAGAGGTTCAGCGCATCAAGAGCGAGGGCGACCTCGAAGCTGCACGTCGGTTGGTGGAACGTTATGCGGTGAAGGTAGACGCGGAGCTGCATGCCGAAGTGCTTGCCCGTTATGCTAAGTTGGGCATTGCACCTTATAAAGGTTTCATCAATCCATGGATGAAGCCTGTGGTCAATGCCTGTGGAGACATCGTGGATATCACCCTTGATTATACTGAGAGCTACGATCATCAGATGCTCCGCTATTCCCGGGAGTTTGGAGAGCTTTGCAATTTATAATTCATAAGTCGCAAATCATATTTTATAAGATATTGAGGTAAAACAGCAAATGACAGAGGAAACCAAGAAGAAGATTAAGCAAATCAAGCAAAGTTTTCGTTTGCTGATGAATGGTCCCGTATCGCAGTCGATGCGTGAAAAAGGAGTTGACTACCATATTAATTGGGGAGTTTCGTTCATGGACCTGAAGAAGATGGCTGAGGAAATAGGGCAGGACTATGATTTGGCTATTGAACTCTGGAAAGATGATGTCCGCGAATGTAAAATTCTCGCAACGCTTCTCATGCCGCCCGACAAAATGCCGATTGAGATAGCGAGGATATGGATGGAACAGACGCACTCGCAGGAAATGGCAGAGATGCTGGCTTTCAATCTCTATCAACACGTAGCCTATGCTCCGGCTATTGCCTATCAGTGGATGGCTCAGGAGAGTGAACTCTGTCAGATTTGTGCCTACAACATTCTGAGCCGCCTTTTCATGAAGGGACAAGAGCCTAACGAGCGGGGATTTCATGAATTTTTAGACCAGGCCATCACGGCCATGCAGTCAGGATCGGTAGGTGTGAGCCATGCGGCCATGAACGCTGTGTCTCGCTTTGCCGATTTGGGCATTGTTTTCGAACGGGTTGCCAAGTCGGCATTGGCTAAGCAGGGACTTCACTGGTTGTAGAACGAGATCCGACTTTGACGAGCCTTGCAGTTGTCTTGAATCTCTCAACCCGTGAAATGCCGGCAGCTTTTTGGGGCTCTTCGGATTTAATAGAGTGGAGCTTTTAATATGGGTCGTCGATACCGTATGATGAATATCAACATGAAAATAATAATGAAAAAGAATAGTATTGTCGTTTTTAGCATAATATGTATGCTGGTAACAGGCTGTGTGGGCATGGGTTCTAACACGGCAGGAGGTTCCTCATCTTCTACCACATCTCCTACTACAGGTGATGTGTTGGGAGAAATCCTGGGAACCGTAACTGATAAAGAGACTTTGGGAAACGTGTTAAGTCGTGTTATCGGAGCCGATAAACTATCGAAAGAGCAGCTTTGTGGCACATGGAAATATGATGGTCCTGGTTGTGCTTTTACCTCAGAAAATGCTTTGGCCAGAGCTGGCGGGGAAGTGGTGGCTACTCAGATTGAAAAAAGATTGGAAGCAGAATATGCCAAATTCGGACTGAAGCCCGGTAACACTTATATTACGTTTAACCAAGATGGCACTTTTAAGTCCAAGATTGGTGGTAGGAGCTGGAATGGAAATTATATTTATAATCCACAAACCAACGCCTTGACCATGAGGGGATTGTTGCTCAGTCTTAATGGCTTTGTTATGCGTAATGGGTTGGGAATTAGCGTGCTGTTCGAGTCTCAAAAGCTTCTTTCCTTGATACAGACTATATCGGCTTTCAGTGGTAATGCCACTTTGGGTTCAATCAGCGATATTAGCAAGAATTATGATGGTGTGAGACTGGGATTCGACATGAGTAAATAGCAACATGGCAACGAACAGCTGAGATGACAGTTCTTATCTTGCGTTGCATTTGACAGGATAGTGTTAGTGCCTCGTCAGTTCATCTGGTATGTTCATTTTAGCAGTTTGTTGAGACTGCTTTATATCTTTATTTTGTCAAGAATAATTCATTTTAAACCGATCTGACTTATTTGCTTGTTATAGAATTTAAGGTTGTTGGTTGAGGCGAAAAGATATACCCTTTTGTTTTTTAAGATTCAACGGATACCTCGAATGGGAGATTATGGGTATTCTGGTTGGATATATTCGTACTGTATCAAGAATATAATTTCCTTATGGTTAGGTGTTAAACAGTAAATGGATAATCTTTTGTTGCAGGGTGACAGTGGAGATCTAAAACGGTGCTTTCATGCTTTGGTGTGGTACCTTCGGATTGTATTCGATTGCGCAAATGGTTGAGTATCCTTGCATTCCAAACCATTATTCTTGTGCTTGATAGATGAGTTGTGTTTGAAAAAGATTTGTCAATATATTTATTGTTTATTTTATGTCTCTGTGCTCGAAGAGCTTTGATGGCTATTATACTTGTAAAGTTGGAATTCTTGTAATGTGAAAATAAGCAATAATCGGGTGTCGTTATTTTAAAAGTTTCTTAAATCAACAAGCTGCAAAGGCTTTTTAATATACTTTAGTAAGTATCTTTTTCTGCTCTTAAGATAAAATTGTATTTTTGCGTTCAAATCGAACAAATGTAAAAATTAAGACATTATGGCAGAATCAGTAGATATTCGCGAATTAAACGTCAGAATCGAGCAGCAGAGCGGATTTGTGACCAACTTGATGACTGGGATGAACCGTGTCATCGTGGGGCAGAAACATCTGATAGACATGCTGCTCATTTCCCTCCTCAGTGATGGACATATTCTCCTGGAGGGTGTGCCGGGTTTGGCTAAGACATTGGCAATTAAGACCCTGTCACAGCTTATCGATGCCGACTTCAGCCGTATACAGTTTACACCTGATTTGCTCCCTGCCGATGTTATCGGAACGATGATTTATTCGCAGAAAGATGAGAAATTTCAGGTGAAAAAGGGACCAGTGTTTGCAAACTTTGTGCTGGCCGATGAAATTAACCGTGCTCCGGCAAAGGTGCAGAGCGCACTGCTCGAGGCCATGCAAGAACATCAGGTAACCATCGGAGAGAGTACGTTTAGTCTGCCCAGTCCCTTTTTGGTCATGGCCACGCAGAACCCTATTGAACAGGAGGGGACATATCCATTGCCTGAGGCGCAGGTAGACCGATTTATGTTGAAGGTTGTCATTGATTACCCGACGCTCGAAGAGGAGAAATTTATTATTCGCGAGAACCTGGCAGGCAGCATGCCCGTCGTAACACCCGTGATTTCTGCACATGAAATTTTGGATGCGCGTACGGTGGTGGGACAAGTCTATATTGATGAGAAGATAGAGCGATATATCGCCGACATAGTATTTGCCTCGCGTTATCCCGACCGTTATGGTCTGCCCGAGTTGAAAGACTTGATTACCTTTGGTGGTAGTCCGCGTGCCAGTATCAATCTGGCCAAGGCATCGCGTGCATACGCGTTCATCAAGCACAGGGGCTATGTTGTACCCGAAGACGTGCGTGCCATTGTCCACGATGTGCTGCGCCACCGCATTGGGTTGAGTTATGAGGCTGAGGCAGGCAACGTGACCAGTGAGGAGATTATCAGCAAAATTGTGAACAAGATCGAGGTGCCTTGATGAGGGAAATTCCCAATTTAAGATAGGATGGAAACAAGTGAGATTTTAAAAAAAGTAAGGAAGATTGAGATCAAGACGCGTGGATTGAGCCGCAATATCTTCGCCGGACAATATCACTCGGCCTTCAAGGGTCGGGGAATGGCCTTTTCGGAGGTTAGGGAATACCAGTTCGGCGATGATGTGCGTGATATCGATTGGAACGTAACGGCTCGGTTTCATCGTCCCTATGTTAAGGTCTTCGAAGAGGAGCGAGAGCTTACCGTTATGCTCTTGATCGATGTTTCCGGCTCGCTGGAGTTTGGTACGAGCATGCAGATGAAACGCGATTTGGTTGCAGAGATAGCAGCAACCATCGCTTTTTCGGCCATTCAGAACAATGATAAGATTGGGGTTGTCTTTTTTTCTGACCAAATAGAGAAATACATTCCGCCCAAGAAGGGACGCAAGCACATTCTTTATATTATACGCGAGATGCTGAATTTCCGTCCGGCAAGCAACAAGACCGACGTTGGAATGGCTACGGCATTTCTCACAAGGGTAATGAAGCGTCGTTGCACTTCGTTTGTTATCAGTGACTTCTACGATCGAAAGGACTTTTCCAAAGAAATGGAAATAGCCAACCGAAAGCATGACTTGATGGCCATACAGGTGTATGACCCACGTGCAAAACTGTTGCCCAATGTGGGACTTATGAAAGTGCGCGATGCGGAGACGGGGCATGAGATGGTGATTGATACTTCGAGTGCAAAGTTGCGTCGTGCCCATACGCGCTACTGGATGGAGCGGGAAGCCATACTGAGAGAGACATTCTCGCGTAGTCAGGTGGATTGGACGGCTATTGCCACAAACGAAGATTTTGTCAAATCATTGATGCTTCTCTTCAGGCAACGTAGTTAAGAGATTCCCCGTAAAAAGCAGAAAACAAGATGAATAAAATCATACGCAACATATTGATGCTATTGTTCTTCGTGACCACTGCGGCTGCCAAGGCGCAGGTTGTTGTGGAGCAGACAATAGACTCCGTGGGTATTCTCATTGGACAACAGGCGCATCTGCGACTCGGAGTGACCATGCCCAAGGGTGCAAGCCTGCAATGGCCCGAGGTGAAGGCGTCTCAATATGTTGTGCCGGGGGTAGAAGTGTTGAGCATTGCCGATGGCGATACTGTGGACACTGACAATAATCAGGTTAAGATTGAAAGAACCTACACCATTACTTCGTTCGACGAAAATCTCTATGCCATACCTGCCTTGCCCGTCAAGGTGAATGGCAAGGCCTACAAGGGAGGTGCGGCTGCACTCAAAGTGATCACCATGGATGTGGACACGCTGCACCCCAACCAGTTCTTTCCTCCCAAGGACGTACAGACCAATCCGTTTCTGTGGGCAGAGTGGAGTCCTTGGTTTTGGCTGTCGCTGCTCGTTTTGGTGTTGGCTCTGTTGGCTTATTACCTCATCGTGCGTCTGCGAGAGAATAAACCTATTATCACTCGGATACGTATCGTGAAACGTATACCGCCCCATCAGCGGGCTTTGAATGCCATCGAAAGAATCAAATCTGAGCATTTGCAAACGAGCGAAGACCA
>CAYVGR010000191.1:0-5298 GCA_964450065.1 uncultured Prevotella sp. | reverse complement strand
TTCTTGCTCTCCACGCGATGATCATAGATGTAATAAGGCTGAAACTGTTTCAGCAACGAATCTTTTTCCATCTTCAAGGCCTCATCAGTCTTATAGATGGGGAAGTCATATTTTGCTATCACCGTACCATAATGCCACGGTTCGCCCACCTCGTACACAAACTGTTTCCCCTCGCTTCGGGGAAGAAACCACACAATAAGAAAGGTGGTCAGCACGACCAAGGTGACGCGTGTCAACATATTACGCCAATAATGATCTTCCTTTTTATATATATTTTCAATGATGTTCATATTGCTCTTGTTCTTTTGATTACACTGCGAAAATACTAAATTAATACGTCAAACTCGAAAAAATATATTAATTTTGCGAAAAATATAGAATTAATAGCATGTCAGAAAGAAAAGTACGGGTGCGTTTTGCCCCCAGTCCTACAGGCCCGTTGCATATCGGAGGTGTGCGGACCGCTCTCTTTAATTATCTTTTTGCCCGTCAGCATGGGGGCGACTTAGTATTTCGTATCGAGGACACCGATTCCAATCGCTTTGTGCCCGGAGCCGAGGAATATATCCTGGAGGCATTCCGATGGCTGGGCATCGAGTTTGATGAGGGAGTGAGCTTTGGCGGCGACCATGGTCCCTATCGCCAGAGCGAACGCCGTGAAATATACAAGCAATATGTTGACCTGCTCGTCAATACCGGCAAGGCCTATTATGCTTTCGACACACCAGAAGAACTGGCCAAGAAGCGCGAAGAGGTAAAAAACTTCCAGTACGACGCCTCGACACGCTTGCAGATGCGCAACTCTCTTGCTTTAGAACGTGCCGAATGGGAACAACTCATTACCGATGGCACACAATACACGGTTCGCTTCAAGGTAGAACCCGGACAGGAAATCGTGGTCAACGATATGATTCGCGGCGAGGTTCACGTCAAGAGTGACATCTTGGACGACAAGGTGTTGTACAAGAGTTCCGATGACTTACCAACCTATCACTTGGCCAACATCGTGGACGACCACCTCATGGAAATCAGCCACGTCATCCGTGGAGAGGAGTGGCTGCCCAGCGCACCACTGCACGTGCTGCTCTACCAAGCGTTCGGATGGGAGGACACGATGCCCCGTTTTGCCCACCTGCCACTGCTCCTAAAACCTGAGGGCAAAGGAAAGTTGTCGAAGCGAGACGGAGATCGCCTGGGATTCCCGGTATTCCCGTTGGAATGGCACGACCCCAAGACGGGCGAAGTAAGCTCAGGTTATCGCGAGAGCGGATACTTCCCAGAGGCCGTAGTCAACTTCTTGGCCTTGCTGGGCTGGAACCCCGGCACCGAGCAGGAACTTTTCTCCCTCGACGAACTGGTACAGGCTTTCGACATCGAGAGGTGTTCCAAGAGTGGTGCCAAGTTCGATTACCAAAAGGGGATATGGTTCAACCACGAATACATGCTGCGTAAAAGCGATGACGAGATAGCCCGAGAGTTTGCCGCCATCGTTGCCAACAATGGTGTAGACGAGACCTTTGAACGCATCAAGCTGGTGGTTCACGCCATGAAAGAACGCGTGAACTTTGTAAAAGAACTATGGCCATTGTGCTCGTTCTTCTTCATTGCACCAACTGAATACGATAAAAAGACCATTAAAAAGCGCTGGAAGCCTTACTCGCCACAGCAGATGACCGAACTGATGGAGGTTCTCGAGGGTATCGAAGACTTCTCTATTGAAGGGCAGGAACCTATCGTGGACAAATGGATAGAAGATAAGGGCTACAAGAAAGGAGACATCATGAACGCCTTCCGCCTGACGCTTGTGGGCATCGGAAAAGGCCCTGGCATGTACGACATTTCTGCCTTTCTCGGCAAAGAAGAAACTATCAAGCGCATGAAGAAGGCTATCGAGGTACTCCCTTCCGGAGAATAATGTTGTTTTAATTCGACGGTTAAAACACAGAGACCGGTCTATAATATGTATCAAGTTTTTATCTGGATTTACACTTTCGGTGTTTGGGTAACCAGCCTGTTCAGCAAGAAAGTAAGAAAGATGTCGCAAGGCGAGCACGAAACTTTCCGCATCTTGGAGGAGAAAGTAGACCCCAATGCCAAGTACATTTGGTTTCATGCCTCCTCCCTTGGTGAATTTGAGCAGGGGCGCCCACTTATCGAGCATATTCGCAAAGAGCATCCCGAATACAAGATACTCCTGACTTTCTTCTCACCCTCAGGCTATGAAGTGCGCAAAGACTATGAGGGAGCCGACATCTGTTGCTATCTCCCACTCGACACCATTGGCAATGCGCGCAGGTTCCTGCGGCTCATCCGACCAGTCAAGGCCTTCTTCATCAAGTATGAATTCTGGTATAATTATCTGCACATCCTCAAGCACCGTGGCGTGCCCACCTATAGCATTTCGAGTATTTTCCGCCCCGGCCAAATATTTTTCCAATGGTATGGCAAGGAATATAAGAAAGTACTGAACTGTTTCACCCATTTGTTCGTACAAAACGAAATAAGCCGCGAGCTGCTGCATCAGATAGGAATCGACCGTGTTACGGTGGTAGGCGACACGCGTTTCGACAGGGTGCTGCAAATCAAGAAAAACTGCAAGCAGCTGCCCTTGGTAGAGGCTTTCATCGGCACCCACGCAGGGCGGCAAGCCAAAGTGTTTGTAGCCGGTTCTTCATGGGGACCCGACGAAGATATTTTTATCAAGTATTTCAATACTCATCAAGACTGGAAGCTCATCATCGCACCCCATATCATCGATGAGAACCACTTGAAAGAAATTGTTTCCAAGCTCGACCGAAAGGCCATACGCTATTCAGTTGCAACCACAGAAAGCGTAAAAGATGCCGACTGCCTGATTGTCGACTGTTTCGGATTGCTTTCGAGCATCTATCATTATGGCAGCGTTTCGTATATCGGAGGAGGCTTTGGCATGGGCATTCACAATGTGCTGGAGGCTGCCGTGTGGGGCATTCCCGTTGTATTCGGACCCAACAACAAGCACTTTCATGAAGCACAGGGATTGCTGACGGCACAGGGGGGCTACGAAATCAACAACTATCAGGAGTTTGCAGAATTGATGAATCGCTTTGACAACGATGACGACATCCTGAAGCAAAGCGGCAAGATGGCTGGACAATTTGTAGAGAGCCGTGCCGGAACAACACAGAAAATCATTGATAACATCAAGGATTTGTAATCTCATTCAACATCCTGATAAGCAACAAGGGCGACCTCATTGAGGTCGCCCTTGTTGCTTATTGCCGTTCCGGAAAAAGTCCCCCGAAAATAGGAACCGCTTTTCATAGAAGAGATAAGATTTTGCAAAACGATCAACCTAATGTCTTGACCATGCGCTGCAAACCGTCCTGCAAAGTCTCTCGGGGACATGCGAGGTTAACCCGCAAATAACCCTCTCCCTCTCTTTCGCCATAAATTGTACCACTGCAAACAAACACCTTGCCATTCTTCAGCAACTTCTGGGTGGCTTGGTCGCTCGACATGTCAAGAGCCCTGATATCCAACCATGCCAAATAAGTGCCTTCAAGCTTCACCAACTCCACCTGCGGAAGATGCTCGGCAAGGTATGCTTTCATACAGTTGTAGTTGTCATGAATATACAAGTTCAATTCATCGAGCCAGTCTTCACTTTCATTATACGCAGCCTTTAAGGCCAAGGGGCCAAACGGATTGACATCGCACACCTCATAGATGTTAACCACCCGATCGATGCGACGGCGAACTTCTTGATCCTTGCAGACAATGTTTGCAATCTGGAGTCCGGCAATATTGAAGCTCTTCGAGGGCGAGTTCAGGGAGATACAGTTGTTCTGATTCAGCTCGCTGACCGCAGCAAATGGAGTGAAGGTATATCCCGGCATTACCAGTTCGCAGTGGATTTCATCACTGATAACACGCACATGATGTTTTGCGCAAATCTCTCCCATACGCGCAAGCTCATCGCGTGTCCACACCCTTCCAGCCGGATTGTGGGGATTGCAAAGCAGGAATATCGTGGTTTTCTCATCGGCACACTTCGCCTCAAAGTCCTCCCAGTTGATGACATAGGTGTCGCCCAACCGCACCAACGGACTCTCCACAACCTCACATCCCTGATTGCGTATGGAAGAAAAGAAGCAGTTGTAGACCGGTGTCTGCAACAAAACCTTCTCGCCCGGAAATGTAAGCGCCTTAATGGCACAGCTAATGGCCGGCACCACCCCTGTGGTATAGATGATCCAGTCGCGCTCGATAGTCCACTGATGACGTCGCACAAACCAAGAAATAATGGCATCATAATAGCTGTCATCAATCTTGGTATAGCCAAAAACTCCATGGGCTGCACGTTCAGTCACAGCCCGTTCGATGGCCGGTGCCACCTTGAAGTCCATATCAGCCACCCATAAAGGCAGCGTGTCTTCCGGAACATTGTCCCACTTGTAAGAGCCGGAATGTCGGCGATTAACCGACTTGTCAAAATTATATTTGCTCATTATGAATAAAAATAAAAGTTACGAACAACAACAATATCGCTGCCGGGACAACTGCACGTGTGGCAGCAATTCTACATAGACGCACGATCTTCTATCACACAGTCGCGGCCTTTGGCAAACTCATCGTAGGTTACAGAGCCTATCTTGTCGGCTACAATACTTCCCGAGACAGGGTTCTTGATATTGGTAACAGCGCCCTTAATTTGAGCCTTAATATTGGAACTGTCTTCGAAAGTACGGTCGCAGGCAGCATCGAATGTGCAATCCTCGAGCACCACATTATTCATATAACACAGTGGCTGCTCCCCACTGATATGGCAACGAACCAGCCTGATATTCTCGGAATGCCACCCAAGATACTCGCCGCTGAGCTCAGAGTCGTACACTGTCACATTGTTACACTCCCAAAAAGAGTCCTTCGTTGTAATCTTAGCATTGTGAACCTCCACATTCTCACAATATTGGAACACATAGTTGGCATCGCTCTCTAACCCATCTACATAAATGTTTTTGGAAAACATAAAAGGGTATGTACCCTGGTGCAGCTCCACCTTCTTCAACCTCAGTCCGTCGACCTTCCAAAAAGTTTCATCGGCATCGTTAATCTTCACGTTTTCCAGCTCAAGTCCTTTCATCTCACGGAAGAACTTGGGGCCGTCGATTATGCAATCTTTCATCACCATATCATTGCTATACCAAATAGCCGAGCGACTGCCTGCAGCAAAATAACAATTAGTAATCTTGCTATGGTCTACATGCCACCAAGGGTATTTGCCATAGAAGCGAGAGTTGTTGCACGTGATATTCT
>CAYVGR010000190.1:0-5368 GCA_964450065.1 uncultured Prevotella sp. | reverse complement strand
CTTTGAATGCCATCGAAAGAATCAAATCTGAGCATTTGCAAACGAGCGAAGACCAAAAGATTTATTACACGCAGCTCACTGATACACTGCGTCAGTATATTCGGGAGCGATTTGGCTTTAATGCCATGGAAATGACCTCCTCGGAGATTATCGAAGGCTTGCAAACCATGGGTGACCGCAAGATGCTGGATGAGTTGACTGAACTCTTCACTACAGCCGACCTTGTGAAATTTGCCAAATACTCGACGTTGGTCAATGAAAACGACCTGAATCTTGTGAATGCCGTCAACTTCATTGACAGCACCAAGCTCGAGGGACAACCTACCGAAGAAAAAATAGTACCGAAACTGTCGGAAGATGACAAGCGCAAGCAGCAGAGCCGAACGACTATTAAGGTCATGTTATGGGTGCTCGGTGTGTCCATTGTGGGTCTGTTGGCATACATGATGTATAATATGTATTTGCTGATGAACTGATGCTCGGTGAACAGACTCCTATGGATTAAAAGAAACAGATGTAAATGGAATTTGTAAATAAAGAATACTTCCTGTTACTCTTGCTGCTCGTGCCTTACGTGTTGTGGTATTTCCTCTACCGTAAGCGCGACGAGCCTACTATGCGCATGAGCGACACTTTTGCTTACCAGGCAGCACCGAAGAGCTGGCGGGTCAGGCTGTTGGCGATGCCAATGCTGCTTCGTTGCCTTACGTTTGTGCTGGTCGTATGTGCCTTGGCACGTCCACAGACACACAATTCGTGGGACAGTAGAACAGTGGAGGGTATTGATATCATGCTGGCCATGGACGTGTCGACGTCTATGTTGGCCGAGGACCTAAAGCCCAATCGGTTGGAAGCTGCTAAGGATGTAGCATCGGAATTTATCTCCGGGCGATCCGATGACAATATCGGCTTGACCATATTTGCGGGCGAGTCGTTCACGCAGTGTCCGCTGACGATAGACCATGGCTCTCTGCTGAGCCTGCTCCACAATGTGAGAACCGATATCGCTGCGCGCGGACTGATTCAGGATGGCACTGCCGTGGGCATGGGGCTGGCCAATGCTGTATCGCGTTTGAAAGGGTCGAAAGCTAAAAGTAAGGTAGTCATTTTGCTGACTGATGGCAGTAATAACATGGGCGACATATCACCACTGACTGCCGCACAGATAGCTCACTCGCTCGGTATACGTGTCTATACTATCGGAGTGGGAACCAACAAGGTTGCTCCTTATCCCATGCCGGTGGCTGGAGGAGTTCAGTATGTGAACTTGCCGGTGGAGATAGACACTAAGACCTTAAGTGATATTGCCGCCATAACAGAGGGAAACTTCTATCGGGCAACGAACAACCGGGAATTGAAACAAATCTATCGCGATATCGACAAACTGGAGAAGACCAAGATGAGCGTTGCGAAATTCTCCAAGAGATATGAGGCTTATCAGCCATTTGCCATTGCTGCCGTGATTTGTTTGTTGTTGGAATTATTGCTTAGAAACACTGTTCTGCGTCGTATTCCTTAGCAAAGGAAGATGTAGGAAGACGGTGTAGCCTGAGAAAAAGAAATTGATATGCTGAGATTTGATGCTCCTATATACTTGTGGCTGTTGCTGATCATACCCGTATTGGTGATGGTCAGGCTGCTTGTTAACCACCGTCGGAAAAAGCGACTGAAGAAGTTTGGAGATCCCAGACTGCTGGAAGAGTTGATGCCTGATGTTTCCAAATTCCGCCCGTCGGTGAAGTTTGGGTTGTTGTTGACGGCTTTAGCGGTGCTCATTCTGATGCTGGCGCGCCCACAAATGGGTACCAAAATTTCCCATGAGAAGCGCAATGGAATCGAAGCTATCATCTGTATGGATGTCTCAAACTCCATGAAAGCCGAGGACGTAGCACCCAGTCGGCTTGATAAGAGCAAGATGCTGGTGGAGAATTTGACGGAGCATTTCACTAACGATAAGTTGGGATTGGTGGTGTTTGCGGGTGATGCCTTTGTTCAGCTGCCGATTACCAGCGACTACGTGTCGGCCAAGATGTTTCTGCAAAATATCGATCCGTCTCTCGTTTCGACGCAGGGAACTGATATCGCCAGGGCTATCTCGGTGGGTATGCGTAGCTTTACCCAACAAGAAAAAGTGGGGAGAGCCATCATTGTGATTACTGATGGAGAAGACCATGAGGGTGGAGCTGCGGAGGCCGCAAAGGAGGCCAGAAAGCGCGGTGTCAATGTGTTCATACTTGGAGTGGGCAGTACAAAGGGAGCGCCGATACCCACAGGCAATGGCGGATATATGACCGATGCAACAGGACAGACTGTGATGACTGCGTTGAATGAGGAGATGTGTAAGGAAGTAGCCAAAGCCGGCAGTGGTACATATATTCATGTTGACAACACCTCAGATGCCCAGGAGCAGTTGAACGATGAATTGACAAAGCTGCAGAAAGGTGAGACCAGTTCCGTGATCTACAGTGAATATGATGAGCAGTTTCAGGCATTTGGAATCTTGGCCATACTCCTTCTGATTGCAGAGATATGTGTAATGGAGGCTCGGAATCCGCTGTTGAGAAACGTGAGACTGTTTAAAAAGAAGTAGGGGACACAATGAAGATACTGAAATACATATTATTGACACTTACCTTGGTGCTGTGCTCCCAGGCGGTGGAGGCTCAGGCCGATCGGCAATTTATCCGAAACGGTAATAAGCTCTACCGGGAACAGAACTTTGCCAAGGCCGAGACGGAATACCGAAAGGCTTTAGGTCGTAATGGGCGCAACACGCAGGCCATGTACAATCTGGGTTGTGCACTGATGTCGCAGCAGAAGGATTCGGCTGCCATAGTGCAGTTTGAGCATGCCGGCAAGAGCGAGACGGCCGTGAAACGCAAAGCAATGGCCTATCACAATATTGGTGTCATCTGTCAAAAGCATCAAATGTACGGCGAGGCTATTGAGGCATACAAGGAGAGCCTTCGTAACAACCCTCAGGATCATGAGACACGGTACAACTTGGCTTTATGCAAGCGATTGGCCAAGAAACAGCCTAACAATGATAACGACAAGAATAAGGAAGGTGGCAGCGGCAAGGATAAAGACAGCAAGGATAAGCAGGACAAGAAACAGAGTCCTGACCAAGATAAACAGGATAAGCGGAAACAGCAGCCCAAAGAGCGGATGAGCAGAGAGAACGCCGAACAGCTGCTGAATTACGCAATTCAGGAAGAAAAGGCAACGCAACAGCGCATGAAGCAGCAACAACAGCAGCCACAGAGGCGTCGCCTGCAAAAGAATTGGTAAATCAATAATAATGACACGTTATACGTTACATATATTTTTCTTATGGCTTTGCCTGCTGAGTGGGCTTTCCCCCGTGCAGGCACAGATCACAGTGTCTGTACCGTCGCGCGTCTCTACCGGTGAGAATTTCCGCCTGTCGTACACTATCAATACACAGGATGTGGAAGATTTCCGTGCCGGTAGCATACCTGACGGACTGGAGCTGATAGCTGGCCCTTATACCTCCCAGCAGTCGAGCTACCAAATGGTGAACGGGCACACGAGCAGTTCATCGTCTATCACGTTCACCTATACACTTTATGCCGACAAGCCTGGCACTTATACCATTCCGGCAGCAAGAGCCAAGGTCAGCGGAAAAAGCATCACCTCTCGTTCTGTCAAGGTAACGGTGTCGGGACAGCCGCGTTCCAATGGCAGTGGCATGCCACAGATGCATCAGGACGACAACAGTGGAAACCAAATGCGAGCAGCCGGTTCGAGGATATCCGGACAAGACCTGTTTATCAAAGTGTCGGCTAATAAACGTCGTGTGTACGAGCAGGAACCAGTATTGCTCACCTATAAGGTCTATACCCTTGTAGACCTCACTCAGTTGGAGGGAAAAATGCCCGACCTGACCGGCTTTCATACGCAAGAAGTGCCCTTGCCGCAACAGAAGAGTTTCAAGGTGGAACGCATAAACGGACGACCATATCGTACAGTGACGTGGAGCCAATATGTGATGTACCCACAGATGACGGGAAAACTCGATGTGCCGAGCATTACATTCAGGGGCATCGTGGTGCAACAGAATCGTGCGGTAGACCCCTTTGAAGCATTTTTCAATGGAGGTTCAGGATATGTGGAGGTCAAGCGCAACATACAAGCGCCGGGACTGACAATACAAGTAGATCCTTTACCCGCCAAGCCCACTAATTTTTCGGGAGGAGTGGGCAGTTTCAACATCTCATCACAGCTAAGTCAAACCAAGGTCAAAGCAGGCGATCCCATTACCATGCGTGTAGTGATCAGTGGTACAGGAAACCTCAAGCTGGTGAAGCTTCCGGAGATAAATTTGCCTAAGAATTTTGATAAATACGATCCGAAGATAACCGACAAGACCAAGCTTACGGTCAATGGTGTGGAGGGAAACATGGTTTACGACATTCTCTTTGTGCCCCGTTCGCAAGGCAAATTTACGATTCCGGCTGTCGAATTGGTATATTTTGATGTTAAGAGCAAAGGTTATAAGACTGCCCGGACTAAGCCGATAAATATCACTGTTGACAAGGGGAGTGGACGAAATTCAAGTTCGAGCTATGACACTCCCCGGGATAATGATATTCGGAATATCAAGTTGGGAGCTGTCAGACGCAATGCCACCAACAGGCAATTTGTGGGCAGTACCGTGTATTGGATAAGTCTCTTGTTACCGTTGTTGGCTTTTGTCATTTTGTTGATACTTTTCCGCAAACGTGCCATGAACCATGCTGATGTCATCAATATGCGTCGAAAGAAAGCAGACAAGATAGCCCGCAAACGCCTGAGGAAGGCCAACCAGCTGATGCAACAGGGACGGAGCGAAGCTTTCTTCGATGAGGTTTTGCGTGCCCTTTGGGATTATGCGGGATACAAACTGAATATGCCGGTTGAGAAACTTTCGCGCGAAAACATTGCTGATGCTTTCAAGCGATACGAAGTTCGTTATGAAATCGTCGACAAGTTCTTGTCGGCTCTCGATACTTGCGAGTACGAACGCTATGCCCCGGGAGATGCAGCCGGTAATATGGAAAAGACCTATACCACGGCTGCCAATGTGATAACAGAGATAGAAGAGGTAATGAAAAGGAGGCGAAAGCTATGATAGGATACCATTATAATATAAAAGAAGGGCTTCTTACGAGGCTTTTCCTCATAATGTTCGTGTTGCTCTGCATACCCCGAACTTCCTTGGCTGTTACAAAGCAAGATGCTGATAATGCCTATAAAAGGGGCGATTACCAACATGCAATAGCCACCTACAAAAACTTGCTGAAGCAAGGAAAGTCAGCAGAAATTTATTATAACTTGGGTAATGCCTACTTTCGTTCAGACAGTA
>CAYVGR010000189.1:0-5379 GCA_964450065.1 uncultured Prevotella sp. | reverse complement strand
TGGCTTTTACCATACCGACGGCCTTGTGGCTGCAAGGCTCATTGTTTTTCTTTTGGATCATGGCCTTTGCCGGAGCCAGTCATTGTGTGGCGGCCGATGGGTTCTATATGCTTGGGCTCAACCCCCATCAGCAAGCAGAGTTTATGGGGGTGCGCACTTTATTCGACCGCTTTGCCACTATCTTCGGACAAGGCATATTGGTGATGGTGGCCGGGAACTTGCAGGTGGTCTTCCGTAACAGTATTTCCTACTCGTGGAGCTTATTGTTCTATGGTATGATGGGTATTTTTCTATGTTTATGGTTGTGGCATAATTATTCGCTGCCATATGCCAAGGAGGATATAGAGCACAAGTATGTGGACGGCCGCACGATATGGAGTGGTTTTGTAGAAACTTTCCGTACGTTTTTCACCAAAGACCATGTGGTGTTTGCTGTGCTGTTTATCATGCTGTTTCGTATGCCCGAAGGCCTGTTGTCTAAGGTGTCCGAGCTGTTTCTTATCGATGCCGGACATAATGGCGGACTGGGACTTTCGCCCCAGGAATACGGCCTGGTGCAGGGCACGGTGGGCATTATCGGCATAGCCTGTGGCGGACTTTTGGGCGGGTGGCTGGCCAGTCGCGACGGTCTGAAAAAGTGGCTCTGGCCTATGGTGTTGGCTTTCGCGCTGCCCGAACTGGTATATGTGTTTCTGAGCTACACGCTGCCGTCAAGCCTTGTGGTTATCAGTACATGTGTGTTTGCCGAGCAGTTTGGTTATGGTTTTGGACTAACAGCCTATATGCTCTTCCTTATATATTACAGCAGGGGCGAGTTCAAGACCAGTCATTATGCGCTGGCGTCGGCCATGATGTTTCTGTCGATGATGCTTCCGGGCATTGTGGCCGGAGCCTTACAAGAGTCAATGGGCTATCGTCATTTCTTTGTTTTCACGCTGATCTTGTGCGTGGTGATGTTTGTATTGGCTGGCTTTGTGAAAATCGATCCCGAGTTTGGCAAGAGCGAGGAGCCGCTGGAGTAGGGGGCGTTTGTGTTGTTGCCCATGATATGATATGTCGGGACGGGCTGGCGTTCTTGTCCCATGTTTTGGTTTTTACACCTTTAGGATGTTAATGTCGAGGAGTAAAAATGTCAATAAAACTTCACTAAAATCATGTTGTTGTTTTTGGATCAACCAGAACAAAAAACGCTATGTTTTGAGCTTCAAAATCTTTTTTTTCATGACTCGCAATTCTGTTATATTCGCGATTAGATGCTGTTCGCTTTGCGAAGAGAACTCAATCGCGTGGTGAAAAAGCCTTAGTCGCTTGTTCAACAAGCTTTACTCGCGGTGTGATTAAGCCTTGATGACACCATGATTTTACAGTTGTAACAGTGTGGATTTTGTTGTATTTTTGTAATCTGCTGATGTTGTGGAAGTTATGAAAAACGTTATTTTTGGCGTATTTCGGGCAAAGTCTTTGTTGTTTTCAAATACGCGACGTATGCGCACGCGTTTGTCATAAGTTTTCATCTTGTTTCGGAAGAAGCAAAATTGTGATCGTGCAGAATCTACATGTCAGTTTCTGCTTCTTGTGCGATGCTAAGTCTTTGTTGGAAACTACCCTTTGTATGCTGTATTTTTAAGTTTATTTGATACGAGATGGCAGTATTCTGGCTCGTAACTATATGCGGGTCTTGTGTATCAGGGGTGCCGGTGTGAGCGGAAGTTTGTTAAACAAACTAAAAGAGACTCCGGTGTGTTTCTTTATCTCTGTTATATTTATTATCTTTGTACCCAAAACGTAATTAGCGTGAGAATAAAAGAAGTGGTGAATGCCCTTGAACGTTTCGCGCCTCTGCCCCTGCAGGCTGGATTCGACAATGCCGGCTTGCAGATAGGATTAACAGAAGCGGAAGTCTCAGGGGCTTTGTTGTGTCTTGACGTGACCGAGCAAATAGTGGACGAAGCTATTGGCTTGGGGTGTAACCTCATTGTGTCTCACCATCCGCTCATCTTTCATAAGTTGGCGAGAATTGTTGGCGAGGACGAGGTGCAGCGCACGGTGATGAAGGCCATTGAGAATCATGTGACGATCGTTTCCATGCATACCAATATGGATAGTGCAAAGGGGGGTGTGAATCATAAGATAGCAGAAAAAATGGGGCTTGGCAGCCTGCGTTTCTTTGGAAAAGAGCAGACGGTAGAAGTGCCGGCGGAAGGTGAGCATAAGGCTCCGGTGATGGTAGAAGGTGGAGAAGGTGTGATAGGCGAGTTTAAGGAGCCGATGGCAGCCGACGATTTTATCATCATGCTGAAACGTGTGTTCAATGTGGAGTGTGTGATGGCCAACCAGTTGCTGAGACGGGAAATCAAGTCGGTGGCACTTTGTGGTGGTTCGGGAGCATTTCTTCTTTCGGAGGCAATAGCTCAAAAGGCCGATGCCTTTGTAACGGGCGAGATGCATTATCACGATTATTTTGGGCACGACCAGAAGATACAGATTGCGACGATTGGGCATTACCAGAGTGAGCAATTTACCAACGAGGTATTCCGAGATATTATCGAGAGAGAATGCCCCGGGGTAAAATGTTATTTGACGAAGACCAATACGAATCCGATTATTTACTTGTAATTTTTAAACACATTATAATATTATGGCAAAGAAAGACCCTAAAAATTTGTCGGTTGAAGAGAAGTTGTCTACACTTTATAAGTTGCAGACCGCTTTGTCGTCAATAGATGAGAAGCGAGCATTGCGCGGTGAGCTTCCGTTGGAAGTAGAAGATCTCGAGGACGAGATCGAAGGACTGACGACACGTTTCAATAGGATTGAGAATGAAATTGAGGATTTCCGCTCAGCCATTGCGCAGAAACGCAATGATATCGAGGTGGCATTGTCGAGTGTGGAACGCTATAAGGCTCAGCTGGATGATGTAAGAAATAATCGTGAATACGATATATTGAGCAAGGAAATTGAGTTCCAGACTCTTGAGATTGAGCTTTGTAACAAGAAAATCAAAGAGGCTACGGTGAAAGTGTCTGAGCGTGAGGAAGAGCTGGCCAATACGCAAGAGATTATCAACGAACGCCAGAAGGACTTGGACCACAAGCGCGAGGAGTTGTCCGAAATTATGCAGGAAACCCGTGAGGAGGAAGAGCAACTGAAAGCCACAGCCGTAGAGTTGGAAGACAAGATTGAACCTCGTCTGCTCGACAGTTTCAAGCGCATTCGCAAGGGTGCGCGCAACGGCTTGGGACTGGTATATGTGCAGCGTGATGCATGTGGTGGATGCTTCAATAAGATTCCGCCACAGCGTCAGCTTGATATCAAGATGCACAAGAAAATTATTGTTTGTGAATATTGCGGGCGCATTCTTATCGATCCAGAGTTGGCCGGTATCAAACCGGAAGAACCGGTTGAGAAGAAGCCAAAGCGCAAGCGTACAACTCGACGTACGAAGAAAACAGACGCAAAGACAGATGCCGACAATGCATAAGGAAATTGTGAGCCGATTGCCTTGAAAAGGTATGGCAGCAAGAATCCCTCATCGTCCTGATATGGAATGGTGAGGGATTTTGTTATTCACTGATGAGGTTGAAAGGACTGTGGACTACATTCCGCGTGCTTTCCATACGGTTTCTTTTGCCGCATTTATTTCCTGAAATTTCTTTTCGGCAGCTCTGCGCACATCTTCCCCAAGAGCCGAAACCTTGTCGGGATGGTGTTGTAGGGCCAGTTTGCGATAGGCAGCCTTAACTTCTCTGTCGGAGGCTGAGGGAGCAATGCCCAGCACTTTATAGGCTGCATCGAGACTTGTGTCTGCTTCCTGGAGGTTGAGCATGGAGCTGAGGTCGGCCTCACTAAGTCCAAGATGCAAGGTACATTCCCGTAAAGCATCGACTTCGGCGGCAACTACGACGCCGTCGGCCTGCGCAAGCAAAACAAGAAAATTGAGAAGCTGGAGGCGTTGTCCATAGGGCATGTGTTGCCTGATCTGTGTGCAGCTGGACATGACGGCACTGCGATATACAGTGTTGCCTAATCTCTTTTGCTGTTCGAAGAGCTTGAGCATGACCTGTTCGCCTTCTGCAACACTGCTTTCGCCAAAGTTGGTGCGGAGCCATTGGCGCATGAGGTTCATCTCGGAGTGCATCACCTTGCTGTCGGCACGGATGATGTATGAGGCTAAAACGAGAAGCGAAAAGAGGAAGTCGTTGCGTTGACTGCTGTAAGGATTGTTTGGCTGATAACCATATTGACGCTGGGAGTATCCTGCATTGTTCTGAAAGTTGTCGTCGAAACGTGTATTGTCATGGTCAGAATCAGGCTCAAACAATGAGCCTAAGGCATAACCTGCCAATGCACCGAGGGGGCTTCCGGTGACAATAAAACCAAGAACGCCACCAATCCATCTGCCTAATTTGGCCATAATAGTCTATTTTATATATTAATGTGGCAGTATAGCCGTTTGAGTTGGGGTAAATACATATACATGATGCAAATATACAAAATAATCTTTGTTTGTTTCCTTTCTGCTGAAAAATTGCTAACTTTGCAACGATAATCAATAAAATACGTATTCATTATGAACATAGCCGTTGCTTTTATAGCTTTTCTCATAGTTGCGGTGATACTCTGGGGAGTTGCTGAGTTGAACTACAAAGGATTCCATTATGAAGAGGATGTTCCTCATCACCCGGATCCAACCGCACACCAAGGTGGTGAGTATGTTGAGATGAGTCTGAGGGATATATTGCAGGACAACAGCACGAGAGGATATAGTGCTGTAGACTAATTGTTCTATTTTGGAATAGATAGAATTTCAGTTTGAAATATTACGAATATGGTAACGAGACTTGTTCCGGATGGAGCAAGCCTCGTTGCTGTGTATAGAGGAGGAGAGAATCGTTGACGAGTGAAGCAAATTGTCAAATTTCTTCATACCTTGGGATGTGGTCAAGGAATAAATATTTTTTACCCTCATAATCCATTTTGCAACAGTAGTGTTTCATACCATTGGATACGATAAGATAGTCGGCATGAAGCAATAGGTTATATGCTGAAATTTGGTCGAATACTTTTTGCGTGATTTCAATAGTCGGAGCCTTGTATTCTATAATCATGCGAGGTTTCAGTGACTGGTCGAAGAGCACGCTGTCGGCACGCAGTTGCTTTTGCCCGACCTGAAGACTGATCTCGTTTGCGAGAAGAGCAGCCGGATAGCCAAGGTGTTCTATAAGATAATGGATGAAACTTTGACGCACCCACTCCTCGGGAGTGAGCGCAATATATTGCTTTCGTAAAATGTCGAAGATGCGCGGATGCTCGCGTGTTCCTTGTAATTTTATATCAAAAGAGGGAAGGTTTAATGGAATCATTTTGTTATCTTTGCAT